>NZ_JACBXA010000087.1 GCF_013870515.1 Streptomyces albidus (ex Kaewkla and Franco 2022) | reverse complement strand
GGGTTCCGGGGTCGGTGGGGGCCGTCGTCGGGCCGGAGGTCGGCGGTTCGGACGAGGGGTCGGTGGGCGGCCCGGTGGTCCCGGGGTCGGTCGGCGAACCGCTGGGGATGTCGGCGCCGCCGTCGGTCTCGAGGTCGAAGTCGCGGACGGGCTGGCCCTTGAGCGCGGCCTTCGTGTAGTCGCCCCAGATCTCCGCCGGGAAGCCGCCGCCGTTGACGCGCTCAAGTCCGGCGGCGCCGTAGAGCGGCTTCTGCTCGCCCGTCTTCGAGTTCTGGCCCATCACGCTGATCACGGTGGCCAGTTCGGGTGTGTAGCCGGCGAACCAGGCGGCCTTGTCCTCCTCTGCGGTGCCCGTCTTGCCCGCCGCGGGGCGTCCGGCGCTCTGTGCCGCGGTGCCGGTGCCGCCCTGAACCACCTTGCGCAGTACGGCGGTTGTGGAGTCGGCCGCGTCCCTGGGCACCGCCACCTTCACCTCGCTGTCGGGAAGGTTTATGACCTCGCCTCCGTGCGTGGCCTTCTCCACGAGGCGGTAGTGGCCGCGCTTGCCGTGGTTGGCGAGGGTCGCGTAGGCCTCCGCCATGTCGGTGGTGGAGGCGGTGGCGACGCCGAGGGCGATGGAGCCGTCCTCGGGCATGTTGGGGGTCTTCTCGGGCAGGCCGAGGTCGACGGCCGTCTCCTTGACCTTCTTGGGCCCGACGTCGACCCCCATCTGCGCGAAGACGGAGTTGACGGACTTGTTCATGGCCACGGAGACCGGGATCTGCCCGTAGGACTTCTTGTCCTCGTTCTCCGGCGCGTAGTCGGTGCCCTGTCCGTCGTTGACGACCTCGCGCTTGTTGGTGCCGTCGTAGATCGCGCCCGCGGTGATGCGCTGTCCGCTCTGCGTCCTGGAGTCGTTCTGCAGGGCGGAGGTGAAGATGAACGGCTTGAAGGTCGAGCCGACCTGGTAGTCGCGGCGGGTGGCGTTGTTGACGTACTGCCTGGTGTAGTCGATGCCGCCGTACATGGCGACGATCTTCCCGGTCTTCGGGTCGACCGAAGTGCCGCCCGCGCGTACGTACTTGTCGACCTTGCGGTCCTTGTCGAGCTTGGACATCAGCCGGTCGTCGACGGCGTCGCGCATCGCCTTCTGCCGCTTGGGGTCCAGGGTGGTCGTGATGCGGAAGCCACCCGCGGCGAGCCGCCGTTCGTCGATGATCTCGTTGCTGATCAGGTAGTTCTTGACCGCCTCGACGAGGTAGCCGCGCTGGCCGGACATGCCGGTGGCGGGCCTGGCACGGTGGGGGTCGGGGAACTCCAGCTTCTGGCTCGCGGACCGGCTCAGCCAGCCCTTCTCCACCATTCCGTCGAGCACGTAGTGCCAGCGGGCCACGGCCCGCCGCCGGTTCTCCGGGTGGGCCTGCGTGTCGTAGGCGTTGGGCGAGTTGACGAGGGCGGCGAGGTAGGCGCCCTCCGCCTTGCTGAGCTCGGAGACGTTCTTGCCGTAGTACGCGTGGGCCGCCGCCTGGATGCCGTAGGCGTTGCGGCCGAAGTAGCTGGTGTTGAGGTAGCCCTCGAGGATGTCGTTCTTGCTGACCTCGTTCTCCAGCTTGAGGGCGATGAAGAATTCCTTGGCCTTGCGGGTGAGGGTCTGGTCCTGGCTCAGGTAGTAGTTCTTGACGTACTGCTGGGTGATCGTGGAACCGGACTGCTTGCCTCCGCCCGTGAGCATGTTCCAGCCGGCACGGAGCATGGCCTTGGGGTCGATGGCCGATTCCTGGTAGAACTCGCGGTCCTCGGCGGCCAGCACTGCTTCCTGAGTGGCCTTGGGGATCTGGGAGAGATTGATGTTCTCCCTGTTGATCTCCCCGTCGCGTGCGATCTGCGAGCCGTCGGAGTAGAGGAAGACGTTGGTCTGGGCCGCCGCCGCCTTGTTCGGTGTGGGGATGCTCACGAGCAGGTAGCCCGCCATGAGTGCGCCGCAGCCCAGGACGACCAGGATCATCACCCCGCCGAGCGCCCAGCGCCAGGTGGGGATCAGCCTGCGCAGCCCTGTTCGCCTGCTCCGGGCGGCCCCTGCGGCGTCATCCCCGGCGGGGCCGGGGTCCGGCCTGCCGGCCTCGTCCTCACTGTTCGGCTCGTCGCTCATGTCTTCCGGGACCCCTCGTTGCAATTCAGGCGATTCGCTGCGATTCACGCGTATCCCCCATAGAACACCGTTGCCTCGTTCGTGCTGTTCACCGGGGTCGGTCGTACGCGAGGCACGGCCTGGTCACTGTACGTGCCGCTGTGGGGCGGCCAAGCACGCGAATAACCCTTGGCTGCCCGCTCAACCGGTGAGCTAGGCTCCTTCGTTTCGGAATCGTGAGAAAAGCACTACAGGGGAAGACGGAGAAAGGCTTCAAAAGGATGCGCCTTCACGGCGTCTATTTCGCTGTGGCGGCCGGGAGCTTCCGCAGATATGCCACCTATCGGATCGCGACCGCCGCCGGGATCTTCACCAACACGGTCTTCGGTTTCATCCTCGCCTACACCTTCCTGGCGCTGTGGAGCGAGCGGCCCGGCCTCGGGGGCTACGACCAGGCCCAGGCCCTGACCTTCGTGTGGATGGGGCAGGCGATGCTCGCAGCCGCGGCGCTGATCGGGGGCGGCTTCCAGGACGAGCTGCAGGAGCGCATCCGTACCGGCGACGTGGTGATCGACCTGTACCGTCCCGTCGATCTTCAGCTGTGGTGGCTGACGGCCGACCTCGGCCGGGCCGCCTTCCACCTGCTGGGCCGGGGCATCGTGCCGGTGGCCGTCGGGGCCTTCTTCTTCGAACTGGCCCTGCCCTCCTCGCCGTTGGTGTGGCTGGCCTTCCTCGTCTCGGTGACGCTCGGCGTCGTCACCGGCTTCGGGCTGCGGTATCTCTTCGCGCTGAGCGCCTTCTGGCTGCTCGACGGGTCGGGCCTGAACATGCTGAGCACCCTGCTGAGCATGTTCTTCTCGGGGATGCTGCTGCCGCTGACCGTCTTCCCGGGCGTCTTCGGAGAGGTGGTGCGCATGCTGCCCTGGGCGGCGACGATGCAGGTCCCGGTGGACGTGCTGCTGGGTGAGTACCGGGGGGCCGAGGTCCTCGACGCCTTCGGTTTCCAGGCGGTGTGGGCGCTGGCGCTGCTCGCCGCGGGCAGGGCGCTGCAGTCGCTGGCCACCCGCAAGGTGGTGGTCCAGGGTGGCTGAGGTCCCCCTGTCACGGGGCACGCGGGCCGGCCTTCCGCCGGCGGTGGAGGTGCCGGGCGAGAGCGCTCTGGCACGGGCGCTGTGGGGTGTGCGCGCGTACGGCTTCATCGCGGCTATGTGGGTGCGCTCGACGATGGTCTACCGGGCCTCGTTCGCGATCATGCTCCTGGGCAGCTTCGCGATGACGGCGCTCGACTTCGTCGGCATCATGATCATGTTCTCGCACGTCGACGCGCTGGGCGGCTTCTCCCTGCACGAGGTCGCCCTTCTCTACGGCACCTCCGCGACCTCTCTCGGCCTCGCGGACCTGGTGCTGGGTTCCTTCGACAGAGTGGGCACGCGGGTGCGGGACGGCACGATGGACACCATGCTGGTGCGGCCCGTACCGGCCCTGGCGCAGGTGGCGGCGGACCGGTTCGCGCTGCGGAGGCTCGGCAGGGTCGCGCAGAGCGGGCTGGTGCTGTGCTGGGCGCTGAGCGGTGTGGAGCTGGTGGGTTCACCGCTGACGCCGCTGCTGCTGGCGGTGACGGTGCTGAGCGGTGCGGCGGTGTTCGGCGCGGTCTTCGTGGTGGGCGGCGCCTTCCAGTTCTGGGCACAGGACGCCGCGGAGGTGCAGAACTCCTTCACCTACGGCGGCGCGACGATGCTGGAGTTCCCGCCGACGGTCTTCGCCAAGGACCTGGTGCGCGGCGTGACGTTCGTGATTCCGCTGGCCTTCGTCAACTGGCTGCCGGTGCTGCGGATGCTGGGGCGCGACGATCCGCTGCGGCTGCCGGGCTGGGTGGACTTCGCGGGGCCGGCGGTGGCGGTGGCCTGCTGCGCGCTGGCGGGCCTCGCGTGGCGGGCGGGGCTGCGTGCGTACAGGAGCACCGGAAGTTGAGCGGGAACACCGGGAGGGGCGGGAGATGACGGACGACTTCATCGTGCTGGAGGGCCTGGAGAAGGTCTTCCAGGTGCGGCGCAAGGCAGGGCTGCTGCGCCGGGAGCGGCAGGAGGTGCGTGCCGTCGACGGGATCTCGTTCACGGTCGCGCGCGGCGAGATGGTCGGCTACATCGGGCCGAACGGGGCCGGGAAGTCGACCACGATCAAGATGCTCACCGGCATCCTCACGCCCAGCGGCGGGCGGCTGCGCGTGGCGGGGATCGATCCGTCCCGTGAACGCAGCAGGCTGGCCCGCCGCATCGGCGTCGTCTTCGGGCAGCGCACGACGCTGTGGTGGGATCTGCCGCTGCGCGACTCCTATGCGCTGGTGCGCCGCATGTACCGCATCCCCGAGGCCCGCTTCCGGACGAACCTCGACCGCTGCGTCGAGCTGCTGGACCTGGGCCGGCTGCTCGAAGTCCCGGTGCGGCAGCTGTCGTTGGGGCAGCGCATGCGCGGCGACATCGCGGCGGCGCTGCTGCACGATCCGGAAGTGCTCTATCTGGACGAGCCGACGATCGGGCTGGACGTCGTCAGCAAGGCCACGGTGCGCCGGTTCCTGAGCGACCTGAACTCGGCCGAGGGCACGACCGTCCTGCTGACGACCCACGACCTGACGGACATCGAGCAGCTCTGCAAGCGCGTCATGGTCATCGACCACGGCCGGCTGATGTACGACGGGGCGCTGGGCGGGCTGCACGAGGTGGGCGAGAGCGAACGGATGCTCGTGGTGGATCTGGAGCGGGAGTTGCCGCCGATCGACGGGATCGAGGGGACGCGGACGGTACGCACCGAGGGCCCGCGTCAGTGGCTCGCCTTCCCCGCCTCGGCGAGCGCGGCCCCGATCGTCTCGCGGGTCGCCGAGGAGTATCCGCTGGTGGACCTGTCCGTGCGGGAGCCGGACATCGAGGACGTCATCGCCCGCATGTACACGGGCCGTTGAGCCGGGTCACCTATTCGTGAGGGCCGCTGCCGGGCGGCCGCTCCGGGACACTCGTGCCGGGCGGCCGTACCCGGGCCGTGACCGGCACGTGGTCGCTACGTCTTCGCGGGTGAGCCGCCCTTGAGGGCCTTCAGGTCGAGCGCCTCCGCCATCGCGCGGTAGCCGTTGTCGCTCGGGTGCAGGTGATCGCCCGAGTCGTAGGCGGGACGCAGCCTGTTGGGGTTGGCCGGGTCGCGGAGAGCCGCGTCGAAGTCCACGACGGCGTCGAAGATCTTCTCGGAGCGAATCTGCTCGTTGACCTGCTGCCGGGTGGCGTCCAGTTGGGGACGGTAGCCGCGGTGCCCGCCGAAGGGCGTGAGCGTGCCGCCGACCACGCGCAGACCCCGCGCGTGCGCCGCCTTCACCAACTGCCGCAGCCCGTCGACGATTTTGTCGGCGTCGCGCTGCCGCGGGGGCTTGATGATGTCGTTGAGCCCCATCTCGATGACGACGGCCTTCACGCCCGTGCTGGACAGGACGTCGCGCTGCATGCGGCTGAGACCGCTGGGGCCGTTGTTGGGCGAGAAGCGGCTGCCGTTGACGAGGACGCGGTTGCCGCTGATGCCGCCGTTGAGGACGCTGTAGCGCGGGGCGTCGCGTTCGGTGCGCATGCGTTCGGCGAGGAAGTCCGTCCAGCGGCGGTTGGCTCCGGGGCTGGAGGTGATGCCGTCGGTGATGGAGTCGCCGAGCACGGCCACAGCGCCGTGCGTCTCGTTGCTCCAGACGTCCACACCGGTGAGGTAGCGCCAGTACGGGCTCTGCTCGGTGAAGGCGGTGCCCGAGGTCTCGTCGGTCTTGTCGCCCTGCGCCACGTAGCTGGTCTGCCGGGCGTACGGGTGGTAGGTCACCGGCCCGGACGGGGTCGGGGAGTAGGTCGTCACCAGCAGGTCCGCGGCGTGCGGGACGTTGATCCGCACGGCGTCGCTCGTGGCGGTCCGGCCCGGAGGGATCGTCACCTTGCGGGAGTTGCCGAAGGTGAGCGGGCGCATCGTGCCGGTGGCCGCTGTGGGGTTGCTGGGCGCGGCGGCCAGGGCGAGCGTCGCGTGAGAGATGGTCAGCGGCTTGGTGCCGTAGAGGTTGGAGAGGGTGATGCGGGCTCCGGTGCCGCCCACCGAGGTGTGCACGACGTTCCGTATGGACATCTTCGCGAAGCCCTCGCGGGTGTCGGGCTCGGCTGCGACGGCGGAGGCCGACCAGCTGCCGACCCACGCGCCCGAGGAGGCGGGGGCCGCTGAGTCACCGGTGCCCTGTGATGTGCCGTCAAGGCTGCCGTCGTCACTTCCCACGCCGATGAAGACGGCGGTCGACACGAGTACGACGATGGCCGCCAGTCCGGCCAGCAAGGCATAACCCATGTTTCTGGTCACGCTCGGTGTATCTCCTCGGGCAGGCGGAGCCCGAGGCTCCGAGTGGTCGCGGTGGCATGGTCCCACGGTCGCGGCCAGGTCCTCCCGCTGGGGCGGCCCAGGCCGACTGGGGACGGCATGACCGCCCGGAGTGACAGACGCCAGAATTCCGGGCTTCGTTCCACCTGTCAGGCACCTTGGGACACTGTAGGGGGGACTGGCCGAATGGTGGAGCGGATGGATCGGGCAAAAACGGGCGAGGTTCCTGCCGGGAACGACGGCAGGGTGAGGTCAATCACAGGCGGCTCCGGTCGACGGGCCGCGAACTCCAACGGGCGTGCCGGTCACGGCACTTCGAGTGCTGACGGGGCCTCGGCAACGGGCGGCGGCGCACCCTCTTCGGGCGGTCCGGAGGGGCCGGGAGGCGGGGGCGGCGGATCGAACGGGTCCTCACCCCGCAGCGGCGGCCCGGGGGGCCGGCGCCCCAATCCGGGTGGCATCGGCACCTTCACAGCCGCGGACGAGGAACGGCGGCGCGGTGTCCGCAGGATGAAGACCATCGCGACCGGCGCCCTGGTGCTCATGGCGACGGTCTTCGTACTGGCCAAGTGGGCGCAGCACGAGGGCGCCGGCGCGTGGAGCGGTTACGTGGCGGCTGCCGCCGAGGCGGGCATGGTGGGCGCGCTGGCGGACTGGTTCGCGGTGACCGCGCTGTTCCGTCATCCGCTGGGGCTGCCCATCCCGCACACCGCCATCATCCCGACGAAGAAGGATCAACTGGGGCAGAGCCTGGGCGACTTCGTCGGTGAGAACTTCCTCTCAGCCGATGTCGTACGTGCGCGGCTGCGGGCCGTGGGCATCGGGAGCCGGCTCGGGGCCTGGCTCGCGCAGCCGGAGCATGCCGACCGGGTGACCGCCGAGCTGGCTACCGCGCTGCGCGGTGCCCTCGCCGTGCTGCGGGACTCGGATGTGCAGGCGGTGGTGGGCGAGGCCGTCACGCGCCGCGCCGACGCGCAGGAAGTCGCCCCGCCCCTGGGGTCGATGCTGGAACGGGTCGTGGCGGACGACGGCCACCGGCGCTTGGTGGACCTGGTGTGCGCTCGCGCTGCGGACTGGCTGGAGGAGCACAGCGACTCCGTCATGGACGCCGTCACCGGCGGGGCGCCCGGCTGGACGCCCCGGTTCGTCGACCGCCGCGTCGGCGACCGCGTCTACCGGGAGTTGCTGAGGTTCGTCACCGAGATGCGGGACATGCCCGAGCACCCCGCCCGCGGCGCCGTGGACCGTTTCCTCACGGACTTCGCGGCGGATCTGCAGTCGGACCCCGAGACGCGGGCTCGGGTGGAGCGGCTCAAGAGCGAGGTGCTCGGCCGCGGCGAGGTGCAGGATCTGATCGCCTCCGCCTGGAACGCGGTGCGCTCGATGATCGTGGCCGCCGCCGAGGACGAGCGCAGCGAACTGCGCGTGCGGGCAAGGGCGTCGCTGCTGTCCCTGGGACAGCGGATGGCCGCGGACAACCGTCTGCAGGGCAAGGTCGACGGCTGGGTCGAGGACGCCGCGGTGTATGTCGTGACGACGTACCAGGACGAGATCACGCTGCTGATCAGCGAGACGGTCTCGAGCTGGGACGCGGAACACACCTCGAAGAAGATCGAGGCGCACATCGGCCGCGACCTGCAGTTCATCCGGCTCAACGGCACGGTGGTGGGTGCGCTGGCGGGGCTTGCGATCTACACGCTGGTGAAGGTGATCGGGTCCTGAACGGGGCTCGGTGACGGGCCTCGGTGCCAGGCCTGACAGGACTCGTGGCCGGCGGGGCGAGACCCGGCGGCGTGAGGGGAAGCCCGTGACCCGCGTGTGAGTCACCGGCCGGGGCGGCTCCGCGAAGGGCCGCCCCGCCGTACGCGGACGGTCAGTTGGACGTGCAGACCTTGGAGAGCTCGTCGGCGGCCTGGCCCACGGGCTTCACATTCGGCTCGCGTCCCTCGTCGACCGCCTTGCTCGCGTCGTCGACGGCCGCACTCATGTCGTCCACGGCCTTGCTGACGTCCGAGTCGCCCGTGCTGTCGTCTATCTTCTTCAGGTTCTTCTCGATGCGGTTCAGCGACTCGCGTGCCTGCGTGGGGTCTTCGGAAGCGCCCGCGACCGCCTTCTGGAGGTCGTCGGCCGCTTCGGCGACGGTGACAGCGGTGTTGGCGCAGCTGATCGCCTTGTCCACAGCGCTGCAGCCGGTCAACGCGAGTGCGGCGAACGCGGTGGTGCCGAGGGTGGCGAGCACGAGGGAACGACGCACGGAAGCCTCTCTCCAGTCAATTGGACGGGCCGCGCGGCATGACCCGCGCGGCCCGTACCCCGTACGACGCGCAAAGCACGCGCAAAGTTTCCGATCCGGGCCATGGATTTCCCGCCAGGGGGGCCGCCGGGTCTGCGAGCGGCCCCATCTGCCGGGCGGACGCCGCCTGTTGACCAGGCAGGACCCGCAAAATCGGACTCAGCCGTCGATCGCCTGCCGCTGCGTGCCGCCGAGTTCGGCACATCCCTTCACCGCCAGGTCGAGCAGCCCGTCGAGTTCAGCCCGGGCGAACGGCGTTCCCTCCGCGGTGCCCTGCACCTCGATGAAGCGCCCGTCGCCGGTGCAGACCACGTTCATGTCGGTCTCGGCCCGCACGTCCTCCTCGTAGCACAGGTCCAGCAGCGGCACACCGTCGACGATGCCCACGCTGACGGCGGCGACCGTGCCGGTCAGCGGTGCCGCCTTGCTCTTGATCAGCTTCTTCCCCTGCGCCCAGCTGACGGCGTCGGCCAGGGCCACGTACGCGCCGGTGATCGCGGCGGTACGGGTGCCGCCGTCGGCCTGGAGGACGTCGCAGTCGAGCACGATCGTGTTCTCCCCGAGCGCCTTGTAGTCCACGACCGCCCGCAGGGAGCGCCCGATGAGACGGGAGATCTCGTGCGTGCGGCCGCCGATCTTGCCGCGCACGGACTCACGGTCGCCACGGGTGTTGGTGGAGCGGGGCAGCATCGCGTACTCACCGGTGACCCAGCCCTCGCCGCTTCCCTTGCGCCAGCGCGGCACCCCCTCGGTGACGCTCGCGGTGCACAGGACCCGGGTGTCGCCGAAGGAGATCAGGACGGATCCCTCGGCGTGCTTGCTCCAGCCGCGGTCGATGGTGACGGGGCGCAACTGGTCGGCCGTACGGCCGTCGATACGAGTCATGGGGCGAGCCTAGTCCGTACGGCGCAGCCCCCCGATCAGCCCAACGGGCCGCGACGGGATCGGCGCTCACATCATGTCTTCGATCTCCCCCGCGACAGGGTCGGCGTCGGTGCCGATGACGATCTGCACGGCGGTCCCCATCTTGACGACCCCGTGAGCGCCGGCGGCCCGCAGCGCGGCCTCGTCGATGAGTGCGGCGTCCTTGACCTCGGTACGGAGACGGGTGATGCAGCCCTCGATCTCGACGATGTTGTCGAGGCCTCCGAGCCCGGCGACGATCTTTTCAGCCTTGCTGCTCATGTCTGACTCCTGCTCTCCGGTACTGGCCCACACGCCCCCAAAGAGGTCTACACCAGTATGGGGGAACCGTCCCGAGCCGCCTCCCGGCACCCGGTGACCGTGAAACTCCCCAATCGTCGGGGTACATATGCGGACTCAACGGGCGGAGCAAGATCCGTTTTCCACCCTGTCGGCCGCGTGCTAAAAGAGGTCTAAACCATTAACAGGGTCTCTGCTCCAGACGGCCCGCCCTCCCGAAGACCACTGGAGGAAGCTGATGACCACGGCAACCCAAGGCCGGCAGAAGGGCCGTGGCTCGGGCGCGATGGCCGTCGCCCAACGCATCGGCCGCAGCCTCATGCTGCCGATCGCCACCCTTCCCGCCGCCGCGCTCATGGTGCGGCTCGGCCAGCCCGACATGCTCGGCCGCCCCGGCTTCCCGCACTCCGTGAACCGCATCGCCGAGTTCCTCGCGGCCGGCGGCGGCGCCCTCATCGACAACATGCCGCTGCTGTTCGCGGTGGGCATCGCGGTGGGCTTCGCCCGCAAGTCCGACGGATCGACGGCGCTCGCCGCCGTGGTCGGCTACCTCGTCTTCAAGAACGTGCTCGGAGCCTTCAGCGACGGGAACCTGCCCAAGGTCGAGAAGGTCATCGACGGCAAGGTGGGCACAGCCGCGCCACCGGTGGACGCAGGCGTCCTGGGAGGCGTGGTCATCGGCATCGTGGTCGCTCTCCTGTACCAGCGCTACTACCGCAAGAAGCTCCCCGACTGGCTCGGCTTCTTCGGCGGCCGCCGCCTGGTACCGATCCTCTCGGCCTTCGCGGGCCTGTTCCTCGGCGTGATTTTCGGCTACATCTGGCCCGTCCTGGGCACCGGGCTCCACGACTTCGGAGCGTGGCTCGTGGGTTCGGGAGCGGCCGGGGCCGGTGTCTACGGCGTCGCCAACAGGGCGCTGATCCCCATCGGCATGCACCACCTGCTCAACTCCTTCCCCTGGTTCCAGGCCGGCTCCTACAAGGGCCAGCACGGCGACATCGCACGCTTCCTGGCCGGGGACCCCAGCGCCGGGCAGTTCATGACGGGCTTCTTCCCGATCATGATGTTCGCGCTGCCCGCGGCCTGCCTCGCGATGTACCACTGCGCACGCCCCGAGCGACGCAAGGTCGTCGGCGGCCTGATGATCTCCCTCGCGCTCACCGCCTTCATCACCGGCGTGACGGAGCCCATCGAGTTCTCGTTCATGTTCATCGCCCCGGTGCTGTACGCGATCCACGCCGTGCTCACCGGCATCTCGATGGCGCTGGTGTGGGCCCTGGGCATGAAGGACGGCTTCGGCTTCTCGGCCGGTGCGATCGACTTCATGCTGAACCTGGGCATCGCCACGAACCCGTGGGGCCTGGCGGTCGTGGGCCTGGGCTTCGCGGTGGTCTACTACGTGGTCTTCCGCTTCGCGATCATCAAGTTCGACCTCCCCACACCGGGCCGTGAGGCCCCGGAGCCGGACGCGGAGGAGAAGACGGAGAAGGCCGAGGTCAACGACACCGTCACGGTCGCCGCCTCGGGCAGCGTGAGCGAGAAGTCCCTCGAGAAACACGCGACGACCACTGCGGGAGAACGGAACCAGTCCGGGGACCGGAACCGCCAGGAGGAAGGGGACGACGGGGACGAGGGCAAGGACGAGACCCCGGCGAGGATCTGACCAGCCCGTCCTCACGAGAGATCCGCATCGCGCCCGCTGCCACGCCGCAGCGGGCGCGACGCACGTCCGGGCGGCCACATCCGGGCGGCCCCGGAGGCGCTACAGCTCGTAGACGGCGCCGGCCCGGGCGAGCTCCACCGGCCCGCCGAAGGCGTCCTTCGCGTCCCGCAGGTTGACCTTGGCGTCCGTCCACGGCGGGATGTGGGTGAGGACGAGCCGTCCCACCCCGGCCGACTGCGCGCACTCCCCCGCCTCGCGTCCGTTCAGATGCAGGTCGGGGATGGATTCCTTGCCGTGCGTGAACGACGCCTCGCACAGGAAGAGGTCCGCGTGGCGGGCCAGCTCGGCGAGCGCGCCGCACCGTCCGGTGTCACCCGAGTAGACGAGCGTCCGGCCGCTGTCTTCGTGCACGACGCGGAAGGCGTACGCCTCCACCGGGTGCGCCACCTTCACCGTGGTGATCGCGAAGGGGCCCAGCTCGAAGGCTGCCCCGGTGACCAGGGTGTGGAAGTCGAAGACCTCGCTCATCGCGGAGTCGGAGGGGGTGTCGCCGTAGGCGAGGGCGAGCCGCTGCTCGGTGCCCTGCGGCCCGAAGACCGGGATCGGCTCGCAACGGCCGCCCTCGTGCCGGTAGTAGCGCGCGACGAAGTAGCCGCACATGTCGATGCAGTGGTCGGCGTGGAGGTGGCTGAGCACGATGGCGTCCAGGTCGTACAGACCGGCGTGCCGCTGCAGCTCGCCGAGTGCTCCGTTGCCCATGTCGAGCAGCAGCCGGTAGCCGTCCGCCTCGACCAGATAGCTCGAACAGGCCGACTCCGCGGAGGGGAACGACCCGGAGCAGCCGACGACGGTGAGCTTCATGAAGCAGAGACCTCCGTTGGCGGCTGTGGGGTTTTCCGAGCGTAAGCCGCCCGGTGCCGCGTGTGGCCTCAGGAGCGCGGTGGTGTGGGCGGAATCACCAGCGCGGGGTACGGTCGACAATCTGTGCGGTGTGGCTGTCAGCGGGGCCGGGAGGCGAAGCGGACATGGACACTTGGTGGTGGCTCGCTCTTGGTGCCGTCGTGGCTCTGTCACTTGTGACCGCACTGGTCGACGGGGGTGGCCGGCTGGCTCGCCCGCTGGAGGGGCGGCGTCGCCGGCGGGGTGTGCCGCTGCCCGACCGCGGGCCCCGTCCGGGTGAGATCTGGTGGACCCGGGCGCCGCTTCTCGTCCTCGTGCTGGACGTCCGGATGGACTGCGCCCGCGTCGCACGCA
Source organism: Streptomyces albidus (ex Kaewkla and Franco 2022) (assembly GCF_013870515.1). Classification (GTDB taxonomy): domain Bacteria; phylum Actinomycetota; class Actinomycetes; order Streptomycetales; family Streptomycetaceae; genus Streptomyces; species Streptomyces albidus. The sequence continues at coordinate 7,221 of NZ_JACBXA010000087.1, read as the reverse complement.
TCAGCGCCGAACGCCCGGGCGACGTCCGCCCGCAGGAGGCGCCCGCCACGAAGCTGGCGCTCCCGCCGGGCACGGTCGCTGACGCGCCCGGCAAGGTCAGCACGCTGCTCACGGACGCGGCGTGGGAAGTGGAACTCACGGAGTTCGGGCAGCGCGCCGGCGAGATCGACCCCGACACCTGGGCGCAGGTGCGTCACCTCTCCGGCGGGAGCTGACCGTGCAGGCGCCCGTGGACAGCGGGGCTCAGGCCCAGAGCTGGCCCTGGAGCGCCTCGACCGCGGCGTCCGTGGACTCGGCCGTGTAGATGCCCGTCGAGAGGTACTTCCAGCCGCCGTCCGCCACGACGAAGACGATGTCGGCGCTCTCACCGGCCCGTTCCGCCTTGCGGCCCGCACCGATCGCGGCGTGCAGCGCGGCGCCGGAGGAGATTCCCGCGAAGATGCCTTCCTCCGCGAGGAGTTCGCGCGTACGGACGACCGCGTCCTCGGAGCCGACGGAGAAGCGGCCGGTGAGCACCGACTCGTCGTACAGCTCGGGCACGAAGCCCTCGTCGAGGTTGCGCAGGCCGTAGACCAGGTCGTCGTAACGCGGCTCGGCGGCGATGATCTGGATGTCCGGGCGCTGTTCGCGCAGGAAGCGGCCCGCGCCCATCAGCGTTCCCGTGGTGCCCAGGCCCGCCACGAAGTGGGTCACCGAGGGCAGGTCTGCCAGGATCTCCGGGCCGGTGGTGGCGTAATGCGCCGCGGAGTTGGCCGGGTTGCCGTACTGGTAGAGCATCACCCAGTCCGGGTTCTTCTCCGAGATCTCCTTCGCGACGCGCACCGCGGTGTTCGAACCGCCCGCGGCCGGCGAGGAGATGATCTCCGCCCCCCACATGGCGAGCAACTGGCGCCGTTCCTCACTGGTGTTCTCCGGCATCACGCACACGATGCGGTAGCCCTTGAGCCTGGCCGCCATGGCGAGCGAGATGCCGGTGTTCCCCGAGGTGGGCTCCAGGATGGTGCAGCCGGGTGTCAACCGGCCGTCCTTCTCGGCCTGTTCGATCATGTGCAGGGCCGGACGGTCCTTCACGGACCCGGTCGGGTTCCGGTCCTCCAGCTTCGCCCAGATCCGCACCTCGTCCGACGGGGAGAGACGCGGAAGCCGCACCAGCGGTGTGTCGCCGACGGCCGACAGCGGGGAGTCGTAGCGCATCAGCGCATTCCCGCCGGCATGTGCGTGCCCGCGCCGCCGGCGACCGCGGGCAGGATCGTGACGTTGTCGCCGTCGCTGACCTTGGTGGTGATGCCGTCGAGGAAGCGGACGTCCTCGTCGTTGAGATAGACGTTCACGAAGCGGCGCAGCTCCCCGCCCTCGACGAGGCGGTCCAGGATGCCCGCGTGGCGGCTCTCCAGGTCGTCGAAGAGCTCCTTGATGTTGCCGCCGTCCCCCGTGACGGACTTCTCGCCGTCGGTGTACGTGCGGAGGATGGTCGGGATGCGGACCTCGATGGCCATGGAGTGCTCCTGTGGATGCGGAGGCGGGCAGGACTGCGGTGCGGGTGAGGCGTGTGTGAGCGCGTGCCCGTCTCGCGGACTTCGTCGTACCGGGCGGGTGCCCTCTGCGGACGAGGTCAGGCGGAGGCGTACGCGCTGCGCTGAGCCGTCCCCAGCGCGCTGGCGAGGCGGCACAGATCGACGTGCAGGCGCCCGACGAGCATCGCGCCCGGGGACTTCGAAGATGCACTCACGTCGTGGACAACCATTGGCTCATCGTAACGATTCCCGGCCCCGGAACCCGATGCCGGTTTCACGATGTGGACGATTCCGTCTCAGATCGCGTGGAACCCTGCTCTGCCCTGCGGGTTTCCGCTCCCTCAGGACTCCTCGACGATCTTGACTTCCTCTTCGGTGACTTCGCCCTCGACGATGCGGAACGAGCGGAAGGAGAAGGGGCCTTCGTCGTTTCCGCACTCGGCGGTGGAGACGAGCACGTAGTGGGCGCCGGGCTCGTTGGCGTAGCCGATGTCCGTGCGGGAGGGGTAGGCCTCGGTGGCGGTGTGCGAGTGGTAGATGACGACCGGCTCCTCGTCGCGGTCGTCCATCTCGCGGTACAGGCGCAGCAGATCGGCCGACTCGAACTCGTAGAACGTGGGCGAACGCGCCGCGTTCAGCATCGGGATGAAGCGCTCCGGACGCCCCTGTCCGGCCGGGCCCGCGATGACGCCGCACGCCTCGTCCGGGTGGTCCTTGCGGGCATGGGCGACGATCTTGTCGTGCAGGTCCTGGGTGATGGTCAGCATGACCGGAAGGATATGCAACGGTCCCGGCCCCGCCGAGGGCGGTGGGACCGGGACCGTTGCGTACGCGGAGCCGCGGCGGGCTCAGTGCCGTCCGCTCTACCGCTTGCCGAGGAACGTCTCGGGGCTGCGGGCCTTGATCACGAAATAGGAAACGACGAGGACCGCCACCCAGATCGGCGCCCCGTACAGCGAGACCCGCGCGTCGGGGTCGAAGCCCATCAGCACGACGACGAGCCCGATGAAGCCGAGCGAGACCCAGCTCGCGTACGGCGCGAGGGGCGCCTTGAACTCGGACTGGGGGAGCAGCCCCCTGTCCGAGGCGCGGCGGTAGCGGATGTGGGAGGCGAGGATCATGACCCACGCCCACATGCCGGAGATGGTGGCGAAGGAGACGACGTATTCGAACGCCTTCGACGGCCACTGGTAGTTGATCCAGACGCCGACCATCATCAGCGCCGCGGAGGCGCTCGTGCCCAGCAGCGGAAGGCCGTTGGAGGTCAGCTTGGTGAAGACCTTCGGTCCCTGCCCGTTCTGTGCCAGGTCGCGCAGCATCCGGCCGGTGGAGTACATGCCGGAGTTGCAGGAGGAGAGCGCCGCCGTCAGCACGACGAAGTTGACGATCGCGGCGCCCGCCGGCAGACCGATCTTCGCGAAGGCCGCGACGAACGGGCTGGTCCCCGGCTCGAACGCCGTCCAGGACACCACGGAGAGGATGACGGTGAGCGCACCGATGTAGAAGAGCGCGATCCGCCACGGCACGGTGTTGATCGCTCGCGGCAGGGTCTTCTTCGGGTTGATGGACTCCCCCGCTGTGACACCGACCAGTTCGACGGCGAGGAAGGAGAACATCACGATCTGCAGCGTCATCAGCGTGCCGCCAATGCCCTTGGGGAAGAAGCCGCCGTCCGCCCACAGATGGGTCACGGACGCCGTCTCGCCGGCGTCGGAGAATCCGAGGGTGAGCACGCCCACGCCGATGAGGATCATGCCGATGATGGCGGTGACCTTGATCATCGAGAACCAGAACTCCAGCTCACCGAAGAGCTTCACGGAGATCAGGTTGGCGCAGTAGAGGATCAGCGTGAAGACGAGCGCGGAGACCCACTGCGGGATCGCCGGCCACCAGTACTGCATGTACGTGGCGGCGGCGGTGACCTCCGTGATGCCGGTGACGACCCAGAAGAGCCAGTACGTCCAGCCCGTGACGAAGCCGAAGAAGGGCCCCAGGAGCTCTCGCGCGTACTCGGCGAACGACCCGGAGACCGGGCGGTACATGAGCAGTTCGCCCAGTGCCCGCATGATGAAGTAGATGACGCCGCCGGCGAGTGCGTACGCCAGGATCAGGCTCGGCCCGGCCTTGGTGATGGCCTTGCCGGCGCCCAGGAAGAGGCCGGTGCCGATGGCCCCGCCGATGGCGATCATCTGGATCTGCCGGCTGCCGAGGCCGCGCTGGTAGCCCTCCTCCGGAGGTGCCCCCGTGCCGTCTTGAAGTGTTCCCGTGGAACCTCGCGCCTGATCGCCGTGGTCCCAGACCTGCTCAGAGGTCATGTCTGGTGCGCCTTTCGCCATACCGGCCCGGGACTTCCAGGCCGGCCCCGATTCCCCCGGAGTGGAGCTCGTGCGTACCGGCGGTCGGCCGGCTCAGCGCTGCCGCCGGACGAAGGGTGGTGTCGCGGCGGCAGATCAAGCAGACCTATCACGCACATTGCCGCGCGCCGATGACACACACCACACACGAAAGGGACATGGCGGACGGCGAACGGGGCCACGAGGGCGTTGCGCCGTGTTCGGCATGCGGAGGATGTGACCCGTTCAACGGACGTTCGCGGGGCGGGGTGCCGCCCCGCTCACGAGGCCCCGGGGCGCACGAGCATCGCCCGGTGCTCAGGGAAGCAGCGTCTCCACCAGGGACTCCTGCAGGCCGCCGAGCCAGAGGTAGGCCATCACCATCGGCTTGCGCGGGTCCTCGTCGGGCAGGGCGTACAACTCGCTGCCGTCATCGTCGTCGGTCACCTCGAGACGGGTGCCGATGGCCAGCCGCAGGTCGTTGAGCGCGCCGAGCCACTGGCGTGACTCCTCCGGCTTGAGCGTGAGGACCGCGCCGGCGGGGTCGGGTGTCAGGGAGTCGAGCCCCCGTACGACCGCGAACCCGTCCTCGCGCTTGCGGGAGCGCAGGTCGTTCTCGGTGAAGCGCCTGAACTCGGCCGAGGCGCTGCGGTCCTTCTCGCCGTCCGCGTCGGAGTCCACATCCGGTCCGCCGCCGTAGGCGTCCGGGAAGAGCCTGGCCAGTGCCGGGTCGGAGGGCGGTTCGCTCGGCCCCTCGGCGAGGAGGGCGGCCAGCGGGTCGTCGCCCTCGGCGGGCTCCTCACCGGGGCCGATGAGCTCGAGGAGCTGGACGGCGAGGCTTCTCAGGATCGAGATCTCGACCTCGTCCAGGGCGATGGCCGCGCCGCCGTCACCGGTGGCCTCGAAGTGCCCTGCCATCAGCGGTCCTGCTGGAGAGTGGCCCAGAGCCCGTATCCGTGCATCGCCTGCACGTCGCGCTCCATCTCCTCGCGGCTGCCGGAGGAGACGACCGCCCGGCCCTTGTGGTGAACGTCCATCATCAGCTTCTTCGCCTTGTCCTTCGGATAGCCGAAGTAGCTCTGGAAGACATAGGTCACGTAGCTCATGAGGTTGACCGGGTCGTTGTGCACGATCGTCGCCCAGGGCAAGTCCGGCTCAGGGACCTCTACGGGTTCCTCGGCCGACTCGGGGCGTTCGATCTCGGTGGGGGCGGCAACACTCACGGGTCCCATGCTGCCACTCAGAGGTGTCGGCTGGCCAAACGGCACTCGATATCGTCAACTTGACGAGATGTGCTGTACGCTCGGCCGTGTCCCTCCCCTACCCCGGGGTTCGCCGAATCGAGGAGTTCCAAGTGACCGTGGCCGACAGGGGACTGCCGGTGGCTGTGCCGTCGACGGCGCTCTTCACCGACCAGTACGAACTCACCATGCTCCAGGCGGCGTTGCGCGGAGGGACGGCCGAACGGCGTTGCGCCTTCGAGGTGTTCGCCCGGCGCCTCCCCGAGGGCCGCCGCTACGGCGTCGTCGCCGGCACCGGCCGCGTGCTGGACGCCGTCGAGAACTTCCGCTTCGACGACCAGGTGCTGGACTTCCTGCGTCAGCGCGACATCGTCGACGAGCCGACTCTCCGGTGGCTGGCCGGTTACCGCTTCAGCGGCGACATCCACGGCTACCCGGAGGGCGAGGTCTACTTCCCCGGTTCGCCCTTGATGCGCGTGACGGGCAGCTTCGCCGAGTGCGTGCTGCTGGAGACCGTGATCCTCTCGATCCTCAACCACGACTCCGCGGTCGCCGCTGCAGCCTCCCGGATGGCGGTCGCCGCGGGCGGACGGCCGCTGGTGGAGATGGGCGCACGCCGCACGCACGAACTCTCGGCCGTCGCGTCCTCACGCGCCGCCTACCTCGGCGGCTTCACCTCCACCTCCGACCTCGCGGCCGGGTTCCGCTACGACATCCCCACCGTCGGCACCAGCGCGCACTCCTTCACGCTGGTGCACGACAGCGAGCGCGACGCCTTCACCGCGCAGGTCGACTCGCTCGGCAGCGACACGACTCTGCTGGTGGACACCTTCGACGTCACCGAGGCCGTGCGCAGCGCCGTCGAGATCGCCGGGCCCGGCCTGGGCGCCGTGCGCATCGACTCCGGCGACCTGCTGCTGCTCGCCCACCGCGTCCGCAACCAGCTGGACGAACTCGGGGCGACCGGAACGAAGATCGTGGTCACCAGCGACCTGGACGAGTACGCGATCGCCTCCCTGGCCGCAGCCCCCGTCGACTCCTACGGGGTGGGCACGCAGCTCGTCACCGGCAGCGGCCACCCGACGTGCGCGATGGTCTACAAGCTCGTCGCCCGCGCCGACTCCGACGCACCGGACGCGCCGTTGAAGCCGGTCGCGAAGAAGTCGATGGGGGGCAAGAACTCCCGTGGCGGCGCGAAGTGGGCGGCGCGCCAGCTCGACCAGGACGGCATCGCCATGGCCGAGGTGATCGGCACGGGCCCGGTGCCGCCTGAGCTGGCGGACCGTCAGCTCCAGGTCGAGCTGGTGCGCGGCGGCGAGGTCGTCGCGAGGGAGCCGCTGGACTCGGCCCGCGAACGTCACGCCGCGGCGCTCGCCGGGCTGCCCATGTCGGCGATGCAACTCTCCCGCGGCGAGCCGGTGTTGCCGACCGAGTACGCGTGAGGGTGTGCGGGGGATCTCTGTGCGTGGGATCTCCCGCGAACGCGGCGAATTCCATAGGGTCAGGGGCCTGTCGACCCCACCGGGACGCGTCCCGGCCGACGGACCACCGTTCGCGACCCAAGCCCTGACCCCCCGAAAGGCGTGCGCATGCACCGGGCACTGATCGTCGTAGATGTGCAGAACGATTTCTGTGAGGGCGGGAGCCTCGGGGTCCAGGGCGGTGCTGACGTGGCCGCCGCCATCACCGACCTCATCGGTGACGCCTCCACCGGCTACGACCACGTCGTGGCGACCCGCGACCACCACATCGAGCCGGGCGACCACTTCTCCGAGAACCCCGACTTCGAGCGCTCCTGGCCGCCGCACTGCGTCGCCGGCACCGAGGGGATCGGATTCCATCCGAACTTCGCCCCGGCGGTCGCCGGCGGTTCCATCGAGGCGGTCTTCAGCAAGGGCGCGTACACGGGCGCCTACAGCGGCTTCGAGGGCCAGGACGAGAACGGCGCCGTGCTGGCGGACTGGCTTCGCGAGCGGGGCGTGGAGGAGGTCGACGTGGTCGGCATCGCGACCGACCACTGCGTACGCGCCACCGCGCTGGACGCCGCCTCGGAGGGCTTCCGTACGCACGTCCTGCTGAGCCTCACCGCCGGCGTCGCCCCCGGCACCACGGAGAGGGCGCTCCAGCAGCTGC
>NZ_JACBXA010000086.1 GCF_013870515.1 Streptomyces albidus (ex Kaewkla and Franco 2022) | reverse complement strand
GAAATAGGCCGTGGTTCTTGGACTGTTCAGTCCGGGGACCACGGCCTTTTTTCGTGCCTTCACCAGGAGTTCATGTCCCGCCGCCAGCATCGGTTCCATGGGGACGAAAGAGATTATGGCCGCCGGCGTGAGCACCGGAGACGAGGTCGTGGTGCCGGCCTTCGGTGGAGCCGAAGTCGCAGGAGCAGTACGGGCGGTGGGAGCCCGCCCCGTCTTCGCGGACATCGATCCGCACAGTTTCTGCCTCGATCCGAAGGCAGTTGAGGCAGCGGTGACCGACAGGACCGTTGCCATAGCCCCCGTGAACCTCTTCGGGCACCCCGCGGACACGGTTTGCCTGCAGGAGCTGGCCCAACGGCGAGGGCTACGCATGGTCGAACTCGACTCCGCCCCCGCTGTCGTGTCCGTGGACGCGGTGCGGCGCCGGCAGTACGCGTCCTATCTGGACATGCGTCTGCGCGGGGTCGTCATACCGACCGTGGCTCTGGGAGTGCAGCACTCGTACACGGACTACGTGGTGCGCGTGCCGGGGAACGGCAGGCCGGACCGGGACGCCTTCAAGCAGGCGCTGCGATCGCGTGGCGTGGCCTGCTACGTGCCGGTGAAGACTGCCGCCCACCGGACCCCGGAATTCCGCGTCGATGTGCGGCTGCCGGAATCCGAGCGGGCCGCTGACGAGACGCTGGCCTTGCCCGTACAGGCGTCGATGACGAAGCGCGAACTGCAGCGGGTGGTCTCGGCCTGCAACGGTCTGGGCGGCCTGCTGATGGAGCCGGCCTGCTGAACTGGCCGGTCGTTGAGGGGCGTTGATCCGGGTCTTGAATTCCTCCGGATGGGCGCTCCTGTTGGCCTGCGCGGGGGTGCGCATCAGGTAAGATCGGCGACGCCGCAGTGCCCCAATAGCTCAGTCGGCAGAGCGTCTCCATGGTAAGGAGAAGGTCAACGGTTCGATTCCGTTTTGGGGCTCTCCTGAAGGTAGTTGAGAAGGCCCCCGCCTCAGGCGGGGGCCTTCTTCTGTCTCTGCCGCCTATTCCGGAACCCTCATGGCGACGATCGCCATGTCGTCGGACGGCGCGTCGCTCGCGAACCGTTCGACGGCCCGCATGATGCGCGACGCCACTGCTCCCGCTGTGAGGCCTGTGCAGCTGGTGAGGACGTCCGCGAGACCGTCGTCGCCGAGCATGCGGGTGCCTTCGCGGCGTTCCGTGACGCCGTCCGTCACGCACAGGAGTACGTCGCCGGGGTCGAGAATGATCGTTTGTTCATAGAGTTCGAGGTCGTCCATCACGCCCAGGAGGGGCTGAGGATCGGCGGCCGGCTCCACGCTGCCGTCCTGGCGCAGGCGCAGGGGCAGCGGATGCCCGGCGCAGACGACCTTGAGTTCGGCGCTGCCGTCGGGCTGAGGGCGCAACTCGCCGTAGAGCAGCGTCAGGAAGCGACTGCGGGCGCCCTCGTCGAGGATCGCGGTGTTGAGGCGGTCGAGCACCGCCGGGCCGCCCAGACCCTCGCGGGCGAGCAGCCGCAGCGCGTGGCGCGCGAGGCCGGTGACGGCGGCGGCCTCCGGGCCCGTGCCGCAGACGTCGCCGATGGCGAAGCCGTACGTGCCTTCGGAGATGTCGAAGAGATCGTAGAAGTCACCGCCGACCTCGTTGCCTTCGCCGGCCGCGCGGTAGATGACCTCGACCTCGACTCCGCCGCTGACCACGGGCAGTTCGGGCGGCAGCAGACTGCGCTGCAGGGACTGGCTGATGGCCGTGCGCTCCGAGTACAGCCGGGCGTTGTCCAGGGCGAGGGCGGCTCGACGGGAGAGGTCTTCAGCGAGTTCGAGGATCTCCTGGCGGAAGCGCTCGTCGGTCGGCTTGCCCAGTGTGAGCATGCCGATCACGCGGTTGCGCGCGACGAGGGGCAGAACGACGGTCTCCCCGCCGACTGCGGCCGCAGTGGCCCGAGTCGAGCCCGGAGAGAGGTGATGGTCCTCGTCGCCGAGAACCACGGTGCGGAGCGACGAGCGCAGGGCCGCGGAGTGCGCCGCGTCGGTGGGGGCGCTCCAGACGCGGGCGCCGGGCGTCGGGACGGGGTCCGGCGGATCGACCCTGGCGAGAAGCGCCTTGAGGTGGTCGATGCGGTCCTCGTCCTCGTGCAGGACGTAGGAGAGCTTGGGGTCGGAACCCGGCTCCGCCACTGTGTAGACGGCGCACCAGGCGGCCAAAGTGGGCACCGTCATCTGTGCCATGAGCGCCAGTGTCTGGTCACGGTCGAGGGTGCCGGCCAGCAGGTCGGATGCCTCGACCAGGAAGGAGAGCGATCCGCGGCGCAGGCGCTCGAGTTCGGTGAGGCGGGCGCGCTCCACTGCGAGCGCGATGCGGTCTGCGGCGAACTGGAGCCGCAGTGCTTCCTCGTTCGTGTACCGGCCGGGGGACTCCGTCGCGACACCGAGTGAACCCGTGAGTCTGCCTTCGACCTTGAGCGGAACGGTGACGACGGATCGCATCCCGGTCCCGGCCAGCAGTGGGACCGCGCCGGGTACCACGGTGAGGTCCTCGTGCACGGAGGGCATCCTGGCGGACCCGTACCGGCCGGTGCCGGCTTCGACCGGGACGCGGGCGAAGCGCTGTCGTGCGGAGGGGAGGCCGGTGGAGGCCCGGACCTCCAACTCCGTCTCGTCATCGGTGGCCAGCAGCAGGTACGCGGCGTCGCCGTCCAGCATGTCGCGGGCGCGCTCGACGGTCCGCTGCAGCAAGCCGTCGAGGTCGTCGGGCGGAGGGGAGCCGATGAAGATCTCGAAAGGGTCGGCGGAGCTCTCTCCGCTGCCCTGACGGCTCGCGGAGTCGGGTGCCGGGGAACGCAGCGGCGTCTGAAGAACGGCCCGTTCGTGGTCACGTACGAGAAGGCACACGGTGGACGGTTCGCCGTCGCTGTCCCTCACTCGAAGGTGGGAAGCGTAGACGGGGATCGTACGACCGTCGGCGCCCCGCATGCCGTAGGAGCCCTCCCAGCGGGACAGTTGGAGGGCGTCGGCGATGCCCGTGCTGGTGCCGGGGGTGTGGGGCCAGGCGGCGAAGTCCGTGAACGGCTTGCTGACGACCTGGTCCGCCGGGAAGCCGAAGAGGTGCTGCGCGTCGTCGTTCCACGCGGTGACGGCGCCGCCGCGGTCAACCTGCACGACGGCCACGCGGACGCGGGTGTCGGCGACGGGCAGTGCGGAGTCGGGGAGGGCCGGGCCGGCGGCGCGGGTGCCCACGGGGCGTTCGGGGAGGTCGAGGGTGAACCAGACGCGCTTGTCGGCCGCCGTGTAGTCCACGCCCCAGTGGGAGGCCAGAGCGGCGCACAGGAGCAGCCCGCGACCTCCTTCGCGGTCGGGGCTGCCGATGATGTGTGCGGGGTCCTGGAGGGGCAGTTCGCGCTCGGGGTAGCGGTCGACCACTTCGATGCGTACGCCGTCGCCCTCGCGAAGACAGACGACTTCGGCGGCGGTGCCCGCGTGCACCACGGCGTTCGTGACGAGCTCGCTGGTCAGAACCACGGCGTCATCGACGATGTCGCCCAGCCCCCAGCCCTGGAGGGTGTCCCGCACGAAGGCCCGGGCCGTCGCGACGGAACGTCCGACCGGCTCGAACGTTGCCGCTGCCCTCGCGGTGATCACTCGTCTCCCCTTGTATCGCTGCTCGCTGCCGGGACGCGCTCCGTCCACCGCACCGGACGGGTTGAACTGCGCCGCGATGGCAGGTGCTGTGAAGCCGTCGGTGGCCGGGTCGTCCCCGCTGCCGTCAACCGGGAGACCCACGACGCCTTCGGCGGGAGCACCCCCGCGTTCGGCGCTCTGTTCTTGCGTCACCCGCGGCGCCCCTCCGTTGCCCTTTCGTGCTCTCGCAGCTGTCCCGGCATTCTTTCGTGCACTTCTGCACGCTTCGTGCGCTTCGCCCTCTCCCCGGCACATCGGGTGGATGGACAGCCGGAGGCCAGGTTACTTACGTTCGCAGTGTGCGCGGGTGCCGGATCCAGTGTGTTTTCCGTCCGGGCCGTGTGGAGAGCTGTGTGCCATGCTGCCGAACTGTTATCGCCTGGTTCAGGCAGGGTGAAACACTGGGAAGGCTCGAAGCAGAAGCCCGGGTATGACGGCAGGATGGTCGACCCTTCGGGAGGGACACGGTGGAGTCTGGCGCAGCGGCGCGCAGTACTAGTGCGCGCGCGAAAGGCGGACGCTCCCGGAAGAGCGGGAAGATCGAGGTCGACGCGGCGTCCGTCAACCGTTTGTTGACTGCGTTGACGGCGATGAGAGACGGCAACTTCCGTAAGCGCCTCACGGTCACGGGTGACGGACCCATGGCCGAGATCGCGGCCGTCTTCAACGAGGTCGCGGATCAGAACCTGCATCTGACGGGCGAGATCGCGCGCGTACGCAGAGTCGTGGGCCGCGAGGGCAAGCTGACCGAGCGGCTGGAGACGGGCACGTCCGAGGGCTCCTGGGCGGCTGCCATCGACGCGTCGAACGCGCTCGTCGAGGACCTGGTCAGGCCTGTCTCCGAGGTGGGCAGGGTGCTTTCGGCCGTGGCCGACGGCGACCTGGAGCAGCGGATGGATCTGCGCTCCCGCGGGACGGACGGCGGCGGGCATCCGCTGCGCGGCGAGTTCCTGAAGGTCGGGCGCACCGTCAACGGACTAGTGGACCAATTGTCGACTTTCACCGACGAAGTTACGCGCGTCGCAAGTGAGGTCGGTACGGAAGGAAAGCTGGGCGGACAGGCGCGTGTGCGCGGTATGTCCGGTTCCTGGAAGGACCTGACGGACTCCGTCAACACGATGGCGTCGCGGCTCACCGCTCAGGTGCGGGACATCGCACTCGTGACGACGGCCGTCGCCAAGGGCGACCTGTCCCGCAAGGTCACCGTGCATGTGGCCGGCGAGATGCTGGAGCTGAAGAACACCGTCAACACGATGGTCGACCAGCTCTCCTCCTTCCAGTCCGAGGTCACGCGTGTGGCCCGTGAGGTGGGCACCGAGGGCGAGCTCGGCGGCCAGGCCCGGGTGCAGGGCGTCGCGGGCGTGTGGAAGGACCTGACGGATTCGGTCAATCTCATGGCCGGGAATCTCACCTCCCAGGTGCGGGAGATCGCGCAGGTGACCACGGCGGTCGCCAACGGCGACCTGTCGCAGAAGATCACGGTGAACGCACGCGGCGAGGTAGCTCAGCTCGCCGAGACCATCAACACGATGACCGAGACGCTGCGCACGTTCGCGGACGAAGTGACGCGCGCGGCCAACGAGGTGGGCACCGAGGGCGTGCTGGGCGGCCAGGCCCAGGTGCCGGGTGCCGCCGGGATCTGGAAGGACCTCACCGACTCGGTGAACACGGCCTTCCGCAACCTCACGGCACAGGTCCGCGACATCGCGCAGGTGACGACCGCGGTGGCGAACGGCGATCTGTCGCAGAAGGTGACCGTCGACGTCTCCGGCGAGATGCTGGAGCTGAAGACCACGGTCAACACGATGGTGGACCAGCTCTCCTCGTTCGGTGCCGAAGTCACCCGCGTCGCACGGGAGATCGGCGTCGAGGGTGAACTGGGCGGTCAGGCGCAGGTGCCCGGCGCGGGCGGCACGTGGAAGGACCTCACCGACTCGGTGAACACGGCCTTCCGCAACCTCACCGGGCAGGTCCGCAACATCGCGCAGGTGACGACCGCGGTGGCGAACGGCGACCTGTCGCAGAAGGTGACCGTCGACGTCTCCGGCGAGATGCTGGAGCTGAAGAACACCGTGAACACGATGGTGGACCAGCTCTCCTCGTTCGCGGAGCAGGTCACGAGGATGGCCAGGGACGTGGGTACGGAGGGCCGCCTGGGCGGTCAGGCCCGCGTGGACGGCGTCTCCGGGACGTGGAAGGACCTGACCGACTCCGTCAACTTCATGGCGGGCAACCTCACTTCGCAGGTGCGGAACATCGCGCAGGTGACCACTGCCGTGGCCCGTGGCGATCTCTCGCAGAAGATCAAGGTCGATGCACGCGGCGAGATCCTCGAGCTGAAGAACACCATCAACACGATGGTCGACCAGCTCTCGGCGTTCGCGGAGCAGGTCACGCGTGTGGCCCGCGAGGTGGGCACCGAGGGGCGGCTGGGCGGACAGGCCCAGGTGCCCGGAGTCGCCGGCGTGTGGCGGGACCTGACCGACTCCGTGAACGGCATGGCGGGCAACCTCACCGACCAGGTGCGCAACATCGCCCAGGTCGCCACGGCTGTCGCCCGGGGTGACCTCTCGCAGAAGATCACCGTGGACGCCCGCGGGGAGATCCTCGAGCTCAAGAACACCCTGAACACGATGGTCGACCAGCTCTCTTCGTTCGCCGAGCAGGTGACCAGGGTCGCCCGCGAGGTGGGCACCGAGGGCATCCTCGGCGGCCAGGCGGAGGTCAAGGGCGTATCGGGTACGTGGAAGGACCTCACGCAGTCCGTCAACTTCATGGCGAACAACCTGACGTCCCAGGTGCGGAACATCGCCGAGGTGACCACAGCCGTCGCCCAGGGCGACCTGTCGAAGAAGATCACCGTCGACGCCAAGGGAGAGATCCTCGCCCTGGTGACGACCGTGAACACGATGGTCGACCAGCTCTCCTCGTTCGCCGAGCAGGTCACCCGCGTCGCCCGTGAGGTGGGCACGGAGGGCATGCTCGGCGGTCAGGCGCGGGTGCCGGGGGTCACCGGCATCTGGAAGGACCTGAGCGAGAACGTGAACCTGATGGCGAACAACCTCACCAGCCAGGTGCGCAACATCTCCCAGGTCGCCACGGCGGTCGCCAACGGTGACCTGACGAAGAAGGTCACCGTCGAGGCGAGCGGCGAGGTCGAGCAACTCGCGGACACGCTCAACACGATGGTGACGGCGCTCTCCACGTTCGCCGAAGAGGTGACCAGGGTCGCCCGCGAGGTGGGCACGGACGGCGTGCTGGGCGGCCAGGCGCGGGTGGCGGGCGTGGCCGGCACGTGGAAGGACCTCACCGAGTCCGTGAACTCGATGGCGTCGAACCTGACCGGCCAGGTCCGCAACATCGCGATGGTCACCACCGCCATCGCCCGCGGTGACCTGACCAAGAAGATCGACATCGAGGCGAACGGCGAGATCCTGGAGCTGAAGACGACCATCAACACGATGGTCGACCAGCTCTCCTCCTTCGCCGAGCAGGTGACCCGTGTGGCCCGCGAAGTGGGTACGGACGGGCAGTTGGGCGGCCAGGCGCGGGTGCAGGGCGTGGCGGGCACGTGGAAGGACCTCACCGACTCGGTGAACGAGATGGCGTCCAACCTGACCCGTCAGATGCGCGCGATCGCCGACGTGGCCACCGCCGTGACGCGCGGCGATCACAACGTGCGCATCGACGTGGAGGCGGCGGGCGAGATCCTGCAGCTCCAGGGCTACATCAACACCATGATCGCCAACCTCCGCGAGACCACCCTGGCGAACCAGGAGCAGGACTGGCTGAAGGGCAACCTCGCGCGCATCTCCGGCCTGATGCAGGGCCGCCGCGATCTCGCAGACGTGGCCGGGCTGATCATGAGCGAGCTGACTCCGGTCGTCTCCGCACAGCACGGCGCCTTCTTCCTCGCCGTGTCGACGGACGAGGACAAGGAGGACGTCGGCATCGGGGCGGACCACGGTGCCGACGACCGGTACGAGCTGCGCATGCACGGCAGTTACGGCTACTCGACGGGCACCATGCCGACGACGTTCGCACCCGGTGAGTCCCTGGTGGGCACGGCCGCTCAGGAGGCGCGGACGATCCTGGTCGAGAACGCGCCGCCCGGCTATCTGAAGATCTCCTCCGGACTCGGCGACGCACCGCCGGCGCACGTCATCGTGCTGCCGGTCGTCTTCGAGGGGACGATCCTGGGCGTGATCGAGCTGGCCGCGTTCCAGCCGTTCGCCCAGATCCAGAAGGACTTCCTCAACCAGATCGCGGAGATGATCGCGACCAGCGTCAACACCATCAGCGTCAACACCCGCACCGAGGTGCTGCTGCGTCAGTCGCAGGAGCTGACCGAGCAGCTGCGGGACCGCTCGGAGGAGCTGGAGAACCGGCAGCGGGCGCTTCAGGAGTCGAACGCGCAGCTGGAGGAGAAGGCCGAGCAGCTCGCGCAGACCAACAGCGACATCGAGATCAAGAACAGGGAGATCGAGGAGGCGCGGCAGGTCCTCGAGGAGCGTGCCGAGCAGCTGTCGGTCTCCATGCGCTACAAGTCCGAGTTCCTGGCGAACATGAGCCACGAGCTGCGTACGCCGCTCAACTCGCTGCTCATCCTCGCGAAGCTGCTCGCGGACAACGCGGAGGGCAATCTCTCCCCGAAGCAGGTCGAGTTCGCCGAGACGATCCACGGTGCGGGTTCCGACCTGCTCCAGTTGATCAACGACATCCTCGACCTGTCGAAGGTCGAGGCGGGCAAGATGGACGTCAGCCCGACACGTATCGCGCTGGTCCAGCTCGTCGACTACGTCGAGGCCACTTTCCGGCCGTTGACCGCCGAGAAGGGGCTGGACTTCTCCGTACGGGTCTCGCCGGAGCTGCCGGCCACCCTGCACACCGATGAGCAGCGGCTGCTCCAGGTACTGCGCAATCTGCTGTCCAACGCGGTGAAGTTCACCGACGGCGGCGCCGTGGAGCTGGTCATCCGCTCCGCGCAGGACGACGTTCCCGACGTGATCCGCGAGCAGATGCTGGAGCACGGCTCCCTGGTGGACGCGGACGCCGAGATGATCGCCTTCTCGGTGACGGACACCGGCATCGGCATCGCCGCGAGCAAGATGCGCGTCATCTTCGAGGCGTTCAAGCAGGCCGACGGCACGACCAGCCGCAAGTACGGCGGTACGGGCCTGGGCCTGTCCATCAGCCGGGAGATCGCGCGACTGCTCGGCGGCGAGATCTACGCCGCGAGCGAGCCCGGCCGCGGCTCCACCTTCACCCTCTACCTGCCGCTGCATCCGACGGAGCTCCCGCCCCAGGGCTACGTGCAGCTGGGGTCGGGCAACCTGGCGATCGCGGCTGCGGCCGAGACCGGGGCGGCGGCCGCCGAGCGCATCGAACCTCTGGAGCGCGTCGACACGGCGGAGGAGAGCGCCGGCGATGCCGCCCAGGGTGCGGAGGAGGACGACGTCGCCGTCTCCGAGGCGGAGCGTGCCGCCGCGTCGCTCGTGAGGCGCCGGCGCCAGCGCTCGGCCACCGAACCCGAGCAGCAGAGGGAGTTGCCGCCGGAGGCGCAGCCACAGCGGCGTGCTCTGCAGAACGGCCGCGGTGGGCTCGGTGCGGCCAAGTCCCGTGACGGTGGGGACCGTACCGACTCCGCAGCGGGCTCCGATCAGTCGCAGGACGAGGCCTGGCTGCACAGCGGCCAGGACCTGGTCGAGCCCGGTCCGGGCAGCGACTTCGGTGGCGAGAAAGTGCTCATCGTGGACGACGACATCCGTAACGTCTTCGCGCTCACGAGCGTGCTGGAACAGCACGGACTGCAGGTGCTCTACGCCGAGAACGGGCGGGAGGGCATCGAGGTGCTGGAGCAGCACGACGACGTGACCGTGGTGCTGATGGACATCATGATGCCCGAGATGGACGGCTACGCCACGACTGCTGCCATCCGCAAGATGCCTCAGTTCGCGGGGCTGCCCATCATCGCGCTGACGGCGAAGGCGATGAAGGGCGACCGGGAGAAGAGCATCGAGGCCGGAGCGTCCGACTACGTGACCAAGCCCGTGGACACCGACCATCTGCTGACCGTCATGCGGGAGTGGATGAGCGCTCGTTGATGTGACACGGTGCGGGTAGCGGTCGCCTGCTGACTCAGTGTGTCGAAGACGTGTGGAGGCGTTGCAGACGGGGAACCTTTTGGTCTCCTGAGGCGTTTCCGATGTGTGCACAGTGACATCGCGGTGACAGGGTGTGGCGAAGTGCGGCGTGCGGCTACGATGACCCGCACAAGGACGGGCGGCGGCGTCAAAGAGCCGTCCCCAGGGGCGGCGTCCGTTGGGCTGCCGGGGCGAGGAGGACGGGCCATGGTGCAGAAGGCCAAGATCCTCCTGGTCGATGACCGGCCGGAGAATCTGCTGGCGCTGGAGGCCATTCTCTCCGCGCTCGATCAGACGCTGGTGCGGGCATCGTCAGGGGAGGAAGCGCTCAAGGCGCTGCTGACGGACGACTTCGCGGTCATTCTGCTGGACGTTCAGATGCCAGGGATGGACGGCTTCGAGACGGCCGCGCACATCAAGCGCCGAGAGCGCACGCGTGACATCCCGATCATCTTCCTCACGGCCATCAATCACGGGCCGCATCACACTTTCCGGGGATACGCCGCGGGAGCGGTGGACTACATCTCCAAGCCGTTCGACCCCTGGGTCCTGCGTGCCAAGGTCTCGGTCTTCGTCGAGCTCTACATGAAGAACGTCCAGCTGCGTGAGCAGGCGTCCCTGTTGCGGCTCCAGTTGGAGAACGGCGCGGGCCCCGGCCAGCCGCCGGAGGAGGGCGACGACGACGCCGGTGAGCACCCGGGGCTGCTGGCCGAGCTGTCCGCCCGGCTGGCCGCCGTGGAGGAGCAGGCAGAGGCGCTCTCCAAGCAGCTCGGTGACAGTTCCGAGTCCGCCACCGTGGCGACGGCGGCACACCTCGAGCGCAAACTGAACGGGCTGCGCAGGGCACTTGACGCCCTCGAGCCCGGTGCGGGCGGCACTTCGGCCCAGGTCCCCTCGCAGAACTGACCACTTCTCGGCGCCGGCGAAGCCGCGGCGCTGACCGTTCATGCGAACTCTTCTCGCGCGCCTGCCGCGCCCCGCACGGAGATGCGCCGGGCGGCGCGGCAGGTGACGTAGTGGCGTAGCCGCAGGGCGGCCTGACAGCTCGTCAGCGGGTGACGCCGCCATACGCAGCTGCTCCGTTGTGCACGTCCGTTCGTGCCTCGGCAGCCCCGCGACGGTAACCTCACCACCATGGCCCCTCGTACGTCCGGCACCCGAAAGGCAGCAAAGAAAGCGCCCGCGAAGAAGGCTGCCGCGAAAAGGGCGCCGGCGAAGCAGGCCACCGCCAAGAAGGCACCGGCCAAGAAGCCGGCTGCCAAGGCGAAGGCGAAGTCCCCTGCCAAGCCCGCACCTTCGCCGACGGGCGGCATCTACCGCCTGGTGCGCGCCTGCTGGCTGGGCGTCGCCCATGCCGTCGGCGCGCTCTTCCGCGGCATAGGGCGCAGCACGAAGGGCCTCGACCCGGCTCACCGCAAGGACGGCCTCGCGCTGCTGTTGCTGGGTCTTGCCCTCGTCGTCGCGGCGGGCACCTGGTCCAACCTCAAGGGCGCCGTGGGCGACCTGGTCAAGATGCTCATCACCGGTGCCTTCGGACGGCTCGACCTGCTCGTGCCGATACTGCTCGGCGTGATCTCCGTACGGCTGATCCGGCACCCTGAGAAGCCGGAGGCCAACGGCCGTATCGTCGTGGGGCTTTCGGCGCTCGTGGTCGGCGGGCTCGGCCTGGTGCACATCGCGTGCGGGGCACCGGGGCGCGGGGAGGGCGAGGAGGCGGTCCAGGATGCGGGCGGCCTAATCGGCTGGGCCGCGTCACGGCCGCTCATCGAGACGGTCGGCGATGTGCTCGCCGTGCCCCTGCTCGTTCTGGTCGCCGTCTTCGGCCTGCTCGTCGTCACCGCCACGCCCGTCAACGCCATCCCGCGACGGCTGCGGGCTCTCTGCGTGCGGCTCGGAGTGATGGACGACCCGGGTGTCGTCAGGGAGTTCGAGGACGACGAGGCGGACGAGCAGCGCCCCGTACGTCCCCGGGCGCACAGCATGCGCAAGGAGTACCTGGACCCGGCGCACGCCGAGAAGGAAGCCCTCGATCAGCGCCGTGCGTCCCGCAAGGGCCGCGCCCGGCGCAGCGGTTCGGCATCGGGCGAGTCGTCGGAGTCCTTCGACGTGGCAGCAGCCGCCGCGGCGTCGCTGGACGGGGCGCTGCTGCACGGTGTGCAGCCCTCTCAGCTCGTCGCAGACCTCAGCAGTGGTGTCTCCTCGGGAGAGCGGCGCAAGGCCGCAGAGGCGGGCTCAAGGGCCGGTGCGGGACGCCAGGGCAAGGACGAGGACGGGGGCCGGGACTCGGGTCAGGTCGAGCACACGCCTGTTCCCGATCTGACGAAGGCCCCGGCGAAGCAGGAGGCCGAACCGCTTCCCCCGCGTGCCGAACAGCTCCAGCTCCGCGGGGACATCACCTATGCGCTGCCCTCGCTGGACCTGCTGGAGAGGGGCGGGCCCGGACGCACGCGCAGCGAGGCCAACGACCGGGTGGTCGAGTCGCTGACCACGGTCTTCAACGAGTTCAGGGTCGACGCTGCGGTCACCGGATTCACCCGCGGCCCGACCGTCACGCGCTACGTGATCGAACTGGGCCCGGCCGTGAAGGTCGAGAAGATCACGGCCCTGACGAAGAACATCGCCTACGCCGTCGCCAGTCCCGACGTGCGCATCATCAGCCCCATTCCGGGCAAGTCCGCGGTCGGCATCGAAATCCCCAACAGCGACCGGGAGATGGTCAATCTCGGGGACGTGCTGCGCTCGGCCGACGCCTCCGGCGAGGAGCACCCGATGCTCGTCGGGCTCGGCAAGGACGTCGAGGGCGGCTACGTCACGGCCAACCTCGCGCAGATGCCGCACATCCTGATCGCGGGTGCCACCGGCTCCGGCAAGTCCTCCTGCATCAACTGCCTCATCACCTCGGTCCTGGCCCGGGCCACGCCGGAGGACGTGCGGATGGTCCTCGTCGACCCCAAGCGGGTCGAGCTGACCGCGTACGAGGGCGTGCCGCACCTGATCACGCCGATCATCACCAACCCCAAGAAGGCCGCCGAAGCCCTCCAGTGGGTCGTGCGCGAGATGGACCTGCGCTATGACGACCTGGCCGCCTACGGCTACCGCCACATCGACGACTTCAACGCGGCGGTGCGCAGCGGCAAGGCGACGTCCCCCGAGGGCAGCGAGCGCGAGCTGGCTCCGTACCCGTATCTGCTCGTCATCGTCGACGAGTTGGCGGACCTGATGATGGTGGCGCCACGCGACGTGGAGGACGCGATCGTACGGATCACGCAGCTCGCGCGGGCCGCCGGCATCCATCTGGTGCTGGCGACGCAGCGCCCGTCCGTGGACGTGGTCACCGGGCTCATCAAGGCCAACGTGCCTTCCCGGCTGGGCTTCTCCACCTCCTCGCTGGCGGACAGCCGCGTCATCCTCGACCAGGCCGGCGCGGAGAAGCTGATCGGCAAGGGCGACGGTCTCTTCCTGCCCATGGGTGCGAACAAGCCGGTGCGCATGCAGGGCGCGTACGTCGGCGAGGACGAGATCCACTCGATCGTCGAGCACTGCAAGGCTCAGATGGCCCCGGTCTTCAGGGAGGACGTGACCGTCGGGCAGAGCAAGAAGAAGGAGATCGACGAGGAGATCGGCGACGACCTGGACCTGCTGTGCCAGGCGGCTGAGCTGGTGGTCTCCACACAGTTCGGCTCGACGTCGATGCTGCAGCGGAAGCTGCGCGTGGGCTTCGCCAAGGCCGGACGGCTGATGGACCTGATGGAGTCACGGGGTGTGGTCGGGCCCAGCGAGGGGTCCAAGGCGCGGGACGTGCTGATCAAACCCGACGAACTCGATGGTGTGCTGGCCGTGATCCGCGGGGAGTCTCACCCATAAGGATGAGTGAGGCAACCGTTTCCCCGGCGCATACGTCAAGTTGATGAAGGGAGCGGACGGAAGTGTCCTAAGTCAGGCGTTAAGACAATCCTGATGGCGTACAAAGTCGTCCGCCCGCTTGCCCCACTCTTTTGCTCCGCCCCTAGACTGAACATCCAGCAGGTGGCTACACGCTCGAAAGGCGCTCCCGTGTCCATCGGCAACGCAGCGGAAGAGGACCGTCCCTCGGTCGGTCAAGCCCTCCAACAAGCCCGAAACGACGCACGTCTGACCATCGACGAGGTCAGTACGTCGACGAGAGTGCGCGTCCCGATCGTTGAGGCCATCGAGGCGGATGATTTCTCCCGCTGCGGCGGTGACGTCTACGCCCGCGGCCACATCCGTACTCTCGCCCGCGAAGTCGGAGTCGATCCCGATCCGCTCGTGGCCCAGTACGACGCCGAACACGGCGGGCGGCCCCGGCCGACAGCCGCGCCGGCGGCGCTCTTCGAGGCCGAACGCATCCGGCCGGAACGCAGAAGGCCGAACTGGACGGCGGCGATGGTGGCCGCGATCGTCGTGGTGGTCGGTTTCGTCGGGTTCACCCTCGTCGGCGGGGAGGACGGCGGCACCGGGCCGTCCGCGGCGGAGGAGACCCCTTCGTCGAAGCCCTCCGCCTCCGAGTCCAAGCCGACGAAGTCCGCCGACCCGACGCCCACGCCTGAGGACCCCAAGCCCTCCGACAGCGCGATCGCCGCAGCACCCGCCGACAAGGTCACGGTGCAGCTGACCGCCGAGCAGAACGTGTGGATCTCCGCTGAGGACCACAACGGCCGGCTGGTGCACGAGGGCGTGCTGCAGAAGGGCAAGAGCAAGACCTTCACCGACGACAAGCGGCTCAACCTCGTCCTCGGCAACGCGGGCGGCGTGAAGCTGTACGTCAACGGCAAGGAGGTCGAGGACGTGGGCGAGGACGGCCAGGTCCAGCGGGTCTCCTACACCCGCGGCGACCCCGAAGCGGGTTGACGAGTAAGTCCGAAGTTCCGCCTTCCTCCC
Source organism: Streptomyces albidus (ex Kaewkla and Franco 2022) (assembly GCF_013870515.1). GTDB lineage: Bacteria > Actinomycetota > Actinomycetes > Streptomycetales > Streptomycetaceae > Streptomyces > Streptomyces albidus. The sequence continues at coordinate 5,473 of NZ_JACBXA010000086.1, read as the reverse complement.
TGAAGCGGGCGGCGGGACTTCGGACTTACTCGTCCCGGCCCGTACGTGCGAGGACCAGCGGCATCACCTGCGGACGGTGGGCAGGGCGGGACGAAGTACGCTGAGCCCATGCCCGAATCCCGCACCGTCGCCCTTGTCACACTTGGCTGCGCGCGCAACGAAGTCGACTCCGAAGAGCTCGCAGGCCGCCTCGCGGCGGACGGCTGGGAGCTGGTCGAGGAGGCTTCGCAGGCCGACGTCGCGGTGGTCAACACCTGCGGCTTCGTCGAGGCCGCGAAGAAGGACTCCGTCGACGCGCTCCTCGAAGCGAACGACCTGAAGTCCGGGGCGGACTCGGCCGGTGGCAACCGCACCCAGGCCGTGGTGGCCGTCGGCTGCATGGCGGAGCGCTACGGCAAGGAGCTGGCGGAGGCGCTGCCCGAGGCCGACGGCGTGCTCGGCTTCGACGACTACGCAGACATCTCCGACCGGCTGCAGACCATTCTCAGCGGAGGCGTCCACGCCCCGCACACCCCACGCGACCGCCGCAAGCTGCTGCCGGTCTCCCCGGCCGAACGCCAGGGTGCCGGCACGGGAGTGGCGCTGCCCGGCCACGGCTCGGGGCACGAGGGCGAAGCTGCCGGCGAGGTGCCCCTGGCCGCACCCGAGGACCTGCCGGAGGGTGTCGCCCCGGCGTCGGGGCCGCGGGCACCTCTGCGGAGGCGGCTGGACGGCAGCCCGGTCGCGTCCGTGAAGCTGGCCTCCGGATGTGACCGGCGGTGCTCGTTCTGCGCCATCCCCTCCTTCCGCGGATCGTTCATCTCCCGGCGGCCCTCCGACGTACTGACCGAGACCCGCTGGCTGGCCGAACAGGGCGTTCGGGAGGTCATGCTCGTCTCGGAGAACAACACCTCCTACGGCAAGGACCTGGGCGACATCCGGCTCCTGGAGACGCTCCTGCCCGAACTGGCCGCTGTGGACGGCATCGAGCGGATCAGGGTCAGCTATCTGCAGCCCGCCGAGATGCGCCCCGGGCTGATCGACGTGCTGACGGGGACCGACAAGGTCGCCCCGTACTTCGACCTGTCCTTCCAGCACTCCGCCCCGGGTGTGCTGCGTGCGATGCGCCGCTTCGGGGACACGGAACGCTTCCTGGGGCTGCTGGAGACGATCCGGGCCAAGGCACCGGAGGCGGGCATCCGCTCGAACTTCATCGTGGGCTTCCCCGGCGAGAGCGAAGCCGACGTGGCAGAGCTGGAGCGGTTCCTCACCTCGGCCCGTCTCGACGCGATCGGTGTGTTCGGGTACTCCGACGAGGACGGCACGGAGGCCGCCGGGTACGGGGAAAAGAACGCCCCCGAGGTCGTCGCCGAGCGTCTGGAGCGGGTCTCCCGGCTCGCCGAGGAGCTCTCCGCGCAGCGTGCGGAGGACCGGCTGGGCGAGACGGTCCGGGTGCTCGTGGAGTCCTACGAGCCCGCCGAGGACGGCGAGGAGGACGGCACCACCGTGCCCGTCGGGCGAGGTGCCCACCAGGCGCCCGAGACGGACGGCCAGGTGTTCCTGAGCGGGGGTGCCGGAGGCGTACGGGAGCCGGCGATCGGACGTATGGTCGAGGCCAAGGTGGTCGCCACCGAAGGCGTGGACCTGGTCGCTGAGCCCCTGGGTGGCGCCGTCGAGGGGGGCGACGACGGCGGCGGAGCCAGCGAGGAGGCAGGCGGATGACGGGAGCGCCGGTCTCCGCGGCGAGTGGTGGTGCGATGGCCGATCCCAAACGCAAGCCGCAGCCCCAGCCCCCTCAGCCTCACCCCAAGGCCCCGGCCCCGGCCGTGGCCGCCGTCCCTCAGGTGAGTCTGTGGAACATCGCCAACATCCTCACCATGGTGCGGCTGCTGCTGGTCCCCGGGTTCGTCGCGCTGATGCTGTGGGAGGGCGGCCACGACCCGGTATGGCGTTCCATCGCCTGGGCTGCCTTCACCGTGGCCATGATCACCGACCTCTTCGACGGTGAGCTCGCCCGTCGCTACAACCTCGTCACCGACTTCGGCAAGATCGCCGATCCCATCGCGGACAAGGCGATCATGGGCGCCGCCCTGGCCTGCCTGTCCGCGCTGAACGACCTGCCCTGGTGGGTGACCGGCGTGATCCTCTTCCGGGAGCTGGGCATCACGGCGATGCGCTTCTGGGTGATCCGGCACGGGGTGATTCCGGCCAGCCGCGGCGGCAAGCTGAAGACGCTGGCGCAAGGCGTCGCGGTGGGCATGTACGTACTGGTGCTGACCGGGCCGCTGGCGACCATGCGCTGGTGGGTGATGGCGGTGGCGGTGGCGCTGACCGTCGTGACAGGGCTCGACTACGTACGGCAGGCGGTCGTGCTCCGTCGGGCGGGGCGCGCGCGTGAGCGTGCGCAGCGTGCCGCGGGAGCGGAAACGCAGTGAGCGACGTCCCGGAGCCCGAAGAGGACTACTTCGATGTGGCGGCGCAGGTGCTGGAGCTGCTTGTGGCGCGGGGCGAGACGCTGGCAGCGGCCGAGTCCCTGACGGGCGGCCTGGTCGCCGCCGAGATCACCGCGGCGCCCGGTTCCTCGCGGGCCTTCCGCGGCTCGGTCACGTCGTACGCGACGGACCTGAAGCGGGAACTGCTCGGCGTCGACGCCGCTCTGCTGGCCGAGCGCGGTGCAGTCGACGGTGAGGTGGCCCGACAGATGGCCGAGGGCGTGCGGGCGGCGCTGACGGCCGACTGGGGCGTCTCCACGACGGGGGTGGCAGGACCGGAGCGGCAGGACGGCCAGGAGGTCGGCACCGTCCACATCGCGGTCGCCGGCCCGTACGGCAGAACCGTGGCCCGGGAGCTGAAGCTGGACGGGGACCGTGAGGCGATCCGCACCGGGAGTGTGACAAGTGTCTTGGAACTGCTGCGAGACGAACTCACGAGGAATGAGCGGCCAAAGGATACGGAACAACACGGGGGGAATGGTTGTTTGCAGCCCTGAGTGAACACGACATAGCTCCCCGCACGGGCACAGCCCGAGGCGGTACGGTGGAGCCTGAAGGATTCACACCCCATGCGGTGGTGGGTATCAAGCTGTGGAAGACGCCGCGCGTTGAGAGGGAGGAGCACCGATGATTCTGCTCCGTCGCCTGCTGGGTGACGTGCTGCGTCGGCAGCGCCAGCGCCAGGGCAGGACCCTGCGCGAAGTCTCTTCATCTGCCCGGGTTTCGCTCGGGTATCTCTCCGAGGTCGAGCGTGGCCAGAAGGAAGCATCCTCGGAGCTGCTGTCCTCGATCTGTGATGCGCTCGACGTTCGGATGTCCGAGCTCATGCGGGAAGTCAGCGACGAGCTGGCGCTCGCGGAGCTTGCCGAGTCCGCGGCGAGCGACACGGTGCCTGCGCCGATGCGCCGTCCGGTCCTCAACCCCATCTCCGTGACATCCGTCACAGGGGTTCCGGAAGAGCGTGTGACGATCAAGGCCCCCGCAGAGGCCGTGGACGTAGTAGCGGCCTGACGTTCCGCGTAACGCTCGACACCGCACAACTCGTCGATGGGCCCCACCGGTCAGTCCGGTGGGGCCCATCGTCGTTCCACCGATCGGCGCTGTGGTCGCGTGGTCGCACAGGGTGCGTCAGCATGGACGGAACGTAGCCAGTAGTCGGTCTGCGGGAGGTCGAGATGTCGGCGCTGAGCCGGTCCATGCTGGCCCGCTGTGTGGTGTCCGCCGTCGGGACGGCCATATGGGCCGGTGCCGTGTGGCGGTTGGCGTTGGGAGAAGCCGGCCCGGCGGCGGCGATGGTCGCGGTGCTGGGATGGGGGCTGGGGCTGATACCGGTTCACGTGACGCTGCGACGTCCGGGTGAGCGTCCCGTACGACGGATCGGGCAGGGCGGCCGCGATGCCGCACGGAGCCCAACGGGCGGGTGGGGAAGCGAAGATCGCGCCTCGCCGTAGCTGCCGACCAGGGAGACAGCAAGCGGCGGCGGCGGGCGTACGGCTCAACGCTGCGCCGGTGAGCGCGCGTTGTCCGGGTACGGGCCCGGCTGGCAGCGGGGGCAGTAGAACGCGGGGCGGGACCGCTCGGGTGGCCCGTGCTGGCCTGTGCGCACTGGTGTGCCGCAGCGGTGGCAGGGGCGGCGGGTGCGCCCGTACACCCACAGGGCGCGGTCACGGTCGCGGTCGGCGGTGGCGCGGGTGGTGATGCGGGCGAGGCGGCCCTTGTTGCGGTCGAGGAGCTTCTGGGCGGCGGTGAGGAGCCGGGCGAGCAGCGTGCGGGACAGTTCGCCGACGGGGGTCCAGGGCGATGTGCCGGCGAGGAAGCAGAGTTCGGCGGCGTAGACGTTGCCGATTCCGGCCAGATTGCGCTGGTCCAGCAGCGCGTCGACGAGGGGACGCTCCGGCTCCTCCAGGAGACGGCGCTCGGCTTCGGCCGCGTCCCAGTCGGGGCCGAGGAGGTCCGGGCCCAGGTGCCCCAGAGCCGTCGACTCCTCGGCTGTGCGCAGCAGTTCGAGCAGGGGGAGGCGGTACCCGGTGGCTGTGCCGGCGGCCGTGGTGAGCACCACGCGGATCTGATGCGAGGGGCCGCCGCCTCCGCGCGGGCGCCCCTCCGGTGTGCTGACCCGCCAGGAACCCTCCATGCCCAGATGCGAATGGATGGTGACGCCGCCCTCGACGCGCATGAGGATGTGCTTGCCGCGCGGGGCGACTTCGAGCACTGAACGTCCGGCCAGGTCGGCCGTCGCGAGATGGGGGATGCGGAAGTCGGTCCGGGTCAGAGCGTGGCCGGCGAGCGCCTCGTGCAGCTGACGGGCGCTGTACCAGACGGTGTCTCCTTCGGGCATCTGCTCGTCCTCGCGGCGGTGAGACGGGACTTGGCGGGGTGACAGCGGGGGAGCGGCGGCCTCCGCTATCGGGCGCGGAGCCGGAGGCCCCGGGGGGTGGCGTGGAAGCCCGTCGTCTCCAGGAGCGTGCCGACGGGGGAGGAGAGCGCGGGCGTTCCATTGATGCGCTCCACGGTGACCGTGCCCAGGGCGCCGTCCTGAGCGGCTCGCGCCAGAGCTTCGGCGGCCGTGGTGAGCGATGTGCCGGCGTCGGCTCCCAGGGCCCCGCCCTCCGAGGCCCCGGCCGGACCGGCTCCCGGCCATGCCAGCAGGGTCTTGCCGCCGCGTTCCATGTAGAGGGTCAGCTCGCCGTCGACCAGGACGACCACCGAACCGGCCTTGCGGCCGGGCTTGTGCGTGGAGCCCTCGGGAGGCTCGGGCCAGGGGAGGGCGGCTCCGTAGGCGTTCGCAGGGTCCGCGGCTGCGAGGACGGCCGCGCGGAAGTGTGTCTCCCGCTCGCGGGCCGCGTGCACCGCGCGCAGACGGTCGATGGCGCCGTCCATCGCGAACTGGGCTGCGCCCAGGCCCTCGACGACATAGCCGCGGCGGGCCTGACCGCTCTCCTCGAACGCGGCCAGCACCCGGTACGCGGCGGAGAAGCCGCCCTGCACGCCTTCTGCGGCGA
>NZ_JACBXA010000085.1 GCF_013870515.1 Streptomyces albidus (ex Kaewkla and Franco 2022) | reverse complement strand
CGGCCGCGGAGGTGAACGTGCCCACGGAGTCCGGGACTTCGGAGCCCTCGGCCACGGAGCCCCGTACGACGCAGCAGCCCCGGACCGCCGGACCCCGTCCGGACGACAGGGCCGGGGACAACAGGGCTGGCACGACGGCGGACAAGCCAGGGGACAAGACGGCGGACGAGCCGGCCGACAGGGCCGCGGAACGGGCAACGGACCCGGCAAGGCAGTCACCCGGTACCTCCGACTCCGATGCGCCGTGGCACGATGCGCGCCCGGCCTCCGGCGACGGCGGCGGTAGTGGTGACAGCTCTGGTGACGGTCGTGGTGACGGATCCGATGACGGTCGTAGTGGCGGCCGCGGTGAAGAGGGCTCCGACGGCGATTCGGCGGAGGGGGAGGCCTGATGGATGTGCTCGACGTCCTCTGGCGGCTGCTCGCCGTCCTGCTCGCCTTCCTCGTGCTGCCACTGGTGGTGGGGCAGGCCGAGCACAAGGCGATGGCGCACATGCAGGGCCGTGTGGGCCCCATGTACGCGGGCGGATTCCACGGCTGGGCGCAACTCGTCGCCGACGGTGTGAAGTTCGCCCAGAAGGAAGACATCGTGCCGGACGGCGCGGACCGCCGGGTCTTCCAACTGGCCCCCGCCATCGCCCTGTTGCCGTACCTCGTGGTGCTGATCGTGATCCCGGTAGGGAAAGGCGACATGGTCGGCCAGGTGGTCGACGCCGGCGTCTTCTTCGTGCTGGCAGTCATGGGCGTGGGCGTGCTCGGCTCGCTCATGGGCGGCTGGGCCTCCAACAACAAGTTCTCGCTGCTCGGCGGGCTCCGCACCGCCGCACAGCTGATGGCCTACGAGCTGCCGATGCTGCTCGCGGCCGCCTCGGTCGCGATGGCCGCGGGCACCCTCTCCCTCCCCGGAATCCTGGACGCCTGGGAGTGGTGGTGGCTGCCCTGGCAGATCATCGGCGGCCTGGTCTTCTTCGTCGCCGGGCTCGCCGAACTCCAACGGCCCCCGTTCGACGCTCCCGTGGCCGACTCCGAGATCATCTTCGGTGCGTACACCGAGTACACGGGGCTGCGTTTCGCGCTCTTCCTCCTCGCGGAGTACGCCGGGATCGTCGTGCTCTCCGCGCTGACTGCCGTACTTTTCCTGGGCGGTTGGCACGGCCCGTTCGAAGACGGGCTCGGCTGGGTGTGGACCCTGCTGAAGACCGCGGTGCTCGCCTTCGTCGTCATCTGGCTCCGGGTGAGCTATCCGCGGCTGCGTGAGGACCAGATCCAGCGCGTCGCCTGGACCGTGCTCGTACCACTCGCTCTCTTTCAGATCGCCCTCACCGGCGTCGTCAAGGTGGTGATCCAGTAATGCCCGTGCCCGGCTCCGGACTCGCCAAGGGCCTGGCCGTCACCCTGCGCACGATGACCCGCCGTTCGGTCACCGCGCACTATCCGGACGTGCAGCCCCAACTCCCGCCGCGCAGCCGCGGGGTGATCGGGCTGTTCGAGGAGAACTGCACGGTCTGCATGCTGTGCGCGCGCGAGTGCCCGGACTGGTGCATCTACATCGACTCGCACAAGGAGACGATGCCGGCCACCGCCCCCGGGGGCCGTGAGCGCAGCCGCAACGTGCTGGACCGCTTCGCCATCGACTTCGCCCTGTGCATGTACTGCGGCATCTGCATCGACGTGTGCCCGTTCGACGCGCTGTTCTGGTCGCCGGAGTTCGAGTACGCGGAGACCGACATCCGAGACCTCACCCACGAGCGCGACAAGCTCCGCGACTGGATGTGGACGGTGCCGGAGCCGCCCCCTCTCGACCCGGCCGCCGAGGAGCCGAAGGAGATCGGCGCCGCGCGCAAGGCGGCGGACAAACTCGCCGCCCAGCAGGCCGAGTCGGAGCAGCCGGATCAGGCCCAGGCCCAGCAGGGTCCGGAGCAGGCATCGCAGCAGGACGAGCCGGGTGCGCCCGGCCGGGCCGAGCGGGAGGGCGACGCGTGAACCTCGCCGCAGCCGCCCACCCCGGCTTCCTCTCACCCACCGGGGTCGAGATCGTCTTCGTACTGGTCGGACTGGCGACACTCGGCTCCGCCCTCGTCACCGTCACCACGAAACAGCTCGTGCACGCCGCGCTGTGGCTGGTGGCGGCGCTGGGCGGAGTCGCCGTCGAATACCTGCTCCTCACCGCGGAGTTCATCGCCTGGGTCCAGGTCCTCATCTACGTCGGCTCGGTCGTCGTACTGCTGCTCTTCGGGCTGATGCTCACCAAGGCGCCGATAGGGCCTTCACCGGACGCCGACTCCGGGAACCGCCCTCTGGCGCTCGCCGTGGCCCTGGCCTCCGCCGGCACGCTCGTGACGCTTGTCGTCGACGCCTTCCGCACCACCTGGATCGACCTGGACACGTCCGGTGGAGCTTCCGCCGAGGGCTCCACCAGGGTCACCGGCGAGTCGCTGTTCCGCGCGTGGGTGCTTCCCTTCGAGGCGCTCTCCGTTCTGCTGCTCGCGGCGCTCGTCGGCGCGATAGTCCTCTCCCGACGGGGCTCCGCCCCCGAACAGGACCGGACACCGGAGGGGAAGCGCTGATGCATCTCGCGTATCCAGCCGTACTCGCCGCGCTCCTCTTCAGCATCGGCATCTACGGCGTCCTCGCACGCCGCAACGCGATCCTCATGCTGATGTCGGTCGAGCTCATGCTCAACGCCGTCAATCTCAACCTCGTCGCCTTCGACGTGTGGCTCCGCGAGACCCTGCACACCGGTCAGGCACTCGCCCTGTTCACGATCGCCGTGGCCGCCGCAGAGATCGGCATCGGGCTCGCCATCGTGCTGCTCGTCTACCGCAGCCGCGGCACCTCCGACATCGACCGGCTCAGGGACCTGCGAGAGAGATCAGAGGCCGAAGCAGAAGCCGACGGGATCCCGGACGACCCCGACGGCCCGTACGGCGACGACGCCGGCGGCACCGGAAGTGCGAAGTACACCGACGACAGCGGGAGGCAGACCGCGTGAGCACCACGACCCTCGCCGCTCTCGTCCCGCTGCTGCCCTTCATGGGCGCCGTCGCGGGCCTCCTCGTCGGCCGCCGCGCACCCGGCTTCGCCCGGCCGCTGGCCGTACTGCCCACGCTGCTCGCCACGTTGCTGGCAGTGGTCGTCGCCATGCGCCAGGGCGGCGGCGAGCCGATCAGGGCGGCCACCGAGCTGACGCCGACGGGTGACGCCTCCCTCCCCGTCGAACTCGCCCTCAACCTCGACGGGTTCGCGGTCCTCGTCGCCGTACTCGTCGGCGTCGTCGCCTCCTGCGTGCAGCTGTACTCCACCGGCTACCTCCGGCGGGACCCGCGGTACGCGAGCTACGCCGCCTTCGTCTCCCTCTTCACCGCGGCGATGCTGCTCGTCGTCTACGCCGACGACCTCATCGTGCTGCTGGTCGGCTGGGAGATCATGGGCATCTGCTCCTACTTCCTCGTCGGGCACTACTGGGAGACCCAGGCCGCCCGCGCCGCGTCCATCAAGGCCTTCCTCGTCACCAAGCTCGGTGACGTGCCCTTCCTCATCGGCATCCTCGTGCTCGCCTCCGAGGCGGGCACGTTCCGCATCAGCGGCATCACCGGCAAACTCACCTCCCAGCTCGCCCAGTTCGAGCTGGGACACCCGACGGTGATCGCGCTGCTGCTGCTCGCCGGAGTGGCGGGCAAGTCCGCGCAGTTCCCACTGCACACGTGGCTTCCCGACGCGATGGCGGGCCCCACGCCGGTCTCCGCGCTGATCCACGCGGCCACCATGGTCGCCGCGGGCGTCTACTTCGTCGCCCGGCTGCTGCCCGTCTTCGCCGCCTCCACGGCCGCGCTCGTCGTGCTGGCGCTGATGGCCGCCGTCACCATCGTCGGATCAGCGCTCTCGGCGCTCGCACAGGACGACATCAAGCGCGTGCTCGCGTATTCGACGATCGGCCAACTCGCCTACATGGCAGGTGCGCTGGCCGTCACCGACCGGGGCGCCGCCGTCTTCCACCTGCTCGCGCACGGCGCCTTCAAGGCCCTGCTCTTCCTCGCCGCCGGCGTCGTCATCCACGCCGCGGGCACCAACTCGCTCGCCGCCATGTCCCGCATGGGCGGGCTCACCAAGATCGCACCCGACGCCTACTGGACGATGACGATCGGGCTCCTCGCCCTCGCCGCCATCCCGCCCTTCAGCGGCTTCTTCTCCAAGGAAGCGGTGCTCGGCGCCGCGGAGCACGCCGCGTTCGGCGACGGACACGGCGCGGGCAGCACCCCGGCCGCGGGCTGGATCGTCCTCGTTGCCGGAATGCTGGGCGCGCTGCTGACCGCCGCGTACGCGACGAGGCTGTGGCTGCTCGCCTTCCGCGGTGAGGGGCCCCGCGCCTCCGCCGAGGAACACGGCCGCGAACCCGCCGTGATGAACATCGTGCTGTGGGTCCTCGCCGTCCCCTCACTCGGATTCGGGCTCGCCTACGGCGTCCTGCCCGGCTGGTTCGACAGCGACTCCCTGACCCCGTCGCTCGTGACATCCGTTCTGGCGACCGGAGTCGCCCTCGTCGGCGTCCTGGTGACGTACGGGGCATGGCGGCACACCACTTCTCTCGCCGCTTCGCGCGCGCCCATGGGCGCGGTCGCCGCACACCCGCAGAGCGACCCGGCGCTCTCCGAGGCCGAGGCCATCGCCACCCACGAGCCCGCCTACGGGGACATCGCGGCAGCGCCCGACCCGGCCGATCCCAGCCGGCTGCTGCTCGGCCCGCTGCACGACGCCGCAGCACACGGCTTCCGCCTCGACGCCGCCTACACCGCCCTCTTCGTACGTCCGACCCGGGCCGCCGCACGCCTCGTCCGCTTCATCGACAGCACCGTCGTCGACACCTACGTACGGGGCGCGGGGGCGGGCACCGGGCTCCTCGGCACGCTCGTACGCCGCACGCAGACAGGCAACACCCAGACCTACCTCAGCGCGCTGGTGGTGGGCTCCCTGGTGCTCGCCGTGGCCGTCGTCCTCGTCGCCGCCGGAACCGGGGGAGTCCGACCGTGATCTCCGTCAGCAACACAGTCATGCAGGCGCTCCTCGCCGCCGTCCTCGTCATCCCGCTGGCAGGCGCGGCCGCCGCGCTGCTCCCGGCGCCTCCCGGGCTCAAGGGACGCGATCCCGGACAGGCCGTGCTGCGGCACGGCGTGACCGTCACGGGCGTCGTCCTCGCCGCGGCGGTGGTGCTCGCGGTCGGCTTCGACACCGACCGACCCGGCGTCATGCAGGCCGAGTCGAACGTCAGCTGGATCCCCTCCCTCGGCATCCGCATCCACCTCGGGGTCGACGGGGTCTCCCTGCCGCTGGTCGTACTGACCGCACTGCTCACCTTCCTCTGCGCGCTCTACAGCTACGGCGCGAACAACTCCGCCTCCGGCGGCTCGTCCTCACAGGCCGCGGAGGCCGCGACGGCTGAGGGGCCCACGGAGCCCACAGGTTCCTCGACGGGCCCGGCGTCGACGGGAGGCAGCCCCCAGGCGTTCGTCGCGCTGATCCTCCTGCTGGAGGCGGGCACCCTCGCCACGTTCGCGACGCTCGATCTGATCCTCTTCTTCCTCGCCTTCGAGATGGTCCTCATCCCGATGTACTTCCTCATCGCCCGCTGGGGCGGTGCCGGAAGCGGGCCCGCCGCCTGGAAGTTCATCCTCTACACGCTGCTCGGCTCCGTGGTGATGCTGCTCGGCCTCCTCCTGATCGGCTTCAAGAGCGGCACGTTCGACATGGTGGCGCTCGCCACCGACAAGCACGCGGGGCTGACCCACACCACGCAGGTCCTCGCCGTGCTCGCCATCGGCATCGGCCTCGCCGTGAAGACCCCGATGTGGCCGCTGCACAGCTGGCTCCCCGACGCGCACACCGCCGCACCGACCGTCGGCTCGGTCCTGCTCGCGGGCGTCCTGCTGAAGATGGGCACCTACGGGTTCGTACGCATCCTGCTGCCCGTCGCACCCGAGGGGATGCGCACCTTCGCGCCCTACCTGGGGGCGTTCGCCGTCGTCGGCATCGTCTACGGCTCCCTGGTCTGCCTCTCCCTCGCACGCCGGGGCGCGAAGGGCGACTTGAAGCGGCTCATCGCCTACTCGTCCGTCGGTCACATGGGCTTCGTGCTGCTGGGCATCGCGACGCTCACCCCCACCGGCGTCAACGGCGCCCTGTTCGCCAACATCGCGCACGGCCTCATCACCGGGCTGCTCTTCTTCCTCGTCGGCGCACTCAAGGAGCGCACCGGCACCACCGATCTCGACACCCTTTCCGGTGACACGGGAGGAGCGCTGTACGGCAGCGCTCCGCGCTTCGGCGGGCTGCTCGCCTTCGGCGCCGTGGCCTCCCTCGGCCTGCCCGGACTCGCAGGATTCTGGGGCGAGATGCTCGCCCTGCTCGGCGCGTACGACCCCGCCGCCGGACTCAGCCGGGCGGCCTTCGTCACCTACATGGCACTCGGCGCCCTCGGCACCCTGCTCACCGCCGGCTACCTGCTCGTCGTCGTCCGCCGCGTGTGCATGGGCGACCCGCAGGACGCACCGGACGACCACGACAGCCGGGAGCGGCTGGAACTCGGCCACGAGGCGACCCCCGAAGCCGGCCGCAAGGGGAGCACCGTGACCGCCCGCCTCCCCGACGTGCACAGCTACGAATACGCGGCCTGGACGCCCCTCGTACTCCTCACCGTCGCCGCCGGCCTGTGGCCCGCCCTCCTCCTCGGGCTCACCGACCCCGCCGTGCAGAACCTCCTGCCAGGAGTGAGCCGATGACCGCCCTCACCCACGCGGCCCAGCTCTTCGCCGACGAGCCCGCGCAGTCGGTGCAGTCCGTCGACTGGCTGGCCATCTCACCGCCGACCGTCGCCGCCGTCGCGGGGCTGGCCGTCCTGGTCGCCGAACTCTTCCTCCCTGAGCGCGGCAAGCGTCTGCTCGGCCCGGCCTCCGCGGCCGCGCTGCTGCTCTCGGCACTCCCGCTGCTCTTCCTGCGCACCCGTCAGCTGGAGACCTTCTGCCTTCCCGGCGAGGCGGGCGCCTGCAGCTACTCCGCGGACACCCTCGCGCTCGTACTGCAGTTCCTCGTGCTCGGAGCGGCCTTCGTCACCGCACTGATCTCCATGCCGGCCGTACGCGACCTCGAACTCCCGCCAGGCGAGTACTGGTTCCTGCTGCTCTCCGCCACCGCCGGGGCGGTGCTCGTTCCCGCCTCCCGCGACCTGGTCACCCTCGTCATCGCTCTCGAGGTCGCCTCGCTGCCCGCCTTCGCGCTCGTCGGACTGCGTCGCGGCAGCAGGCGCTCGGCGGAGGCCGCGCTGAAGTTCTTCCTCTCCTCCGTCACCGCCACCGCCGTGACCCTGCTCGGAGCGAGCTTCCTGTACGCCGTGACCGGCACCCTGCACTTCCGGGGGATCAGCGAGGGCCTGACCCGTGCCGACCCCCAGCTGGCCACGCTGGGCACCGCCGGGATCGTGCTCACCCTCGTCGGCTTCGCCTTCAAGGCCGCCGTCGTCCCCTTCCACTTCTGGGTGCCGGACACCTACGTGGGTGCGCCGGTCCCCGTCGCAGCCTTCCTCTCCGTGGTCGGCAAGACGGCGGGGCTCTCCGGCCTGCTGCTCCTCCTCGTGCAGGCCTTCTCCTCCCGCGCCGAGATCTGGGGGCCGGCCCTCGCCGTACTCGCGGCCGTGACCATGACCGCGGGCAACGTGGCAGCGCTGCGCCAGCGAGCGGACCGGCCGCACAGCGCGGTGCGTCTGCTCGCCTGGTCCTCGGTCGGACAGGCCGGATACCTGCTCGTGCCGCTCGCCGCCGCCGCACCGGACGCCGGTGCGCACCCCCAGCAGGCGCTCTCCTCCGCTGGCGCCACCGTGGCGTATCTGCTGATGTACGCAGCGGTGAACCTCGGTGCCTTCGCCGTCGTGGCCCACATCAGCCGCACCAGCAGGGCCAACCGGCTGGAGGACTACCGCGGCCTGTACGCCGCACAGCCCCTGGCCGCCCTCGCCCTCGGTTTCTTCCTGCTCTGCCTGGCAGGGCTCCCGCCGGGCGTCATCGGCCTCTTCGCGAAGGTCGCGATCTTCTCCACGGCAGTACAGAACGGGCTCGGCTGGCTCGCAGTGATCATGGCCGCCAACGTGGTGATCGCGCTCTACTACTACCTTCAGTGGACCGCGCTCGCCTTCCGCAAGGGCGAGACAGAGGTGACGACCGTCAGCGCCGCCGGAAGCGGAGGCTCCGGACAGCTCGCGCGTCCGCGCATCGCCACCCCGCTGTCGGTCACGATCGCCCTGACCGCCGCGGTCGGGATCGTCCTCTCCGTGGACCCCGATCTGGTGCTCACGTTCGCCGCCGAGGGGCTGCGCTAGCGCCCAGGCGTGGGCGGCACCGGCCGGCGCGTGGCCTCCTTCACGTTGTGCCTGGCAGGGAACTGTTGTCTTCGGCCTCGCGTTGACCAGGGCGAGAGGGTCCACCGGACCGTGGCACGACCACCCGGCCAAGGGTTCCCCCTGCTGCACCATCTGGAGGGCGTACTGTGCACCGGCACAACGGGCTGCGGACAGCCCTGCTCCTGGGGGGACTGTCCGCTCTCATCGTCTTCGTCGGCAGCTTCTTCGGCCGGACGGGGCTGCTCGTCGCCCTCGTGCTCGCCCTGGGCACCAACGGCTACGCGTACTGGAAGAGCGACAAGATCGCCCTTCGCGCGATGCGGGCCCGCCCCGTCAGCGAATTCGAGGCGCCGGAGCTCTACCGCATGGTCCGTGAGCTGTCGACGGCCGCCCGGCAGCCGATGCCCCGCCTGTTCATCTCGCCGACCCAGGCGCCGAACGCCTTCGCCACCGGCCGCAACCCGCGTCACGCCGCCGTCTGCTGCACGGACGGAATCCTCCGCATCCTCGACGAGCGTGAGCTGCGCGGTGTCATCGGGCACGAGCTGAGCCACGTCTACAACCGCGACATCCTCATCTCATCGGTCGCCGGAGCCCTCGCGTCCGTGGTGATGTTCCTCGTCAACTTCGCCTGGCTGATCCCCTTCGGACGCAGCGACGACGACGAAGGCCCCGGCCTCCTGGGCATGCTGATGATCATGATCCTGGGTCCGCTCGCGGCCATGGTGATCCAGCTCGCCGTCTCCCGCTCCCGCGAGTACGAGGCGGACGCCTCCAGCGCCCAACTCACCGGCGATCCGCTCGCTCTCGCCTCCGCGCTGCGCAAACTGGAGGCGGGCACCCAGCAGTTGCCGCTGCCGCCCGAGCCCAGGCTGGAGACGGCGAGCCACCTGATGATCGCCAACCCGTTCCGCCGTGGCGAGGGCATGACCCGGCTCTTCTCCACCCATCCGCCGATGGCCCAGCGCGTCGCCAGGCTGGAACGCATGGCGGGCCGGCGCTCGTAACGCCCAGGTGCCCGCTCGGCACGGCGGGCCGGGGCGTCCGTACCGGATGCTCGACGCAGGGCGACTTCAGCCGCCGGCTGCACCGCGGGCACGCGGCGCGACAAATGAGAAGGGCACAACGAGGGCAGCGGACGACGAGGTGAACCTCGGCGATCTGCCCCCGCTGTGCCCCGCAAGGCAACGCCGGCTGTGCCCCAAGGCAACGCCGGCAACGTGTGTGCAGGTCAGGGAAGTTGGTCAGCGGTAGTTCACGAACTGCACCGGGAAGTCGAAGTCCTTGCCCTTCAACAGCGCGATGATCTCCTGAAGATGGTCGCGGCTCTTGGAGGAGACGCGCAGCTCGTCGCCCTGCACCTGGGCCTTGACGCCCTTGGGGCCCTCGTCCCGGATGAACTTCGCGATCTTCTTGGCGTCGTCCTGGGCGATGCCCTCCTTCAGGGACGCGAAGATCTTGTATTCCTTGCCGGAGGCCTGCGGTTCGCCCTCGTCCAGTGCCTTGAGCGAGATCCCGCGCTTGACCAGCTTGGACTGGAAGATGTCGAGGACGGCCTTCACCCGCTCCTCGGCGTTGGCGCGCATCTCGATTCGCTCGCCCGACCACGCGATCGACGCGTCCACCCCGCGGAAGTCGTAGCGCTGCGAGATCTCCTTGGCGGCCTGGTTGAGGGCGTTGTCGACCTCCTGCCGCTCGACCTTCGAGACGATGTCGAAACTGGAGTCGGCCATGGTGAGTTGGCTCCTCGTAAATAGATCCGTCAGAGACGCGGCCCGCGTGCGAACCGCCGGGTCAGCCTAGCCACTGAGCACCGCTCTCACCCCTGATCAACCGGGTGGCGAAGCACCCCCGGTCATCGGGTATGGTTTACCCCGTTGCCACGGAGCACCGCCCCTAGGCGGGCCGGGCAGCAATCCCAGGCGGTGTGCCCGAGTGGCCAAAGGGAGCAGACTGTAAATCTGCCGGCTCAGCCTTCCTAGGTTCGAATCCTAGCGCCGCCACAGGACAGAAAACCGGCCCCTGACCAGCAAGACGGTCAGGGGCCGGTTTCGTTTGCGATCACTGCGCCGCACCGTGGTTCCCCGCGGTTTCGCCGCCCGAACCGGCACGGGTGCTGTGCCTCTGTGAAGCGGGACATGGTGCGAACTCGACCGCATACAGTGCTTCTATGAAGGTGCTTCTGACGGACACCGCGTCTACGTCGTGTCCATCCCGCGAAACACTCCTGTACGGGCCGAGGGTCCTTGCGGGTCCTACGGGTTGGCGAGTGGCCTTCGACGTTCAACCGAAGCGATCCGGGCAGGCCGCCCACGTGTCGACTGTTCCGAGGAGCGGACAGCTCATGGGGAGCGACACTCACCGTGGGCCCTGCAAGTCTTCGCCTGATCCCTTCGGACGGGCCTTCGCCCGACGATGACGGGCGGCCTGTCCGGCTGCCTCGCAGTGGTTCCGCATGACAGAGGGCATCGCGCTGGCGCTGCTCTGGACGTGCGGGACGCATGCCTCTCTCGCGAAATACGCCTCATGCCGGCACTCGGGTACGCCCATGCCGTTGAGCGAACTCCACTGGGCGAATGCCGCCAGGAATGCCTTCCATGATCACACTTCAGGAGCCCGAATCCCATGCCGTCCGACGTCGCGCCGATACCGCCGCTCCCGGCCCATCAGCTGCTCGTGTTCCTCCTTCAAGTCGGGCTCCTCGTACTGCTCGCAGTGGTGTGCGGACGACTCGCAACCCGGTTACGGATGCCGGCGGTGACGGGGGAACTCTGCGTCGGCATCCTGCTCGGCCCCACCGTCCTGGGCAATACGGCCCCTGCCCTCGCTGAGTGGCTGCTTCCCCGCTCAGCCTCCCAGTTCCATCTCCTCGACGCACTCGGCCAGATCGGCGTCGTCCTCCTGGTCGGCGTCACCGGCATGGAAATGGACACGAGGCTCGTACGCCGCCGGGGCACCGCCGCCCTCAGCGTCGGTCTCGGCGGCCTCTTACTGCCCCTGGCTCTGGGCTTCGCCGCCGGCTGGGCGGCCCCGGGAAGCCTGATTCCGGAGAGTAGCGACCGCCTTGTCTTCGCGCTCTTCATCGCCGTCGCCCTCTGCGTCAGCGCTTTGCCCGTCATAGCCAAGACCCTCACCGACATGAACCTGATTCACCGGAACGTGGGCCAACTCACCCTCGCCGCAGGCATGGTGGACGACATCATCGGCTGGATCCTCTTGTCCGTCGTCTCCGCGATGGCAGTCGGCGAGGCCGACACCACCAGCGTGGCGGCCCCGCTCGCAGCCACCGCCCTCGTGCTGGCCTGCACGTTCCTCATCGTCCGGCCCCTGGTCCGGAGAGGCATGCGGGCAGCCGAGCGCTCCGGCGAGTCCGCCACCACGGTGGCCGGAGCCACAGCACTCATTCTCCTCAGCGCCGCCGCAACGCACGCCCTCGGTTTGGAGGCCATGTTCGGGGCATTCCTCGCCGGCATGCTCATCGCCTCCGGCTCCCACAGCGTCCGCGCCCGCCTGGCCCCGCTACGAACCGTCGTCCTCTCGGTGTTGGCCCCACTGTTCTTCGCCACCGCCGGCCTCCGGGTCGAGCTCGGGGCGTTGACCCACCCCCAGGTCCTCGCGGCCGCCGCGGCACTCCTGGTGATCGCTGTCGTCGGCAAGGTCGCAGGAGCCTACTTCGGCGCACGTGTCGCCGGCATCGGCCCATGGGAGTCGCTCGCACTCGGCGGCGGCCTGAACGCCCGCGGCGTCATCCAGCTCGTCATCGCCACGGTCGGGCTGCGCATCGGCGTCCTGACACCGACCGCATATACGTTGATCGTGCTCGTGGCCATCGCCACGTCCCTGATGGCACCACCGCTCCTGCGCTTCGCCATGCGTCGCGTCGAACAGACCATGGAGGAGGAACTACGCCTGCGGGACTGTTCCTTCGTTCCCGAGAAGCCGAGCGGCAGGACCCCGGATGCACAGGTCTGAGAGCCATGAAAGAGGGACAGTCACCTCTTGCACCCGTTCCATGCGGTGAACAGGTGCCTTGCCGAGCGAACCCGACCAGTCGCGTAGCACTGCCGATCTCGAAGTATGTGCCGTCAATGCCCACGCTCCACCCGATGCGTCACCTGCGTATCAGTGGCACGAGCCAGGGTGACTGAAGTGGGTGCTGGCAGCTTGCGCCGCCACAGGAACGAAAACCGGCCCCTGACCAGCAAGACGGTCAGGGCCGGTTTCGTTCGTGACCACCGCGATCCCGCGGCTCCACGCGCTTCCCGTCCGTCGGGCGCTCGCTCCGGGGAAGGCCTCACAGGCTCACGACCGAGCGACAGCGCTCCTACTTTTCGTGCTCCCTGCGCACCATCTCGGTGATCCAGGTGGGCGCGAACGGAGACGTGCAGCCCGGGGACGTCGGGTAGTCCTTGAGCACCTCCAGCCGCTCACCGATGCCGATCGCACGGGTGCGGTGTTCGGGGTGCTCGATCCCGATCTGGGCCAGGCAGTGGTTCATCGCCCACTGCAGACGATCCGGGGCGTCCTTCATCTCCGCCTCGATGACATCGAGCAGTCCTGTGAGGTCGAGGCCCTCGGGCTTCCTCGCCACGCGTTCGGTGGTCAGCGCCCAGCCGGCACTCGCGACCGCAGGATCCGGATCGTCGGACCAGGCCAGGCGCAGCTCTTCGGAGTGCGGGTTCTTCTTGACCACGTAGTTCACGAGCCAGTCCTGCACCTTGGGCGTGCGTGCCTCGCGCATCATGACGTCCAACTCGTCACGCCCGAACGCCTTCGGGCGGCAGATCAGCAGCGCCAGCAGTCTCGCCGAGGTGTCACCCGCCTCCCAGAGCCGGCAGGCGAGTTCCTGCTGCGTCTTGAGCCGTTTCGCGAGTGCGCGCAGCTTGCCGAGGTTCACACCGTGATCGTCACCGTGCCTCTCGTTCACCTCGCGAATCCTCGGGTCCTCGAGCTCGGCCAGTTCGGCCGTCACTTCGGCCACTGCCGTCTCGGTCAGCGTCGTCTCGGCCACCTCAGCCTCCATTGCATGACGGGCGGGAGTCAGCCTACGCGCGAACAGTTCGAGCGCTTCTCCGCATGACATGACCTGATTCGACCGGCGGCGTAGCGCGCGTTCACCAGCGACGCCCGGCCCGGCTCCGCCGGAACACGGAACCCGACTTGCTGAGAGCGGGGCTTTCTGTCGTGCCGCCCGCTCAGCGATGCTGTGCCATGGCGAGGGGACGGACCGTGAGACGACGTGCCGCGCCCCAGCCGGCAGTCGCACCGCAGCTTGAGGAGCCCCTGTGCCGTTTCCCGCCGTCGTCCCGCCGCACAGCCCGGTGCCCCTGGGAACCATCGTGACCATGCCCGACCCCCGGGTCCTGGAGCTGTGCGTCCTGGCGGGATGCGACTGGCTCTTCGTCGACTGCGAGCACGGCGCGATCGCGCTGCCCCAGCTGGGCGCGCTGTTGGCGGGCAAGGGCTCCACACCCGCCCTGGTACGGCTCCCGGCCGACGACGAGCAGCACGTCAAGCAGGCGCTGGACGCCGGCTGCGAGGGGATCATCTGCCCGCGGGTCGAGGACGCGGAGACCGTCCGCCGGCTCGTCGACCACGGCAAGTACCCGCCGCTGGGCAGCAGGTCCGTGGGAATCGGAAGGGCACACGGCTACGGGCTGAACTTCTCGGGCCACCTCGCCGAGGCGAACGAGTCGACCTCCGTGGTCGTCCAGATCGAGAGCGAGGAGGGCGTGAGGAATCTCGATGAGATTCTCGCCGTCCCCGGCCTCGGCGGCGTTTTCATCGGCCCGTACGACCTCTCGGGAAGCATGGGCGTGCCCGGCCAGGTCGAGACGCCGGCGGTGCGACGGGCTGTCCGTCACGTGGTGGACAGCTGCAAGGAGGCCGGTGTGCCGGTGGGCCAGTTCTTCGGTACGCGGGCTGCCTTCGACGCGGCCGAGAGCCGGGATCTCCACGACTTCGCCGCGATCGGGATCGACACCGTGTTCCTGGCCACCGCGGTCGCGGATGCGACGCGTCCGTCCGGGAGCTGAACCGGGAGCAGGCTCACCCTGACGGCACCGACGGCACAGATAGCCACGCCACCCGACGACCCCCCCGTCCGTGGCCCTTCCCACATCGCCTGTGGACGCAGCCGTCACCCGTGAGAGTCTCCGTTGATGCTCCTTGAGACCTCCCGGCTCCGCCTGCGCCGTTTCCTTCCCGGCGATGCGCCGGTCCTCGCGGCCTACCGCTCCGACCTGGCGGTGGCCCGTTACCAGGGGTGGACGGCGCCGGTGTCCCTGAGCGCGGCCGCCTCACTGGTGCGGGAGTTCGCCGAGGGCGATCCCGGTCGGCCGGGGTGGTTCCAGTACGCGATCGAGCTCAAGGACGACGGAGCTCTCCTCGGCGATGTCGGCGTGAACCTGCACGACAACCGCATGCAGGCCGAGCTGGGCTTCACCCTTGCCGCGGACCGGCAGGGACAGGGGTACGCGAGCGAAGCGGTACGCGTCGTGCTGGACGATCTCTTCACGCGTGGCGTGCGCCGCGTATCGGCGGAATGCGACGCCCGTAACGTCCGCAGCGCCCGGCTCCTCGAAAGGGTGGGGTTCGTTCAGGAGGGGCGACGCCCCGAGTTCACCTGGATCAAGGGTGAGTGGACGGACGACCTGCTCTTCGGCCTGCTGGCCACACAGTGGGGTGAGACATGACCGTCCCCCGGCAACTGGCCCCGCTGGAGGCGGAGACGGCCGCCACGCGGTACGTCTGGTACGCGGCTTTCGGCTCCAACCTGTTCCGCGCCCGTCTGAACTTCTACCTCTCAGGCGGCACGCCGCCCGGCGCAAGCTGGCACCATCCCGGCTGCCGTGACCCCCGGCAGCCCGAGCAGGCCGTGCCGATCATGCTGCCCGGTGAGCTCTACTTCGCTCTCGAATCCAAGGTCTGGACGGGCGGAGTGGCGTTCTACGATCCCCTCGGCGAGGGCCGGGCGGCGGCTCGCGCCTATCTCGTCACGGCTCAGCAGTTCTCCGACATCGCGGCTCAGGAGATGCACCGGGAACCCGGCGCCGACCTGGACCTGACCGAGGTACTGGCAACGGGCCGCTCCGAGTTGGGTCCGGGACGCTACGAAACGCTCGTGTGCCCCGGTCTTCTCGACGAGCATCCCGTGCTGACCTTCACCGCACCCTGGGCACGTCACGACGTCACGTGCAACGCGCCCTCCGCCGCGTACCTCCAGCAACTCGCCTTCGGGCTCGCGGAGTCCCATCCCTGGTCCGGCGAACGCATCGCCCACTACCTCTCGACGCGACCGGGAGCAGCGGGCCACTGGACGGCCGACGCCGTCGCCGCCCTTCTCTCGCCACCGTCCGTCGGTGCCGCCCCGGCACACAGTCCAGAGCCCTTGGCGGACAGCCGCCCGGAGTCCGGCCTGCGATGACACGGTGCTGACTCGGCGGCCCGAGGGGTGCCACGGCGCCGGCACGAGGGCTTCACCTGCTGCGAGCCGCCACGGGTAAGCCGTCGGCCCCGTCAGGAGCCGGCAGTCAGCTCCCCTTCACCGCCCTGATCGAGTACATCAGCGGGAGGCGCGGGTGCCCCTCAGGGAAGCGGTAGTCGAGAGAGCCATGGCGCTCCATCTGCGGAAAGCGCTTGAAGAGCAGGGTTTCGTGCTCGTGCAGGAACTCGATCCGGAGCCCGGCCCCGGCCAGTGCCGTCACCACGCCGCCGAGCGTGTGCTGCCACTGCACCGACGTCGTACGGGTGAGCGTGGGCCCGTCGGTGTAGGTGAAGGGCGACTCGGAGGTGCGGCCCTCAGACTGGAAGTAGTCGTGCTCGACCGTCCGCCCGTCCTGCTCCAACAGCTCGGTCAGCGGGTGGAATTCGGCGAGGTACAGCGCTCCCTCCTCCTTGAGGAGAGAGGCTGCCGTACGGGCCCAGCTCGTCAGGTCCGGCAACCAGACCAGTGCTCCTAACCCGGTGTAGACGATGTCGAAGAGCTCGCCGTCCAGGGCCGAGGGAGCTTCGTACACGTCCGAGACGACGAAGCGGGCGCGGTCCGCCATGCCGATGTCGGCAGCCAGCTCACGCGCGGTGCGAATGGCGTCCTCGGAGAAGTCGAGCCCGGTGACGTCCGCCCCGAGCCGTGCCCACGAGAGCGTGTCCTGGCCCATGTGGCACTGGAGATGGACGAGGCGGCGCCCCGCCACGTCGCCGACCTCGGGAATCTCGAACGGGCGCAGCGTAGAGACACCCTCCCGGAACCGCGGCAGGTCGTAGAAGTCGCTGGCCGAGTGGACACGCACCCGGTCGTTCCAGTTCTGCCGGTTGTGCCACAGCCAGTCTCCGTCGGCGTCAGTCATGACCCGGGACCGTACAAGTCCGGGTCTCCGGTCCGCTCCGGATTTTTCGCCCGGCCCCGCACCCGCCGCACCGCACCGGCCGCCCCCCGACGGGGAGGCGGCCGGCATGGGACGGAGACGGCTCCGGACCGGCACATCCGGTCCGGAGCCATCGCCCCGTTGGTGCTAGGACATCTGGGATGTCTGGGACGTCTGTGATCGTGTGCCCATACCGGCGCACAACGCCCAGATGATGAACACGTCTATCGCCAGCGTGATCACTGCCCAGAGCGGGAAGTAAGGCAGCCACATGAAGCTGGCGATCATGCCCAGGCCGGCAAGTGCTACACCGATCCATCGGGCCCACGTCGCCCCGGTCATCATGACTGCGATGCCGGCGACAGCGATCGCCGCGCCCAGGAAGAGATGGACCCATCCCCAGCCTGTGAGGCTGTAATCGAACGCGTAGTTGTTCGTCGACGCGAACACGGAGTCCTCGCGCAGGGCTGCGACCCCCGAGGAAACGGCGAGCAGCCCTCCGAAGAACATCAGGGCGCCGGCCAGCTTGGTCCAACCGCTGGAAATCGTCGGTTTGCCGGTACGGCGCACGGCGGTGCCTGCATGCGCTCCACCGGCGGCATGAGTTGCCATGTCGAGACCCTCCTCCTGCCAGGTCTGCCTTCACCTGTTCAGGTGCTTACGTCCCAGTCTGAGCACATTGTGAGTAATCTGCTACCGGAGAAGTTCTGCCAGGTCAGAGCCCCCTTCGGCGCCCTTGTCCAGGCAGGTGCCATCCGCCACCCGCGCCTGCGTCAGGAGTCCCGTGACCCTCGATGTGCTGCCGCTGTCCATCACGATGCTGGCCGGGCCACAGATCATCTCGGCCATCATCTTCACGACGACACAGCGCCCCTACCGGCTCTCCGGCGCCTTTCTCGCCGGAGTCCTGATCTCCACCCTCGCGGGCACCGCGGCGGCGTACGGGCTGGCGAGCCTCATCGATCT
The DNA here is from genome assembly GCF_013870515.1 of Streptomyces albidus (ex Kaewkla and Franco 2022). GTDB lineage: Bacteria > Actinomycetota > Actinomycetes > Streptomycetales > Streptomycetaceae > Streptomyces > Streptomyces albidus. The sequence goes on along the minus strand of NZ_JACBXA010000085.1, from coordinate 2,736 downwards.
CCACGGAGGCCTGGGCCAGAAGTCCGACCGCGGCTCCGTCGGCCGCATCATCCAGTACGTGCTGGTCGCGCTGCTCGTGGCGCTGGCCGTGAAGAACTACGTGCGCCGCAAGACCGCCGAGCCGCCGAAATGGCTGGGCTCCCTGCTCACCGCGACCACCCTCCGGGCCCTGACGTGCGGACTGCTGCTGATCGTGCTGATGCCGTCGGACATCCTGATCATGCTCACCGTGGGCATCGACCTGCGTGGCGGGGACTCCGGGTTCTGGGGTGTCCTGCCGTTCCTCGGCGGGGTCATGCTGATCGCCGCGCTGCCGCTGCTGGCCTTCACGCTTCTCCACCCCTGGATGAAGTCGGCGATGCCACGGGTCAGGGACTGGCTCAACTCGCACAGCTGGCTGGTCAACATCTTCTGCTGTGCCGTCTTCATCCTGATCATCCTGGGCGGCAGCTGAAGCCGCGGTACGCGCTCCGAGGTTTCCCGAGCAGCACTCCCGGCCAGGCGTACCAGGGCGATCGCCCACGACGGGCGGGCGGTCGCGGCACCCGAGGAGACAGGTGGCAGTGCACGTGACGGAGGCGGCAGAGCAGCGACGGACGGACCTGCCGGGCACCGGAGGCCTGCCCAGCCGCGACGACTGCCGCCTCGCGCTGCGCCGGACGCCTGTATCCGTCTGGAACGACGACGTCACCGACTGGGCCGCCGCACTCACCTACTACGCCGTGCTCGCGGTCTTCCCCGCCCTGCTCGTGACCGTCTCGGCGGTGGGCCTGGTCGGTACGGAGGCGACGCAGGTGCTCATCCACCGCGTCACCACCCTCCTCCCCGCCCAGTCCGGCGACCTCATAGCGGGGATGCTCAGGGACATGGCCGACCAGAAGACCGCCGCGTGGCTGCTCGCCGTATTCGGCACGGGCGGGTCGCTGTGGTCCGCCTCCAGCTATCTGAGCGTCTTCCGCCGGGCCCTGCACACGATGCACGGCGTCGAGGACACCCGCCCGGTGTGGCGGACCGTGCCGCGCATCGTGGTCACCGCACTGACACTGCTCGCGCTGCTCGTCACTAGCGTGTTCGCGCTGGTGCTCAGCGGTGAGGTGGCCCGTTCGGTCGGCGAGTTCCTGGGCATGGACCAGGTCGCCGCCGACGCCTGGAACACCACCAAGTGGCCACTGCTGGTGTTCCTGGCCGCGGTGCTCGTACTGATCCTCTTCCGGTCGGGTCCCGCCGGGACCCGCGGCGTGCGCAACCGGGCTCCCGGGGGCGTCCTCGCCGTGCTGCTGTGGCTCGTCGCCTCACTGGGCTTCGCGCTCTACGCCTCGCACGTCGGCACCTATCACCGGATGTACGGGTCCCTCGCGGGCATCGTCGTGTTCCTGGTGTGGCTGTGGATGTCCAACCTCGCGCTGCTCATCGGCGCCCAGTTCAACGCCGAACTCCTGAAGCTGCGCCGCCCCGGGGGGCGTTGAGCCCCTCAGCAGTGCTTCACCCGCCGACGACGGTCCCGACGGCCTCCTCGACGGGGGTGTCCCCGCTGATCAGATCCAGCGTCAGCCCGGACGTACCCGGCGCGTGCAGGAGAGCGCCGAGCACCGCCGCAACGTCGTCGCGGGGCACCTCCGCGCGCCCCGTCTTCTCGGCGAGCTGCACCTTGCCGGTGCCGGGGCCGTCGGTCAGCCGTCCCGGGCGCAGCACCGTCCAGTCGAGCGTGTCGCGCGTACGCACGGCGTCGTCGGCGGCCCCCTTGGCGCGCAGGTACGCGGCGAAGACGGGGTCCATGCCGGCGGGCGGTTCGGTGAGCCCGGAGTCGGCGTTCATCGAAGAGACGATGAGGTAGCGCCGTACGCCCGCGCGCTCCGCGGCGTCGGCGAACAGGACGGCTGCCGCGCGGTCCACCGTCTCCTTGCGGGCGACGCCGCTTCCCGGGCCGGCTCCCGCGGCGAAGACCACCGCGTCGGCGCCCTCCAGATGTGCGGCGACCTCGTCGACCGAAGCCGACTCCAGGTCGCAGACGACGGGTTCGGCGCCCGCCGCCACCAGGTCGTCAGCCTGTGAGGGGTTGCGGATGATGCCCGCGACCTCTTCCCCCCGCCCGGCGAGCAGCCGCTCCAGCCGAAGGGCGATCTGACCGTGTCCACCAGCGATGACTGTGCGCATCCCTCGACCGTACGCCCATGGCATCCGAGCCGCCTCCGGCCCCGCGTCCGCTGAGCCGGCGTCAGCCCTGGGACTGGCGCGGCAGATCGAACTCCGACGTCCCCGTGAAGTCGCAGAACTCGCGCACCGCGCTGGTGCGTGCCACAACGCGCCCCCGGTGTACGACGATCCGGCTGTAGGCGAGAGACAGGGCACCTGCCAGTTCCGTGCCGCGCACTGCAACCAGCTCCGCGGGGAAGCCCGCCTCCACACGCACCTCCGGCAGGCCCATCGCCATGCGTGCCTGCCCGCAGATGGTGTCGTAGGCGACCTCCGGACGTGCCTCTCCGTGCGAGGCCAGCAGATAGGCGGCCTCCAGGGGATCGCCCCTGCCGACCGTGTTGGCGGCGTCCCGCATCGCTCCGCTGCCCGCGGCCACCGAGACGCCGGCCGCGGTGAGCAGCCGTACGGGCGCCACGCGCGAAGGGACCGTGGGCGAAGGGCGTTCCATCACACCGCAGTTGCCCTGCGGCAGACAGATGACGGTGACCCCGGCCGCCGTCGGGCACCTGTGACAGCAGCAGCGGGTGGTAGTGATCGTTG
>NZ_JACBXA010000084.1 GCF_013870515.1 Streptomyces albidus (ex Kaewkla and Franco 2022) | reverse complement strand
TTCTTCGCCGACGAGCTGAGGCCGTTGACGCTGCTCCGCGTCATCACCTGCCGCCAGTCCCGCGCTGCGCGCACCCTCGATGATGTCCGCCGTGGTGCCCGCCTTCTCCTCCGAGGCGGGGTTGCCGTCCCAGATGGCCACGAGCCGGTCCGCGCGCTCCAACAGCACCGTGTTCGCCGCCTCGTACGCCTTGCGGTCCACCGTGTCGAACGGCAGCACGAGCACCTCGTCGGCGGCCGCGGTGAGGCGGTCGTAGGTCTCCGCGTGCTCCGGCTTCACCGTCGCCGCCTTGTAGTCCCGGCTCGGCAGCACCGCGACCAGACGGCCGCCCGCTGCGAGCACCGACTCCGCGAACACCGAATCGGCACCCGCCGCCACGCACGACAGACCCACGAGCCCGGACGGCTCGAACATCCGCAGCAGCCGTTCCAGCTCCGCCCGTACCAGCGGCACCGTTTCCTCGGACAGCTCCATGTGCCCGGTTACCGCAACTTTCGTCGCCATCCCGGTCGCTCTCCTTCGTCAGTTCGGTCAACGCGCCTCAGATACGGTCACGCATCTCACATGGACCACTACACCTTGTATCTGGACGTATAACCGTATAGCCGCCTGAGGCAGGTGCGTGGCCACACGCACGGCAGGCGCCCGCATGGCCGTGCGCGGCTCCCCGGTGCCCTCCGCAGCGGCCGCATCGCACGCAAATGCGCTCATGCGGCACACTGGACGATTGACCCGTGAGCCGGGTTCCGTATCTGCGAGACGGAGGAAGCGCGCGTGAACGGTGGTCCCCTGATCGTCCAGAGCGACAAGACACTGCTTCTGGAGGTCGGCCACGAGCAGGCGGACGAGTGCCGTCGTGCCATCGCCCCCTTCGCCGAGCTGGAGCGGGCGCCCGAGCACATCCACACCTACCGCCTCACGCCGCTCGGCCTGTGGAACGCACGCGCCGCCGGTCACGACGCCGAGCAGGTCGTCGACGCGCTCGTCGCCCACGCCCGCTACCCGGTGCCGCACTCCCTGCTCGTCGACGTCGCCGAGACCATGGCGCGCTACGGGCGGCTCCGTCTGCTGAAGCACCCCACGCACGGGCTGGTCATGGAGAGCAGCGACCGCCCGGTGCTGGAGGAGGTGCTGCGCTCGCGGAAGATCGAGCCGCTCGTCGGCGAACGCCTCGACCCCGACACCGTCGTGGTGCACCCCTCCGAGCGCGGCCAGATCAAGCAGGTGCTGCTGAAGCTGGGCTGGCCGGCGGAGGACCTGGCCGGTTACGTGGACGGCGAGGCGCATCCCATCGCGCTGAAGGAGGACGACTGGTCGCTGCGCCCGTACCAGCAGCAGGCCGTGGAGGGCTTCTGGCACGGCGGCTCCGGCGTCGTGGTGCTGCCCTGCGGCGCCGGCAAGACACTGGTCGGCGCCGGCGCGATGGCACAGGCGCAGGCGACGACGCTGATCCTGGTCACCAACACCGTCGCCGCCCGCCAGTGGAAGTCCGAGCTGGTGCGGCGGACCTCGCTCACCGAGGAGGAGATCGGTGAGTACAGCGGTACGAGGAAGGAGATCCGGCCGGTCACGATCGCGACCTACCAGGTCGTGACGACGAAGCGGAAGGGCGTCTATCCGCACCTGGAGCTCTTCGACTCGCGCGACTGGGGCCTGATCGTCTACGACGAGGTGCACCTGCTGCCCGCGCCCGTCTTCAAGTTCACCGCGGACCTCCAGGCGCGCCGCCGGCTCGGGCTGACCGCGACGCTGGTCCGGGAGGACGGGCGGGAGTCGGACGTCTTCTCGCTCATCGGCCCCAAGCGCTTCGACGCTCCCTGGAAGGAGATCGAGGCTCAGGGCTACATCGCACCCGCCGACTGCGTCGAGGTGCGCGTGAGCCTCACCGACGCGGAGCGGCTGGCGTACGCGACGGCCGAGACGGAGGAGAAGTACCGCTTCTGCGCGACGACCGACAGCAAGCGCCGGGTGACCGAGGCGCTGGTGAAGCGCCACGAGAACGACCAGACGCTGGTGATCGGGCAGTACATCGACCAGTTGGACGAGCTTGGCGAGCACATCGGCGCGCCCGTCATCAAGGGCGACACCACCAACAAGCAGCGCGAGAAGCTCTTCAACGCCTTCCGCGAGGGCGAGTTGAGCACGCTCGTGGTCTCCAAGGTCGCCAACTTCTCCGTCGACCTGCCGGAGGCGACCGTCGCCATCCAGGTCTCCGGGACCTTCGGTTCACGGCAGGAGGAGGCCCAGCGGCTCGGACGAGTGCTGCGGCCGAAGGCCGACGGGCACGAGGCGCGCTTCTACTCGGTGGTCGCACGCGACACCGTCGACCAGGACTTCGCCGCGCACCGCCAGCGCTTCCTCGCCGAGCAGGGGTACGCCTACCGGATCGTGGACTCCCAGGACTTGCTGTCCGGCGAGCCGGAGCCCTCTCGCAGGCCCGAGAACACCTCCGAGCCGGAGACCGAGTAGCAGCGCACCGCGACCGCCGCCAGCAGCGCCAGCGTCAGCAGCGGATAGGGCGAGGCGAGCGGCTGTGCCCACCACGACAGTTGCAGGTCCAGCGTGCCCGTCTTCGGCACCAGCCACAGGGTGCGCGCGGTGAAGAGCACGTAGACGACGAGGGCCGCGGCGGGCCGCCGTACGGCAAGAAGAGCGAGCAGCGGCACGCACCACACCCAGTGATGCGACCAGCTGATCGGTGAGACCAGCAGCGCCGTCAGCGCGGTGACGACGACGCCCCAGCCGTCCAGGCCGTGGCGTACGTACAGACGGCGCGCGAGCAGCAGCCCGGCCACGGCGACGAAAGCGGCGGGCAGCAGCCACAGCAGCCCCGGGTCGGGGGTGTGCGCGAGGCGGGCGGCGAGGCCCTGGAGCGACTGGTTGTCGACGATCCACGCCTTGCCCACGCGTGTCGTCTCGAAGATCCGCCGCGTCCAGAACTCCCAGCTGGCAGTGGGGAGTACGAGCGCTCCCACCGCAACGGTGCCCGCGAAGGCGGCGATCGACGTGAGCCCCGCCCGTACCCGTCCGGTCAGCAGCAGGTAGACGGCGAAGATCGCGGGGGTGAGCTTGATGCCCGCGGCGATTCCGACGGCGATGCCCTTGCCGCGTGCGCCCTCCGGACGCCCCAGGTCCCACAGGACGAGGCAGGTGAGCACCAGGTTGATCTGGCCGAAGGTGATCGTCTGGTAGACGGGCTCCAGCCACAGGCCCGCGGCGGCCGCGACGAGCAGCACGGCGGGCCCGCCCCCGCGCGCGTACGTCCGGGCCGCGTCGCGGGACACGTGCGGGAGATTTGTGAGGCGCAGGGAGAGGTGGACGAGGACGACCAGAAGCAGGACGTTGCCGGCGAGGAAGACGACCTTGAGAGCGCTGAGCGACAGCCAGCCCGTCGGCACGAACAGCAGTGCCGCGAAAGGCGGGTAGGTCGCCGGAAGGCGCCACGAGGTGACCGTGAAGCCGTAGAGGTCGGCACCTTGCGACACGGCCTCGCCCTCGGCGCGGTAGACGAGCACGTCGGCCATCTGGAAGCGCGCGACGGCGCACAGCACGGCGAAGGCGGTCAGTGAGACGACGAAGAGGGTGACGGCGGTCGTCGGTCTTCGCGGGAGACGGGGAGCCAACGGGGCGGTGGCCGTACGGGAGTTGCTGTACACGTCCAGCCCTGTCACCTGTGCCGTCTCTCCTCTCCTGGGCTGTCCGGCTCTCGCGCCGACGACAGCGTCGACCGGCTGTCTGCCGGTCCGGCGGGTGACCTTAGCCGACGCGGGGAAACGCCCGGCCGCCCGCATGGCGGCACGCGGGGAAATTCGCTGGCGACGCGTCCGCGCACCGCACTAGGCTTCCGCGTCTGCCACCTCCCGGTCCGGGGAGGCTCCCGACCGCTCGGAAACCGGTCGGCTCTCGTTCGCCGTAGCCGCGGCATGCCGTACATCGCCGCGCTTCCCGCCGGAGGCAACACCGTGTCCGCCCCTGCCCGTTCCGTGTCCGACGCTGCCCACAACCCCCTGGACCTCGAAAGAGACCACCTGGCGGCCTCCCGCGACGCCCTCCGGGCCATGCGCGAGGACGCCGAGGCCCTCGACATCAGGGACGTCGCGGCGAACTGGGTCAACGCCGCGATCCTGCGCGCCGAGATCGACGCCCGCATCAAGTCGCTCGCCGACCTCGTCCACACCCCGCTCTTCTTCGGCCGGCTGGACTACCGCGAGAGCCGTCAGTCCTTCCACATCGGCCGCCGCCACGTGCACGACGCCGACGGCGACCCGATGGTCGTCGACTGGCGGGCTCCCGTCTCCCAGCCCTTCTACCGGGCCTCGAAGAAGGACCCGCAGGACGTCGCGCTGCGCCGCCGGTTCGGTTATGTGCGCGGGGAGTTGACCGCGTACGAGGACGAGCACCTGAGCGATCCGGACGAGGAGGAGAAGGCCTCCCGGCTGCTCCAGAGCGAGATCGAACGGCCGCGTGTCGGCCCCATGCGCGACATCGTCGCCACGATCCAGCCCGAGCAGGACGAGATCGTACGGGCCGGGGTGGAGGGTTCCGTGTGCGTGCAGGGCGCCCCCGGCACCGGAAAGACCGCGGTGGGCCTGCACCGGGTCGCGTACCTGCTCTTCACACATCGCGAGCGGCTCTCGCGCACCGGCGCCCTCGTCATCGGCCCCAACTCCTCCTTCCTCCACTACATCGAGCAGGTGCTGCCCGCACTGGGGGAGATGACTGTGCGGCAGGCCACGGTCGCCGAACTCGTGGCGCACGTCCCCGTACGCGGCACCGACAGCACGGAGGCCGCACGCGTCAAAGGTGACGCGCGCATGGCCGAGGTGCTGCGACGCGCGGTCCGCGCCGGGGTGACCGTGCCGCAGGAGCCGTGCATGGTGGTGCGGGGCTCCCGGCGCTGGCGCGTCCCCCCATACGAACTGGCCGAGCTCGTCGAGGAGTTGCTGGCCCGCGACATCCGGTACGGGGCGGCGCGGGAGGCACTGCCGCAGCGGATCGCGCACGCGGTGCTGGTGCGCATGGAGCAGGCGGGCGAGGCGCCGGACGACCGGGTGCAGGACGCGGTCGCGCGCAACGCGGCGGTAAAGGCCGTGGTGAAGGAGTGCTGGCCGGCGGTGGACCCGGCCAGGCTGGTGCTGCGGCTGCTCTCCGACGCGGACTTCCTCGCCGCGCAGGCTGAAGGCGTCCTCACCGACGAGGAGCAGAAGGCGATCCTGTGGGCCAAGCCCGCGCGGGGGCCGAAGTCGGCGCGGTGGTCTGAGGCGGACGCGGTCCTCATCGACGAGGTGACCGACCTGGTCAGCCGTACGGCCTCGCTCGGCCACGTCGTCCTGGACGAGGCGCAGGACCTCTCCCCCATGCAGTACCGCGCGGTGGGCAGGCGCTGCACGACGGGTTCGGTGACGGTGCTGGGCGACATCGCTCAGGGCACGACCCCGTGGGCGACGGCCAGTTGGGAGGAGGCGCTGGCACATCTGGGCAAACCAGATGCCGTGGTCGAGGAGTTGACGCTCGGCTTCCGGGTGCCGCGACAGGTGATCGCGTACGCGTCACGGCTGCTGCCCGAGATCGCGCCGGAGCTGCGTGAGGCGACCTCGATCCGGGAGTCGCCGGGGGACTTCTCCGTACGGGCCTGCGCGCAGGAGGAGTTGACGGCCGGCGTCGTCGGCGCCTGTCGCGAGGCGCTGCTGCACGAAGGCTCCGTCGGTCTGATCGCCGCGGAGGCGAGGGTGCCGGTGCTGGCACGCGCCCTGGACGAGGCGGGGCTGCCGTATCTCGCGCCGGGAACCGAAACCAGCACGGATGCCCGGCTCACGCTGGTGCCCGCCACGCTGGCCAAGGGGCTGGAGTACGACTACGTGGTCCTGGACGAGCCCGCCGCCGTCGTCGACGGCGAGCCCGACGAACGGACAGGCCTGCGGCGCCTCTACGTCTCCCTCACCCGGGCGGTCTCCGGCCTGACGGTCCTGCATTCGGCGCCGCTGCCCGCGGCACTGGCATTCTGAGAGCCCGACCGCGGAGGTGGCCCGTGTTGCACAGTCTCCAGGCAGCGGCGCTGATCGGCGCCACGCTCACCACAGGGCTCAGCGCCGGCCTGTACTACGGCTTCGCCTGCGCGGTCATGCCGGGGCTCGGTCGCTCCGGGGACCGCACGTTCGTCGAAACGATGCAGCGCATCAACACGGCCATCATCAACGGCTGGTTCATGCTGCTCTTCCTCGGCTCGCTCGTACTGACGGCAGCGGCGGCGGGGCTTCAACTGGCGGGCGACGACGGGACGGCGACCGCGTGGAGCGTGGCGGCGCTCGCCCTGTACTCGGGGGTGCTCGTCATCACGATGGGCTTCAACGTCCCGCTCAACAACCGTCTCGACGCAGGCGGTTCGCCGGGAACCGAGGGCGAACTCGCCGCGCTGCGCGCGCTCTTCGAGCGGCCGTGGGTCCGCTGGAACCTGCTGCGCGCGGTGGTCAACACCGCGGCCTTCGTCTGCCTCGTCCTCGCGCTGCTGGAGCAGTCCTGGCCGGCCTGAGCGCCGTCAGCCCTGCTCGTACCGCCGGCTGTCCGCGTGCTGCCGGGCCGCAAGGGCGTGCGCGGTCTCGCGCGTCGACGAGTAGAGCGACAGGTAGTGCTCGTAGAGCTCGTCGTAGATCTCGCTGCGGGCGGGGTCGGGCCGGACCGTCGACTCGACCGGGTTCCAGTCGGCGATGTCCTCCTGAGCGGCCAGGCCCGTGCCGACAGCGGCCAGGAAGGCGTCGCCGTACGCGGCTCCGACGGTGTGCCGCGGCATCGACTGCTCGAGACCGGTGACGTCCGAGACGATCTGCGTCCACAGCTCACGCGCACCGCCGCCGACCGCAACGAGCCGGCTCAGGTCGCCGCCCGCCTCACGCATCGCGTCGAGGTTGTGCCGTACCCCGAAGGCCGTGGCCTCCAGGGCCGCCCGGTAGAGGTGGCCGCGGCCGTGCCGGAGGGTCAGCCCGGCCACCACGCCGCGCGCGTCGGGGTCGAACAGCGGGGAACGCTCACCGGCGAAGTACGGCAGCATCAGCAGCCCTTCGGCGCCGGGCGGCAGGGCGGCGGCCTCCTCCGTCAGCTGGTCGTAGCCCGCGCCGGTCAGGTCGCGCAGCCAGCTCGTGACGGCGCCCGAGGTGGCCATGCCGCCCGCGAGGCAGGAGGTGCCCTCGAAGGCGCCCGCGGTGGACCACAGGCGGGCGTCGGACACCGGTTCGCGCACGACGTTCACCAGGAACATCGTCGTGCCGTACATCAGCATCAGGTCTCCGGGGCTGCTCGCTCCGGCTGCCGCCGATTCCGCCCATGCGTCGATCGTGCCCGCGACGACGGGCGTGCCGGTGGGAATGCCCGTGACCTCGGCGGCTGCCTCCGTCACCTCACCCACCACCTGTGCGGGCCACACCAGTTCGGGCCATTCGAGCCCCGGCACGGTCTCCTCGCACCACTCCTCGATCCAGCGGCGGCCGTGCAGGTCGTAGAGCGGGTCGCACTGGCTGGCGGAGTGGTGGTCGAGTACGTAGGCACCGGTGAGGCGGCGCACGAGGAACGAACTCGCCATGTACCAGCGGTGCATGCGCCCGTACACCTCGGGTTCGCGCTGCCGTACCCAGGCCAGCTTGGGGCCGAGCGCCTGGCTGGTGAGGGCCGAGCCGCAGCGCCGCAGGATCTCGTCCTCGCCGTATCGCTCCGTCTGCTCGGCGATCTGGTCTCCGGCGCGGGTGTCGACGCCGTACAGGATCGCCGGCCGCAGCGGGGCGTCGTCCTCGCCGGCCGGCAGCACGCACGGCCCGATCCCGCTGACGCCTACCCCGGCGAGCCTCTCGCCCCGCGGTACCCGGGCCGTCAACTCCTGGGCGAGAGCGGTGAAGTCGCGCCACCACACCGATTCCGCGTCATGCTCGACCCGGCCCGGCGCCGGGCTTGACGTGGCGTGCTCGCGGACGGCCTGCGCGAGCAACTGTCCGTCGGGGCGCGTGAGGACGCCCTTGGAGCTGGAGGTGCCGATGTCGATGCCGAGCAGCAGAGCCATGTCGCGCCGAGCCTTCCCTTCGTTGCCGGGCGGGATGGACCCGTCCGGTCTCCTGCCGAGGTCGTACGTCCGGCGGGCACCGGCGGCCGCCCCGGACCGTACGGCCTGCCCTCACGCCCGAAAAGGCCGTGGACCACGCCGAGTTGGCGGGGCACGCCCCGTCTTCCGCTCGCGGCCCCGGTGGCCGTCGTCACCACTGCCGACCGGGCACTTCTCTGAGAAATCGATTTATCAGGAGCGTAAGGTTCCGTCCCGAGAGTGGCAGCAATCGCACACGGGCGCGTCCCGCTTCGGTGCCCGATCGCGTTGAGGAGTCCGGTGGCAACCATCAGCGATGTGGCACGGGCTGCCGGGGTCTCTCCCGCGACCGTCTCCCGGGTCTTCAACGGCGGACGGGTCACACCGGAACGCGTCGAGAGGGTCCGCAAGGCGGCGTCCGACCTGGGCTTCTCGCCGAACCGGGTGGCCCGCTCGCTGCGGATGCAGCGCGCCAGCGTCATCGGCCTGCTCGTCCCGGACATCGAGAACCCCTTCTTCACCTCCCTCGCCCGCGGGGTCGAGGACGCCGCGCAGCGCACCAACCTCTCGGTGGTGCTGTGCAACACGGACGACGACGTCGAGAAGGAACGCCGCTACCTCGACATCGCCCTCGCCGAGCAGATGGCGGGCGTCATCGTCGCCGCCGCATCCCGCAAGCACACCGACCTGTCCGCCCTGGCCGCCAGGGGCATGCCGGTCGTCGCGGTCGACCGGCGGCCGCGCGCCGCGGCTGTCGACGCGGTGACCGTCGACAACCAACTGGGCGGCGAGGAAGCGACGGCCCATCTGCTGGACGGCGGTTACGAGCGCGTCGCCTGCATCACGGGCCCGGCCGGCGCCTCCACTTCGGAGGACCGCCTCGCGGGCTACCGGGCGGCGATGCGGGACGCGGGCGTGTCCGAGGAGTCGACGCGCCCGTACGTCCGTTACGCGGACTACCGCGTAGACGGCGGTTACGCGGCGACGCGGGAACTGCTGGCGCTTCCGTCGCCCCCCGACGCGGTGTTCGTCACGAACAGCCTGATGACGGTCGGCGCCCTGCAGGCCCTGCGAGAGTCGGGCATCGAGCCGCCGGACGTCGGCGTGCTCTCGTTCGGCGACGTTCCCTGGGCCTCCCTGGTCCGCCCGCCGCTGACCACCGTCCAGCTCCCGTCGTACGACATGGGCGCCTCGGCGGCGGCACTGCTCCAGGAACGCCTGGCCGGTTCCGGCAAGCCGTTGCAGACGGTCGTCCTGCGTACGGCGCTCCAGCCGCGCGAGAGCACGCGCGGGCCCGCGGCACGGGACTGACCGCTGCGGACCCGCCGCGGAACCACCCCGAACGGAACCGCCCCGGGAATCCAGCCGGTTACGGCGTCGCTACACGGAGTTGCCGGTCCGGCGCGTGGGCAGGACGTATGGACGGCGCGGCCCCGGCCCGCCCCCGGAGCCCGGAAAAACCGATTCGGTCCTTCGGCGAGCAATTGTCCTGAAGCAGTGGGATTGTGGTTGATGTCAGGGACTTCCGAAGGGAATAGCCATGATCACAACCGACTATGTCGTGGGCTCCCCCTGCTGGCTCGATCTCGCCGTGCCGGACACCGCCGCTGCGAGGACCTTCTACGGAGGCGTGTTCGGCTGGACGTTCCAGTCGTACGGCTCGGACGAGGGCGAGTACGGCATGTTCCAGTCCGGCGGGAGGACCGTGGCCGCGCTCGGGAAGATCGAGGAAGGCGCGCGCCCGGCCTGGATGATCTACTTCAACACTCAGGACGTCGACGCGACCGCCGCTAAGGTCCGCAGCACCGGTGGCACGGTACGGCTCGATCCCGGCGACGTCGACGATCACGGGCGGATGGCGCAGTTCAGCGATGCCCAGGGCGCGCAGTTCGCGGCGTGGCAGCCGGGCAAGACACCCGGGCTGGACGTCGTGGACGAACCGGGCTCCCTGATGTGGGTCGAGCTCTACACCACGGACGCGGCGAAGGCGAAGGACTTCTACAAGGGCCTGTTCGGCTGGGACTACTCGGACATGCCGATGCCCGGCGGCGCCGGGGGCACGTACTCCATCATCGCGCCTGCGGGTGCTCCCCAGGAGCGGATGCACGGCGGCCTGATGGAGGTGCGTGAGCAGGACCTCGCGCCGGCCGGCGGCCGCCCGTACTGGCACCCGGTCTTCCACACCACGGACTGCGACGCGACGGTCGCCAAGGTGACGGAGCTCGGCGGGACGCTGGCCATGGGGCCCGAGGACGCCGAGGGAGTGGGACGGATGGCGGTCTGCGTGGACCCGTTCGGCGCGGACTTCGTCGTGCTGAAGCCGTCCATGTGACCTGCCCTGTCGCCTGCCCGTAGAGCACCGGGCGGTGCCTTCCGCGAGGAGGGTGCCGCCCGTTGCGCGTGCGCGGGGGGCCGCCTCGGCGCCGAAGTACCGGCGGCCCCGCGTAGGTTCGAGCGATGTCCTCGACCACGTTTCTTCTTCGCGGGCCGCGCGTGGCGATCCGGCACGTGGCGCGGAGCGACCACGCGGAGCTCACTGCGCTGTCCCAACTGAGCGCAGAACTCCACCACCCCTGGGTTCCTCAGCGCGAGACGACGCGCGAGGCCTTCGACGACTACCTCACCAGGTTCGAACAGCCCACCCACGAGGGGTTCGTGATCTGCCTGCACGACACGGGCGGGATCGTCGGCGGGGTCAACATCAACGACATCGTGCGCGGCAGCCGGCAGAGCGGCTCCCTCGGCTACGTCGCCTACGCCCCGACCACGGGCCGCGGATACATGACGGAGGGGCTGGGGCTCGTCATGCACCACGCCTCCGAGGAGTTGGGGCTGCACAGGCTCGAAGCCGCCATCCAGCCCGGGAACACGCGCTCGTCACGACTCGTCGAGCGCCTCGGCTTCCGGTACGAAGGTCACTCCCCCGCCTACCAGTTCGTCGACGGCGCGTGGCGCGACCACGACCGCTGGGGTGTCATCCTCCCGACTCCCCCTGCCCGTCCAGCACTTCACGCCACTTCCTGACGCTTTCGGCGTCGACGGGGCCGCTCCAGCCGCAGGGGCGGGCGGCACCGCCGATGTGGAAGGCGGTCACGCCGGCCGACGCCAACTCCGGTACGTGTTCCAGACGCAGACCGCCGCCCGCCATGTTCAGCGGCCCGTATCCGGGCTCACCGGCTGCGGCACGGGCCGCTTCCGTACGCAGCACGTCCATTCCCGCGCCGACGCCGCTGGGAGATCCGGCGGTCAAGTACGCGTCGAGGCCCGGGAGTCCGGCGAGCGCCTTGCGCAGAGCGTCGCGGTCGGCGGCACGGTCGACGGCGCGGTGGAACGTCCAGCGGCAGCCTTCGATCACCTCGGTCAGCGCGCCGATCGCGTGCAGGTCGGGGCCGCCCACCGAGTCGAGGAAGCCGAGGACGAACTCCTGGGCACCTTCGGCTCGCAACTCCTCGGCCCGCTCGCAGAGTCCAGCGACAGCCGCGTCACCGCCGGAGGTGAAGCCGTCCGTCCCGCGCAGCATGACGCGAAGCGGAAGATCGACGGCGGCACGGACACGGGCGAACGTCTCGCGGGACGGGGTGAGGCCGTCGGCGGCCATGTCCGTGACCAGTTCGAGGCGGTCGGCCCCTCCTGCCCGCGCCGCACGCGCGTCGTCCGCGGTGAGAGCGATCACCTCGAGAATTGGTCTAGACATGTAGGCACTCTGCCACATGCCGGCCTGCTCCGAAAGACGACCTCGGCGACCGGGGGACAATCGCTCCATGGCGACAACCGACGACCCCGGGAACGAAGACCACGACGAGCCCGGCCGGAAGACGCACGGCCTCCTGCTCTCCCGCTGGACCGCACTCCTGACGGGCGCCCGCGTCGGCGAGGGGAAACCGGACCCCGCCCCGTACGGCCGGAACCTGCTCTCCCGCTGGTCGGAGCCGCAGCGCCGCTATCACACCGTCGACCACCTGCAGGCCGTCCTGAACCGCGTCGACGAACTGGCCCCGCACGCCCCCGCGTCCGACGTCCACGCGGTGCTGCTCGCGGCCTGGTTCCACGACGCCGTCTACCGCCCCGACCGCAGCGAGAACGAGGAGCGCAGCGCCCACCTGGCCGAGCGTGCCCTTCCCGAGGCGGGGGTACCGGCGGAGCGCACGGCCGAGGTGGCCCGCCTCGTACGCCTGACCGTCGACCACGACCCGGCACCGGGGGACGTGAACGGCGAGCTGCTGTGCGACGCGGACCTCGCCGTGCTGGCGGGCACACCCGCCGAGTACGCGCAGTACGCGGCGGCCGTGCGCGAGGAGTACGCCTTCGTACCCGACGACCGCTTCCGGGCCGGCCGTGCCGAAGTGCTGAGCCAACTCCTCGGCATGCCAAGGCTGTTCCGCACCTCTTACGCCCGCGAGCACTGGGAGGGAGTGGCCCGCCGCAATCTGGAGACAGAGCTGGAGCTGCTTCTCCAAGGCGATTGAAACCGGACGGACTTGCCACTCGTCGTGTTTGCCAGGACGCTGAACTGCCGCGCCCGGTACGGTGCGTCCGGTCCACGCGGCCGGGAGGTACGAGCTCGAGGCACGGGCGGGACGTACGGGCGTGGCACCGGCGCTTGCCACCGCCGCGGTGCCCGGGCGTGAGCCGTCCCTGACCGGAACGCACGACGCAACGACGAACGACGCACCATCACTTCACCCGAGAGACCACTCACCGAAGAGGATCGCAGTCCACGTGGTCACTTCTCCCATCACCGGCGACGGCAGCCACAAGCCGGCGTTCGACGACGTCTTCTGCGAGCTGCTGCACAGGCTGTACCGGCGGGCGGCCATGCTGGCGGGCACCCGGCAGTCGGCTGAGGACGCCGTGCACGAGGTCTATCTCAAACTGGCGGCGCGCCCCGAGAAGTTCCTCGCCCACCCGGAGCCGTACGCCTACGCCTTCTCCGCACTGCTCAGCGTGCTTCGCGACGGATGGCGCCGGGAGCGCCGCCAAGTGCTGGTGGCGGACGTGGAGTTCACCGGTGACTTCGCGACCTCGGGTGCGGCCGGCGTCGCCGGAGGCCGGCAATGGGACGACGGCGGCCTGGAGCGGCGGTCGTCGGAGCTGGAGGCCGTACGTCTGCTCCGCCAACTCTCGGTCCGCCAGGCCGGTGTCGTGGTCCTCGTCGACCTCGACGGCTACACGATCGACCAGGCCGCCGAGATCCTGGGCCTGCACCGCGGCACCGTGGCACGAACGCGCAGGCGGGCACTGGACAAGCTGCGAGGCGCGCTCCCACAGCGCGCAGGCCGCTCGGGAGGAGAACGGCATGCGTGCTGAACGACGCGAGGAGACCGCCGCGGCCCTCCGCGAGCAACTGCAGGCCGCCGATGCGGGAATCGAGGCGCCGGACGGCCTCTGGGAGAGGGTCCGCGCACCGCGCGAAGGCACCCTCGTCGTCGAGGCACCGCGCCCGCGCCGCCGCCCCGTATCGCTCGCAGTGATCGCCGTGGCGGCGGCCGCCGTGGTCTTCGTCGTCTGCGGCACGTGGTGGCTGGTCTCGCCGTCCTCCGGCCCGGGCCCCTCGCAGGGCTCCTCGCCGGCACGCACGCCCGGCGGCGCCATCACCCTGCGCGTGCACAACGCCGAGAAGCCCTGCCGGAAACTGCACACCCTGGAGTGCTCGCTGCGGGTCGCGAAGAACCCGTACGTCCCCTACGCGGGCGCCGGCAACTCGGCGGGCCGGGTCTGGCACGGCGACGAGGTCACCGCGAGCTGCGTCGTCACCGACGGGGAAATGGTCACGGACGAGAAGGGCCTCTCCTCGACCCGCTGGTACCGGATCGAGAAGGCGCAGGACGGCGAAGGCGGTGCGGGCTTCGAGGGCTGGCTGCCCGGCGTCCGTACGCGCAACTCCACCGAGGTCCCCGTCTGTTCCGGGGCTGAGAAGCCTCCGCGCAACGACAGTTGAAGGTGTCCCGGCGCCGGCCCTCGAGTCCGGTGCCGGGACACCCCGACCGGCGAAGGTGACCAGCAGGTCACCTCACCCGCCGCGGGGGCGCCCCGGCACTCCCCCGACTGCACGCGGCTTCGCGGCCGCGCCGCCCTGCCCGCAGTGGGGCAGGACAACCGGTACACGTACCTGAGGGGCGTCCCGTATGACGCGGTGGAGTGTGACCTGCATCACGTCTCGCGAGGTGGCGGCGTCGGGCGCACCATTGACACATGGAACTGATCGACGCCTTCGACAGCGCCTTCAAGGAGTGGGACCGCCTCGTCCACGAGATCGGTGAACAGCAGTGGGAGGAACCCACGCCGTGCACCGAGTGGAATGTCCGGGATCTGGTCAACCACCTTGTCAGTGAACACCTTTGGGCTCCGCACCTGCTGAGCGGCGAGACGATCGCCGACGTCGGGGACCGCTACGACGGCGACGTGCTCGGCGACGACCCCGTCGCGGCCTGGGAGCAGGCCGGCAGCGCGTCGCGGTCGGCCTTCCACCGCAAGGGAGCCCTCGACGGCGACGTGCACGTGACCGGCGGGAAGATCCCGGCGGCGGACTACGCCTGGCAGATGACGAGCGACCTCACGGTGCACGGCTGGGACCTGGCCAAGGGCATCGGCGCACGGTCACGCATGCTGGACGAACTCGCCGACGCCGTACACGCGCAGGTCGCACCGCAGGCCGACAGCTGGCAGCAGGCGGGGATCTTCGATCCGCCCGTCCCCGTGCCGGACGACGTGGTCCCGCAGGACCGGCTGGTGGCACTGCTCGGCCGCCACCCGTAGCGGAGCCACGACGGACGGGCCCGGAATGCGGAGGCGTGGACACGTCGTTGGTAACTGACATGTCCCGTGACACCGAAACAGGCCCTGCTCTCGACCGGCCATCTGCCACGCCTCGTACGGTCGTCCCCGCGAGGGAGCGCCGCATGCCGGTGGCCGTCCACGTCCTCGGCCTCTCGGTCTTCGCGCTCGGGACCTCGGAGTTCATGCTGTCCGGGCTGCTTCAGCCCATCGCCCGCGACATGGGCATCTCCATCCCGCGGGCCGGACTGCTGATCTCCGCGTTCGCGATCGGCATGGTCGTGGGCGCCCCGCTGCTCGCCGCCGCGACGCTCCGGCTTCCGCGCCGTACGACTCTGATCACGCTGCTCGTCGTCTTCGGGCTCGGTCAGGTGGCCGGGGCCCTGGCGCCCACCTACGAGGTGCTCTTCGCATCCCGCGTGGTCAGCGCGCTGGCCTGCGCCGGCTTCTGGGCGGTGGGGGCGGCCGTGGCCATGTCGCTCGTCCCGGTGAACGCGCGGGCACGCGCCATGGCCGTCATGGTCGGCGGGCTGAGCATCGCGAACATCGTCGGGGTGCCCGCCGGTTCGCTCCTGGGGCAGCACGCGGGGTGGCGGGCGGCGTTCTGGGCGGTGGCGGTCATGTCCGCGGTCGGGCTCGTGGGGGTGGTGGCGCTGGTGCCCCGTACGGCACCGGCGACCGGCAAGGACCGGCCGCGGCTCGGCCGGGAGCTGCGCATCTACGCGGACAAGCAGGTGTGGCTCACCGTGCTGACCATCGCGCTGAACGCCGCCGCCGTCTTCGCGGTCTTCTCCTATCTCGCGCCGCTGCTCACCGACGTGGCAGGGCTGAAGGAGAGCTGGGTGCCGACGGTGCTCGCACTCTTCGGGCTCGGTGGGCTCGTCGGTACGGTCATCGGCGGCCGTATCTCCGACGGGCGCATATTCGGCATGATCTACGCCGGTGTCGCCGCGTCGTCCGTCGCGCTCGCGCTGCTGGCCCTGCTCTCCCGCAACGCGGTCGCGGCCACGTCCCTGGCGCTGCTGCTCGGTGTCACGGCCTTCATGACGGCTCCGGCGCTGAACGCCCGCATGTTCGAGGTCGCGGGGGCGGCGCCCACGCTGGCCGGCGCGACGACCACCTCGTCCTTCAACATCGGCAACACCGTCGGCCCCTGGCTCGGCGGCCTGGTCATCAGCGCCGGCTGGGGCTACCAGGCGGTCGCGTGGACGGGGACCGCCCTGGCGGTGGCGGGCCTCGCGGCGACGGCGGCCGCGTCCAGGTCGGCCAAGGTCAACAGGAGGCGGCCGGTCCTCGCCTCTTCGGCCGGCGCAGACCCGCTTCGGTGAGACGGCGCAGCAGTTCCTTGCTCCCCACCTCCACCGCACCGGCGGTCACGGCGTCGTCGTAGCGCGCGCTCGGCACGTCGTAGTGGTCGCGGTCGAATGCCCGGCGCGGGCAGCCGATGGCCGCTGCGAAGGCGTGGAGCTCGTCGAACGAGGCGTCGCTGACCAGGTGCGACCACAGGTACCCGCGGCCCGGCCAGACGGGCGGATCGATGTAGACGGTCACGGCCGGGCCCCCGCACCGCGCCGCTGCCCGCGGACGCCGTACGCGCACGTCACAGCCACTTCTTCAGCGCCCCCACCCGCGCCACCGACGTGGCGGTCTTGCCGCACACCCAGTGCGGGTCCTCGCCGAGTTCCGGCTCCACGTCCAGCGCGTGCGGGTCTGAGCCGAGGCAGACCGGGCACAGAGGCCAGCGCCCGTACCTGTCGAGCAGGGCGTCCTGCACGTCCTGGGCTATCAGCCCGTTCACGTACGCGATGCCCTCGGGCCACTGTTCGACCCACCATCTGCGGTGTGCGACGGACTCCTCGACGAGCGAGACCACGTCCGCGTCGGCGACCTTGCCCGCCTCCAGATCCGCCAGTACCAGCGCGCGTGCCGAGTGAAGTGCCTGCTCGAGCCTGTCCATACATCCATTGCACCAAATCAGGGAACGACGCCGCCGCGCCTTCCTGCGGAAGGGCTTGACGGCGCCTCCTCGCTGAAAATATCTTCCACCGATGACGACCTATCTGAAGGAAAGTTTCTCCAGAAACAGCAGACCGCACGGCAGACCGCCCGGGGGAGGTCCCATCGCTCAGCCCGCCTCGCGTCCTCCGGGCCCGCCCGCACCGGGCGCCCTCGCCGCCAAGGTGCGCACCATGGCGCCGTCGATGACCCGCTCCATGCAGCGCGTCGCCGAGACGGTGGCGGCCGACCCCGCGGGCTGCGCCCAGCTGACGGTCACCGGGCTCGCCGAGCGCACCGGTACGAGCGAGGCCACGGTCGTACGCACCTCCCGCCTCCTCGGCTTCCCCGGCTACCGGGACCTGCGCCTGGCGCTGGCAGGGCTCGCAGCCCAGCAGGAGTCCGGCGCGGCACCGGCGGTCACCGCCGACATAGCGGTCGACGACCCGATCTCCGAGGTCGTGGCCAAGCTCGCGCACGACGAGCAGCAGACCCTCGCCGACACCGCCGCCGGCCTGGACACCGTCCAGCTGGAGGCCGCTGTCACCGCGCTGGCCACGGCCCGCCGCGTCGACGTCTACGGCGTCGGCAACTCCGGCCTCGTCAGCAAGGACCTCGCGCAGAAGCTGCTCCGCATCGGCCATGTCGCCCACGCGGAGGCCGACCCGCACCTCGCGGTCACCAACGCCGTGCAGCTGCGAGCCGGGGACGTGGCGATAGCCATCACCCATTCGGGCCGTACGGTCGACGTCATCGAGCCGCTCCGGGTCGCCTTCGACCACGGCGCGACGACCATCGCCATCACCGGCCGTTCGGACGGTGAGATCGCGCAGTACGCCGATCACGTGCTGACCACCTCCACAGCACGCGAGAGCGAACTGCGGCCTGCGGCGATGTCGAGCCGTACCAGCCAACTGCTCGTCGTTGACTGTTTGTTCATCGGCGTAGCGCAACGTACCTACGAGAGCGCGGCCCCCGCGCTCTCCGCCTCCTACGAGGCACTCGCCCACCGCCACGCGCCGCGCCCGCGCTGACCTCGGACGGAATCCCCCTCGCACACACCGGCGCGACGCCCGTCCCCGGCCGGCTCCCCGGCCCGGCCCGGGCCTGGCATGGCGCCGGTCATGCACCCCTGCATCAGGCCTACGGCAGCAGCCGGGTCACGGTGCAGGACGCAGAGCCGTAGCCGAAGCCGCAGACGTAGCCGCAGCGCCTCAGTGCGCCCCAGGCAGAAAGAGCCGCACCTCCCCATGACCTCAACAGCTGACACGCCCTCTTCGTACAGCTCCTCCTCCTACAGAGAGCTGCGCGCGCAGCTCGAAACGCTCACCACAGAGGCCTTCCGCAGCGAACTGTCCGAGATCGACCAGCTCCCCACCCTGGAGATCGCCAGGATCATGCAGGGGGAGGACTCGACCGTTCCCGAAGCCGTCGCCACGCAGCTGCCGCAGATCGCCGCGGCCATCGACGCCACCGCAGAACGCATGGCCCGCGGCGGCCGTCTGATCTACGCGGGTGCGGGCACCGCTGGGCGGCTCGGCGTGCTCGACGCCAGCGAGTGTCCGCCCACCTTCAACACCGACCCCGCAGACGTCATCGGGCTCATCGCGGGCGGTCCCGGCGCGATGAGCAACTCCGTCGAAGGTGCCGAGGACAGCAAGGAGCTGGCTGCCGCCGACCTCGACGAGCTCCAGCTCACCGCGGACGACACCGTGGTGGGCATCTCCGCCTCCGGCCGCACGCCGTACGCGGTCGGTGCCGTCGAATACGCGCGCAACACGCACGGAGCGCTCACCGTCGGCCTCTCCTGCAACGCCGGCTCGCCCCTCGGCGAGGCCGCGGAGCTGGGCATCGAGGTCGTCGTCGGACCGGAACTGCTCACCGGCTCGACCCGGCTGAAGGCCGGCACGGCCCAGAAGCTGGTCCTGAACATGCTGTCGACGATCACCATGATCCGTCTGGGCAAGACCTACGGGAACCTGATGGTCGACCTACGCGCGTCCAACGACAAACTCCGGGCCCGCTCGCGCCGCATCGTCTCCCTCGCCACGGGTGCCGGGGACGAAGCCATCGAGGCGGCTCTCACCCAAGCGGACGATGAGGTCAAGAACGCGATTCTCATCATCCTCGCCGAGGTGGACGGCCGTACCGCCGCCCGTCTGCTGGCCGACGCCCATGGTCATCTGCGCGCTGCGATCCGCGCCGCGACCGGAGAGGGCTGACAGTGGTGGCAAGCGGCTGACGAATCTCTGACCAGCGCGGGGCGGATGGCGAGGGATTGGTCGGCTCGCTCGACCGGACCACGTCCGGGGTCTCCCGGACCGCCAGAGAGCGATCGCGCCACATGAGCACTGACCAGAACCGTCAGATCGCAAAGGCCCTGCTCCCCCTCGTCGGGGGCGCACGCAACGTCACCTCCGTCTCCCACTGCATGACCCGGATGCGGCTCGGCCTGGCCGACCGCTCGCTCGTACAGGACGCCGCACTGCGGGCGCTGCCCGATGTGGTGGGCGTGGTCGAGGACGACGACACCTACCAGATCGTGCTCGGCCCGGGGAAGGTCGCCCGGGTCACCCCGGAATTCGAAGCCCTCGTCACGCAGAGCCCTGCGACGGACGGCTCGGAAGAGGCGGACGTCACCGAAGAGGCCGGCAGTACGACGCCGGCCCTGGCCGCCGCATCAGCCACCGGTCCGCCGGGGTCCCCGGCGGCCGCCGACGCCGAAGAGCTGGCCCGGCGAGGCGCCGACATGCGCGCGGCCCAGAAACGCAAGAACGCCACCCCCGTGAAGACGATGCTGCGCCGCATCGCCAACATCTTCGTCCCCCTCATTCCCGCTCTCATCGGCTGCGGCATCGTCGCGGGCATCAACGGTCTGCTGACGAACCTGGTCAGCAGCGGCGACGCCCAGTGGGCGGCCGGCATCGTCCCGGCCCTGACGGCGATCTCGACCGGCTTCATGTCGCTGATCGCGGTCTTCGTCGGCATCAACACGGCGAGGGAGTTCGGCGGCACACCCGTGCTGGGTGGCGCGGCGGCGGCAGTCATCGTCTTCGCCGGCGTCTCGGACGTCTCCGCGTTCGGGGAGAAGCTCGCCCCGGGCCAGGGAGGTGTGCTGGGCGCGCTCCTGGCCGCTCTCGTCGCGGTGTACGTGGAGAAGTGGTGCCGCCGCCGGGTGCCGGAGGCGATCGACGTGCTGGTCACCCCCACCGTCACGGTCCTCGTCGCCGGCCTGGTCACCCTCTTCGGCCTGATGTACGTGTGCGGATTGGTCTCCACGGGCATCGGCCACTTCGCCGACTGGCTGCTCCTGCACGGCGGCGCGGCAGCCGGCTTCGTGCTCGGCGGCCTCTTCCTTCCGCTGGTGATGCTCGGCCTGCACCAGGCACTCATCCCGATCCACACGACCCTGATCGAGCAGGACGGCTTCACCGTGCTGCTGCCCGTCCTCGCCATGGCGGGTGCGGGACAGGTCGGGGCGGCCGTCGCCGTCTACCTGAGGCTGCGCCGCAACACCTCCATCCGCAAGACCATCAAGTCCGCGCTCCCCGCAGGGCTGATGGGCGTGGGCGAACCGCTGATCTACGGCGTCTCCCTCCCCCTCGGCCGGCCCTTCATCACGGCATGCGTGGGCGGGGCCGTGGGCGGTGGCGTCGTCGGCCTCTTCCACCAGCTCGGCACCTCGGTCGGCTCCACCGCGATCGGCCCGTCCGGCTGGGCCCTCTTCCCGCTTCTCAAGGGCAACCAGGGGCTCGGCACCGTCGCCGCCGTCTACGCGCTCGGCATGGGCACGGGGTACCTGGTCGGCTTCCTCGCGACCTACTTCTTCGGCTTCAGCAAGCAGATGCTCCTGGACCTGAACGTCGAGCCGGTGACGCAGCGCGCCGCGAGCACCGTGGTAGCCGGCAGCGGGCCTCGTCCGCTGCGCCACCG
>NZ_JACBXA010000083.1 GCF_013870515.1 Streptomyces albidus (ex Kaewkla and Franco 2022) | reverse complement strand
GCCGGTGACCGAGGCGCCGCCGGAGCCGGTGGCGTCCGCAGCTCCGGTACGTGCGCGGCGCAGGGCTACCCGCAGCGTCTCGTCGCCTTCGGCGGAGTCCGCCGAAGGCGACGACGGAGAAGCGAAGTCCTCCACGAAGAAGGGCGTCGCGAAGAAGTCTCCGGCGAAGAAGGCCACGGCCAAGAAGGCGCCGGCGGCGAAGAAGACGACGGCGAAGAAGGCCACGGCCAAGAAGGCGCCGGCGGCGAAGAAGACGGCCGCGGCCGAGCAGGAGGGTCCGTCCCAGGTGTCGGCCCCGACGAGTGAGGACTGACGGCGCGCACACGTTGCGGCGGAGCCTCCGCCTCCCCTGCCGGCAGCGGTAGGGGAGGCGGAGGCTCCTTCCGTTCAGCGGCGGGCGGTCGCCGGTGTGTTCGGACCGCCTCGGGGGCCGCAGGGCCGGTTTGACCAGGCTGTGCGGCGCCCCGTAACCTTGACCGTCGGCGTGTCATCGGGATGCGCCGCGCTCCTGAGCAACTCCCTCCCGGCATCGTCCGGGAGAGGCCGCTCAATCCTCTCGGATCAGATCGCGAGCGGGTCGGCGATGTCCTCGTCGCCTCCATTTCGCGCCGGGCGGCTGGCGTCAGGAGTTCCGTGACGAGCGAAAGAGAGTTCCGCGTGTACGCAATCGTGCGCACCGGCGGCCGTCAGCAGCGGGTCGCTGTGGGCGACGTCATCGAGGTCGACCGTATTTCCGAGAGCAAGGTCGGCGACAGCGTCGAGCTCTCGACACTGCTCGTCGTGGACGGTGACACGGTCACCAGTGACCCGTGGGTGCTCGACGGGGTCAAGGTCGCGGCCGAGGTGGTCGACCACCACAAGGGCACCAAGATCCGGATCCAGAAGTACAAGAACAAGACCGGCTACAAGAAGCGGATCGGTCACCGTCAGCTGCACACCGCGCTGAAGGTCACGAGCATCCCGACCCCGGCCAAGAAGAAGTAAGGACTGAGCAGAGATGGCACACAAGAAGGGCGCATCGTCCACCCGGAACGGTCGCGACTCCAATGCCCAGTACCTCGGCGTGAAGCGCTTCGGCGGTCAGGTCGTCAACGCCGGTGAGATCCTGGTCCGCCAGCGCGGCACCCACTTCCACCCGGGCGCGGGCGTCGGCCGTGGCGGCGACGACACGCTGTTCGCGCTGGACGCCGGTGCGGTGCAGTTCGGCACCCGCCGTGGCCGTCGCGTCGTGAACATCGTTCCGGCTGCGGAGTAATCACCTGCGCCAGTAGCGCAGTGCATCACGCATCGTCAACGAGGGCGGACCGCCGCTCCTGTGTGTACGCAACGCTCGTACGCAAGGGAGGAAGCCGGTCCGCCCTCGCTGTGTCGGCACACGATCGGGTGCGCCGGCCACCGAGTTCGAGCACCGATCATCACTCCCTCCGGCTGTGCCGGGGGAACCCAGGAGGCACCTCGCATGACCACCTTCGTGGACCGCGTCGAGCTGTACGTCGCCGCGGGTAACGGGGGCCACGGCTGTGCCTCCGTGCACCGGGAGAAGTTCAAGCCGCTCGGCGGCCCGGACGGCGGGAACGGGGGGCGCGGCGGAGACGTCGTCCTTGTCGTCGATCCGGACGTGACCACCCTGCTCGACTACCACCACAGCCCGCACCGCAAGGCCACCAACGGCAAGCCGGGGGAGGGCGGCCACCGTTCCGGCGCGGACGGCAAGGACCTGATCCTGCCCGTCCCCGACGGGACCGTCGTCCTCGACAGCAAGGGCGAGGTGCTGGCCGACATGGTCGGCAAGGGCACCGTCTTCGTCGCGGGCCAGGCCGGACGCGGTGGGCTGGGCAACGCCGCGCTCGCCTCACCTCGCCGCAAGGCCCCCGGCTTCGCGCTCCTCGGCGAGCCCGGCGAGTCGCGCGACATCGTGCTGGAGCTGAAGACCGTCGCCGACGTAGCGCTCGTCGGCTATCCGTCGGCGGGCAAGTCGTCACTCATCTCGGTGCTTTCGGCGGCCAAGCCGAAGATCGCCGACTACCCCTTCACCACGCTCGTGCCCAACCTCGGTGTGGTCACGGCCGGTTCGACGGTCTTCACCATGGCCGACGTCCCCGGTCTGATCCCGGGGGCCAGCCAGGGCAAGGGGCTGGGCCTGGACTTCCTGCGGCACGTGGAGCGCTGCTCCGTCCTCGTGCACGTACTGGACTGCGCGACCCTCGAATCCGACCGCGACCCCGCCTCCGACCTGGACACGATCGAGGCTGAGCTGCAGCAGTACGGGGGCTTGGACAACAGGCCGCGCATCGTCGTCCTCAACAAGGTCGACATTCCCGACGGCCAGGACCTCGCCGACATCATCCGTCCCGACCTGGAGGCTCGCGGGTACGAGGTCTTCGAGGTCTCCGCCGTCTCGCGGCACGGCCTCAAGGAGCTCTCCTTCGCGATCGCCAAGATCGTCGCTGAGGCGCGTGCCGCGCAGCCGGAGACGGAGACCACCCGCGTGGTCATCCGGCCGAAGGCTGTGGACGACGCGGGCTTCACCGTCACGAAGGAGGACGACGGGCTCTACCGCGTGCGGGGTGAGAAGCCCGAACGCTGGGTCCACCAGACCGACTTCAACAACGACGAAGCGGTGGGCTACCTCGCCGACCGACTCAACCGCCTCGGTGTGGAAGAGCAGTTGATGAAGGCGGGAGCGCGTGAGGGCGACGGCGTCGCCATCGGCGGAGAGGACGACGCCGTCGTCTTCGACTGGGAACCGACGATGGTCACGGGCGCGGAGATGCTGGGCCGCCGTGGCGAGGACCACCGCATGGAGACCCCGCGTCCGGCCGCCCAGAGGCGACGCGACCGCGAGGCGGAGCGGGACGAAGCGCTCGGCGAGTACCAGGACTTCGACCCCTTCGAGGGATAGCCGGCGGGCCCGGCGTCGCCGGCCGTGGGCCGTCCATTGGGGCGCTTCCATGCCGCCGGCGCCGGTGAGGTCGTGCGGCTCCGCGTGTCCGATGCCTTCGCCCGGCCCGTAATTCGGTTGCCGCCCCGGGCGGCGGTCGTGACCCTGTTCCGTGATGAGCGACGACGGAGCCCTGCGCGAGGACGATCGCGCGAGCCATGAGCAGACACCAGTGCCGCCGATCGACGCGGACCTGGTCCGGCGGCTGATCGCCGGACAGTTCCCGGAATGGGCGCAATTCCCCGTCCGGCCCGTCGAGTTCGGGGGCGTGGACAACCGGACCTTTCATCTCGGAGACGCGATGACGGTGCGGCTGCCGAGCGCCGAGGGGTACGCGGCGCAGGTCGACAAGGAGCAGCGGTGGCTGCCGGTGCTCGCACCGCAGTTGCCGCTGCCCGTGCCCGCTCCGGTCGCGAAGGGCCTGCCGGCCGAGGGCTATCCCTTCAACTGGTCCGTCATCCGGTGGATCGAAGGTGAGACGGTCACCGCCGAACGCATCGACGACATGACCGAGTTCGCCACGGCACTTGCGGGCTTCCTCGGCGCCCTCCAGAAGGCCGACCCGTCGGGCGGCCCGCCCGCCGGGGTGCAGAGCTTCTTCCGCGGCGCCTCGCTCCAGACGTACGACGAGGAGACCCGGCGTGCGATCGAGGTGCTGGGCAGCCGTGATCGAGGTGACACGGCCACCGAGGTGTGGGAGTCGGCGCTCCGAGCGACGTGGCATGGCCCGCCCGTCTGGTTCCACGGTGACGTGGCGGTCGGAAACCTGCTGGTGAGGGACGGCCGGCTGGCTGCCGTCATCGACTTCGGCTGTTCCGGCGTCGGCGATCCGGCGTGCGACATGACGATCGCCTGGACGTTCCTGTCGGGCGAGAGCAGGCAGGCCTTCCGTGAAGCACTCGGTGTCGACAGCGCGACATGGGCCCGTGGTCGAGGCTGGACGCTGTGGAAGGCGCTGGTCACCCTCGCCGACCCAGGCTCAGGCGGGGAGTGGGCGCGGCGCAGCCTCGAGAGCGTCTTCGACGAGTACGAGCAGGACGGGCGCTGAGCCGACGGCGTACCGTCCAACAGCCCCTGGAAGCCCGGGTGTCACGCACCCCCGCCACCCCTACGGGACGAGCCACGGCTCCTGGGGAAGCGGGCTGCCGGTCTCCAGGTACGACTTCAGATTGGACAGCACCGCGGCCCAGCCCGAGGCGGCCTCGTTCCGTTCGGCCTCGTCCTTCAGGTTCTCGTGGGTGACGGTGAGCCGGACGATCTGTTCGTACGGCTCGATGTCGAAGGAGACCCGGGAGGGTTCGTCGCCCGGTCCGGCGTCGGGGGCCGCCCACGTGGTGACGAGCCGGTCCGGCCGCCGGCTCTCCACCACTTCGCCGACGACGTCGGCGATGTCCGAGCCGTCGGTGCGCCGGTGCTCCCAGGCGGAGCCGGTCTGCCAGTCGGAGACGTTTCGGTGGCCCCAGTAGGCGCCTGTGGCGTCGGCGTCGGTGAGTGCGTCCCAGACCTTCTCCGGGGTGCTCTCGATGTAGACGACGTAGACGAATTCCGGTTTCGCTGTCATGGCGTTCTCCGCTCGTTGCTTCAGGGCGCTGAGCGATCGCAGACGCGGACGCTCGAACTTGTCGATCCACCGTTCCTGGATCTGATGGACGGGGACGGGGTTGAGGTAGTGGATCTTCTCGCGCCCGCGTCGCACCGTGCTCACCAGATTCGCGGCCTCCAGAACCGCCAGATGCTGCGTCGTCGCCTGGCGGGACATCTCAATGCGTTCGCACAGCTCGCCGAGCGTCTGGCCGTTGTCCTCGTGGAGACGGTCCAGCAGGTACCGGCGGGTCTGGTCGGCCAGGGCCTTGAAGACCTTGTCCATGTCGGTGCTCACACCTCCATCATGCAAGTAAATGCTTGCATGTCAAACGTCGGAGGTCACGGGGCCGGGGGCAGGGAGGGCGAGGGGAGGTGGCGAGGGTGCGGGCCAGGAACTGGTCGCGCGGGGCGGGCGCCGGGGGCGGGGCGGTCAGTCCGAGCCTGGGGCGGTCAGTCCGGGCCCGGGGCTGCCGACGTGATGTGGCTCAGTGCGCACAGCCATCGGCCGTCCAGCCTGACGAAGACGTCAGTCGTCCACTCGTCGGCGTCGAATCGCCGGCCCAGATGGTGAGCCGTGTTCGTCACTCGTCCGGTGAAGATCGCCGTGTCGCCGTGGATCCGTACCCTCGCCGGGCTGACGAGGGTCATCGCCGAATGCGTCAGCTGCCCGGACTCGACGACGGAGAGGAACTCCTCCCTGGTGGAGATGCCGGTCTCCGACACGATCACCCAGTCGTCCGTCATGAAGCTCGCGATCCGCGCGGCGTCATCGGACACAATCGCGGCAGCCCAGTCCTCCGCGACGGCGATGACCTGAGTGCCGGCCGCATCGGTCTGCGGATTCCTCGGGGCCTTTCCGGCGTCGTCGTCCACTCCTGGATCGTATCCGGAGCAATTACCGCAGAACCGTCGTAAGGAGCCCTTTTCATGGACCCGGACACGCTGTTCGACGAACTCGCCGCCGACCTCGCCCCACGCGGTGCCACGGCCGGCGCCATCTTCGGCAAACGGGCACTCAAGGCACACGGCAAGGCCTTCGCCTGCCTCAAGGGCGACACCCTCGCCGTCAAGCTCGGTGACGGAACTCCCGCACACGGCCGGGCACTTGACGTACCCGGTGCCGAACTCTTCGACCCCTCCGGCAAGGGCCGCCCCTTCAAGGACTGGGTGGCGATCCCGGCGGCACACTCGGATCAGTGGTCCGGCTACGCCGAGACCGCGCTCGACGCCCTGGCGCCGTGAGCCGGGATGAGCCGCAGCGGTCCGCAGCGGGTGCCGCTCAATCCGGTTGGCCGGGCGCGGCGTTGATGCTTGGCTCCTGTGATGTGCGAGATGACGATCGAGGAGGAGTTCGCCGAGCTGTGCGCCCGTACGGAGGCGGACGTACGAGTGCTCGGCATGGTCCTTACCGGGTCAAGGGCGCGCGAGGGGACCGCGACCCGGCACTCCGACTACGACGTGCTGCTCGTCGTCGACGAAGAGCAGCACAGCCTGAAGGAGGGGGAGGAGCGCCGGGACGCCCGCATGGACGTCTCCGTGATGAGCCTCGGCGAGTTCCGTACGCACGCGCTCCCCGGATCCGGCACCGAGTGGAACCGCTACGCCTTCACCCACGCCGTGGTGCTGAAGGACGCGACTGACGGGCTCATCGGCGAACTCGTCCTCGCGAAAGGGAGGTTGACCTCCTCGGAGGCTTCCCGGACAGCGGCCGGCGTCCTCGACGCCTTCCTCAACGGCCTGTACCGCTGCGTGAAGAACGACCGCGACGGCGACATGACGGCCGCACGCCTCGACGCCGCCGAGAGCCTTCCGCACCACCTGACGTACGTCTTCGCCCTGCACGAGCGGGTGCGGCCGTACAACAAGTACCTCGCTTGGGAGTTGAGGCGTCATCCCCTCAGCCGTCCCGAGTGGGCGCACGGCCATCTGCTGGGAGTCCTGGAACGGGCCCTGTCACCTGAACCCGCGGACGCTGTACGGCAGTTGTTCGTCGAGCTCGAACCGCATGCGCGGGCTGCGGGGCACGGCCCCGTCCTGGACTCGTGGGGCGAGGACCTGGTGCTCATGAGGGGCGCGTGAGGCTCCCTGGAGCCTTTGGCGACCGGGCAGGGTCACTTCCCCGGAGGCCGTGGGTCGGGACACCCCGTGCAGCGACGGGTCGGGGTGTCCCGTCCCGGTTCCGCGGAGCCGCGCGTCCGGTCGCTCAACGCCTGGGCGATCTGCGGCAGTTGAGGAGGGCCTGCAGGACCGCGAGGCGGTGTTCGCGGAGACGGTCGGCTTCCTTCGAGGCGGCCGTGGGTCTGAGAGCCGCCCGCGCCGCGTGCGCGGTGACCAGGACGAGGATCAGCCGGGCCACGGCGCTGCTGGAGGCGATTGCCGTCAGCGCCCATGCCACATGGCTCATGCCGGTTGTGGGCATCTTCGATCACACCTTCGTGAATCCGTAGATCCTCAGGTGTAGCGCGTCGCCGTGCCGATCCGCTTCGGCGCAGCCGCGCGGTACTGGTGCTCCCCGTCCGATTACCGCGCACCTGCGCGCCTGTTGGAAGCGGCCGGGCTACGGAAGCATGCGGGCATGCCGAACATGGACGAGCCGCGGTACCTCAGGGGGAAGCGGCATCTGCCGACCCCCTACGACCTCGACCTCTCAGGTGTGCTGCGCAACCTCAATCGACGAACCCCC
The DNA here is from genome assembly GCF_013870515.1 of Streptomyces albidus (ex Kaewkla and Franco 2022). Taxonomy (GTDB): domain Bacteria; phylum Actinomycetota; class Actinomycetes; order Streptomycetales; family Streptomycetaceae; genus Streptomyces; species Streptomyces albidus. Next base: position 13,728 of record NZ_JACBXA010000083.1, on the reverse strand, counting down.
TACTTCCGCGCCAGGCTCGCGAACGACCTGATGACTGCCGCATATCTGGCCGCCGGGATGCGGCTGCTCGCGCGGAACCTCGGGCCCGGCGCTCAGCCAGGTGACCGGGGCAGGCGCCCGCTTCTCGGGTCCCTCTCACAGCGTGGGGTCACGGCCGAGGTCGCGAAGAACCCTCCTCCTTTCTCCCGGCGGGCCACTGTCTCGGCGATGAGGGACCGGTGGAAGTCGCAGTCGGACTTCGTCGCAGATCTGATCAACTTCGCGGTGTGGCGGGAGAATTACCGCCCGGACTACCGGGAGCAGCGTGCCGCCAACACCAAGAAACTGGTGAGCGGGCCGGACTTCGTACGCGCCGTGCACGAGGTGACCTACCTGCATACAGCCGAGGGTGTGGAAGAGCCCTCCGTGCGGCTCGGGCTGGCTCTCATGACTGCTGCCGAGGGGGACGTGGAGGTGCTGCAAGCCATCTCCGCCATGTACGAGGACTATCTCGGCTCGTGGAAGAAGCTGTACGCCGACGTCTTACGTGAACGCGGCCTGCGACTGCGGCAGGGCCTGACCCTCGACGACCTCGCGAACGCTCTGTCAGCAGTCAACGACGGGGTCATCCTGAGAGCGATCGGTGACCCCAGCGCAGGCGTCATCGACGACGACAAGCGCCGCTCTCTCATGGGGTCGGTCACGCTTGCCGTGATCCACGCCTTCCTGGAACCGGAGGAGGACGCGAGCGGTCTCACGCTGGAGCAAGCGGTGGCGGCGAGGTTCGACAACCGGTCGAAGTGAGCAGGTTGAGCCGGACGCGGGCCCCCACGAGGTGCCATAGGGTAAATGGATCCGCACATAGAGCAGTTGCTTTGACTCAGGGGGGCGGCCGTGGAGCCGGAGATCGCAGCTTTGGCCACCAGCGCGGGCACAACCGTGGTCACGTTGATGGCGACTGATGCGTGGGAACGCACGCGCGATGCCATGACTGAGCTCTGGCGGCGTGTACACCCAGGGCGGGCAGACGCTGTGACGGCTGAGCTCGAGGCCACCCGTGAGGATCTGCTGGCGGTGCAGCCGGCCGACTACGAAGACTCCGTGAACGAGCTCCAGACGGAGTGGGAAGGGCGCCTCCGTCGCTTGCTGCGGGAACGCCCCGAAGTGGCCGGAGATTTACGCCGCTTGCTCGACGAACTGCCCGCTCCGGAGACTGACACAGGTACGAGGGTCAAGCAGCGGGCGACGGCCTCCGGCCGGGGCCGGGTCTACCAGGCCGGGCGCGATCAGCACATCAACGAGCGATGAACGGCGGCAGCGGCATGGACGGCCGTGCCGACGGCCAGGGCCGGGTCTATCAGGCGTCCGGGGACCAGCACATCATCGAGCATCACCATCACGGTGGCTCCGTTTCGGCCACCGCCGACCCGGTGGGCATCGAGTCGGTGCGAAGGCCCACTGGCGGCAGAGCGCCACAGGTATTCCGTGATCGCACCGACCTGATGGAACGCTTACACGGGGCCGTTGCCTCGGGCGGTGGTGATGAGATCTACGTCCTGCATGGCATGGGCGGTTGCGGCAAGACCGCAGTCGCCCATGCCCTGTTCCAGTACGCGACAGATGTCGTTGGCCGAATCGGCTTATGGGTGAACGCATCCGACCGCGCCACTTTGCGCAGTGGAATGCTCGCCGTTGCAGCCGACCGGGGTGCAGAGGAAGGTCAGCTACTGGCGGCCCGCAACGGGCTGCGGGCAGCGGCCGACCTCGTATGGGACCGGCTCGGTGCGTCTGCACAACCCTGGCTTCTGGTGCTCGACAATGCTGACAACCCAGCCGTCCTTCAGGACGGCTGGTTGCGCAGCAGTCCGCGTGGGACGGTTCTGGTCACCACCCGGCAGGCGGCAGCCCGTTGGTGGACGAACGCCGAACTGCACCACGTCGGAGTGTTGCCGAGCGACGCGGCAGCACAGGTCCTGTGCGATCTCGCGCCCGAGACGGGGACGGTGGAGGAGGCGAAGGCGGTCGCTGACCGCCTCGGGCGGCTGCCATTGGCGCTGACTCTCGCCGGAGGGTTCTTGGCCCATCAGGTGATCGAGCCGTGGACGATGGCGAAGTACGGGCAACACCTTGTGGGACCTGAGCAAGTCGGCATCCTCGATGAGGGCGCTGCTGCGCTGCCGGGCGATGAGTCCCGCAACCTTGTCAGCCGAACCTGGCAGCTCTCCCTCGACTCGCTCACTGCCCAGGGGCTGCCCGAATCGACTGTGCTGCTGCGGCTGCTGGCGTGCTTCGGGGCTGATCCTTTGCCGTTGTCGCTGCTTAGCGGGCTCGACACAGGGGGCTTGCTGTCGAGGACACGGGCCGAGGTCGCATTACGTGGGTTGCTCGACCAGTCGCTGGTGAGTCTCGTTGACGCCGGAGTGCGATGTGTCCAGTCGCACGGGGTGCTGATCGCGAGTGTCACCTCCGGTACGCCAGCGGAGGCGCTCCAGGAACTCCACCGCGCAGCAGTTCAGTTGCTCGGCGCTGTCGTCCCGGCAGTTCCAGAACGAGGTCCGCAGGACCTGCGGTTGCGTCTGCTTGCTCCCCATGCTTTGGCTCTGCTTCAGCGGACCGACCGGGCAGTCACCCCAGATGCGCTGAACGCGACCGTGCGACTCGCGGTCGCCCTTCACCGTACTGGTGATTACCTGTCCGCTTGGGAACTCACCTCGGCGTCCGCAGCTGTGGCAGAGCCGGTTCTCGGGGCTGAGCACCGGCTTCTGCTGAGGGCTCGTTCCCGTGAGGGCCGCGCGCTGTTCCGGCTTGGTCGATTCGAGGAAGCGGAGACGCTGCTCCGTAGGGTTCTTGCAGACCAGGAGCGGCTGTTCGGTCCGGAGGATGCCGATTCGTTGGACACCCGCTATGGCCTCAGCCTCGCTCTGCAACCGCTCGACAGAGGGGCGGAGGGTCTGGAAATCCTCCAACGGTGCGCTACTGGTCGGGAAGGCGTGCTCGGGCCCGAGCATCCCCTCACCTTGCGGGCCCAGTCGGCCCTGTTGCTGCATACACCTGTTTCGCAAATCGCGGCCTGGATGGACGGGAATGAGCCCTCTCATCCGCAGAGGTGTGAGCAGTACATCGGAGGTGAGCACAGTGTCACCCTCGGCGCCCAATTCGACTACGCAGTCGTGTTGTTCAAATCGCAGCGCCACGAGGCCGCTGACGTCGCAGCAAAGAAGATTCGTGAGCAGTATGAGCTGCGCTATGGGCTTTCCCACCCTGTCACGTTGGCCGCCCAGACGTTGTACGCGCGAACAAGGGCCGCATCCGGTGATCTCAGTACAGCGCTGTGCCTGATGAGTCAGGTCGCCAGGCAACGGGAGCGGAGCGTCGGAGCTGAACATCCCCACACGGCAGCCAGTTATCGGTACTTGGAAGAGTTCGAGGCAAAGCAGCGAGCAAGCGAGCACTCACCGGACTGATACCTCGCACCGGACGGTCTTCCCGACGAGTTCGGGCACGACCTCCCACTTGTCGGCGAGTCGGGCGATCAAGGCGAGACCGCGGCCGGACTCGTCCCATTCGCTTGCGGAGCGGCGAGTCGGAGAGGAGGGGGAGCGGTCGTAGACCTCGATGCGGACTCCGGTGTCCGTACGCAGGAGGGTGACCGTGCACCAGCGGTCCGGGACGTGGCGGTGGACGTTCGTCACCAGTTCGGTCAGGGCGAGTTCGGCGGCGTCGGTCAGTTGGTGCATCCCCCACAAGCGCAGGTAGGCGCGAGCGATGCGGCGAAGGTGGCGCGGCGAGTGGTCGCCGACGGTCAGGGCGACCCGGTAGCGGCGCGGTGGGAATTCGGCGGGTTCCTCGATGACGTTCACAGGACAAGGCTGTGACGCACCAATTACTCTCGGCTATGGCTCGAATGCAACTCCGGGCGCTGTGACGTCCGTTGAGTGAGGGGACGCCGGTGGCGAACATCAAGGAACTCGATCCGGGGGCCTCGCCCCTCCACTACTTCGGTGCCGAGCTGCGGCGCCTGAGGGAGCGGTCGGGGCTGACCTTGGCGCAGCTGGGCAAGATTGTCTTCTGTACGGGTTCGCTGATCGGACAGGTGGAGACGGCAGCCAAGGCTCCCACTCTGGAGTTCATTCAGCGCGCTGATGCGGCCCTGGGGGCCGAGGGCGCACTGTTGCGACTGTGGCCTTTGTTGAAGCGCAGCAGGCTGCCGTACAAGCAGCGTCGAGTGGCCGAGATCGAAGCCCCTGCGATTCAGATCTGCGCTTTTCAGCCCCAAGCCGTTCACGGGCTCCTCCAAACAGAGGGGTATGCCCGCGCAATGCTCGGCATCAGCCAACGGGAAGATATCGAGGAGGAGTTGGCGGCGAGGATGCATCGCCAGGGAATTCTGAGGAGGGAAGATTCGCCCCTGTTCTGGGTCGTACTGAGCGAAGCTGTGCTCCATCAGCAAGTCGGCGGACCGGAGGTCATGGCACAGCAACTGTTGTGCCTGTTGGATTACCGGCACGTCGACAACGTGCAGATCCAGATCCTCCCGTTCGCTGTGGGCGCGCACCAGGGAATGATCGGTGCCTTCACGCTCTTCTCCTATGAGGACCAGCCGAACATCGCGTACGCGGAGGGCTACGACGGAGTGGACGCCACCGCCAACCCGCAAGAGTTCCGGGCACGTTCGCTTCGTTACGATCTCTTGCGAGCATCCGCCCTGTCTCCCGGGGACTCGGCTGACTTGATCGCTCGTGTTTTGGAGGAGCGCTATGAGTACAGGGCAGGTGCAGTGGGCCCACCCCCGATGGCGTAAGTCGAGCCACAGCGTGGAAAACGGCGAGTGCGTGGAGGTCGCCCAGCTTCCTGCCGGCGTCGCCGTGCGCGACTCCAAGTACGCCGACGGTCCGTACCTCACGTTCCCCCCTGCCTCCTTCGCTCACCTCATCCGAACTGTCGCCCTCGACCGATAAGTCGAGCTTCGCGTTTCCTTCGCCCCGGCGCGGGCAATCGCTGACCTTCGAGGTACGTCGGCATTCGGCGTGATCCAGGGGAGGCGGGGCAATGAACGCATCGGCCATGTCGTGGAGAGGGCGCCGGAGTGCGCGGCGGGCGGCGAACAGTTCCACGCTCGAAGGAGTCGCGCGTGCGGGCATGGTCGCCCAGGGGGTGCTGTACATACTCGTGGGCCTGCTCGCGCTGCGCATCGCCTTCGGCGAGGGCGGCGGCGGCAAGCAGGCCGATCAGAGCGGCGCCCTCCGGGAGTTGGCGGCGCAGCCCTTCGGCCTGCTGTTGGTGTGGGCCGTCGGGATCGGGCTGGCCGGGCTCGCGCTGTGGCGGCTGTCGGAGGCGATGTTCGGCGCGTCGGAGAAGGGCGGCCACAAGACCCGCAAGCGGCTGATGTCGGCGGGACGGTTCGTGTTGTACGGCGTACTGGCCTTCTCGGTTCTCTCGTTCGCGAACGGGTCGAAGGGCGGCGGCTCCAGCGATGCGAAGTCCGAGGACATCACCGCCCGGGCGCTGTCCGTACCGGCGGGGCAGGTGCTGGTCGGCCTGGCGGGCCTGGCCATCGCGGCGTTCGGCGCCTGGGGAGCGGTGCAGGCGCTGAGGCGCAAGTATCACGACCACTTGAGGATGTCGCGCATCCCGCGCCGCCACCGAAAGTGGGTCGACGTGCTCGGAGTGACCGGCGGCGTCGCCCGGGGGGCGGTCCTCTTCGTCCTGGGTCTGTTCGCCATGGAGGCCGCATGGTCGTCCGACGCCGATGAAGCCAAGGGCATGGACGGTGCGTTGAGGTCCTTCGCCGATACTCCGGTGGGACCTTGGCTGCTCGTGGCCGTCGCTGTGGGCGTCACGCTCTTCGGGCTGTTCTGCTTCATGCTGGCCCGCTGGCGCAGGGTGTAGTCACGTGACGCCCGCGGCGGCGCTCACTTCTTCGTGACGTTGCTGTCCTTGTCGATGACTCGTGTGCTCCAGTACTTGTCCCACTTGTCGTCGACGTGTTCGGGCACCTTGCCCTCGGGATAGCGCACGTATCCCTTCGGCGGTTCCTCGCCGTCGGCCACGCAGGTCTGGCCGGTGGTGCTCCCCACGGCCTTGACCGGGTACTCCTCGGACCGGCAGACACTGTCCTGGAGCGAGCAGCCGGCGGTGAGGAAGGCGGTGACGAGCCCCGCGGCGGCAAGCGTGGTCGCAGGCTTACTCAGCCGTCGGTTGTTCTGCACGGTCGGCGTCCTCTCCATCGGTTCGCGCACGTCTGTCCGGGAGACCGGAGCAGCTTACGAGCAGACGTAATCGGACGGCGTCCGGTTGCAGCGCCTCAGCGCAGCTCCGCGACGGCCCTGTCGAACGCCGAGTCGCGCCCCTGCTCGAACTCCTCGTCCGTGAAGACCGGTTCGAGGTGGTGAGGTGGGATGCCGGTGCCGTCGAAGGTCTGCCCGTGCCGGGTGCGGAACTCCTCGTTGGGCAGCAGGATGCTCCAGCCGCCGGGGAGCCGGCGCTCCATCGTGTCCGAGAAGACGCCCTGCGTGGGTTGGCCGATGCGCAGCGTCCGGCCCGGACGTTCCATCAGCGCCTGGGTGAAGGTCTCTCCGGCGCTGACCGTCGAGCCGCCGGTCAGGACGGCGACGTGCCCGGTGTAGCGGTGCCCGGCCGCGGGACGCACGTACAGAGGCTGCGGGCGGGTGAAGCGCGTCGCGTCGGACGGCTCGTTACGGGCCCGCTTGGCGTACGCGAGGTAGGGGCGGTCGGTGAGGCGCGCCGCCAACTCCAGGCCCAGCTGGTCCGATCCGCCGCCGTTGACGCGCAGATCGACGATCAGTCCCTTGAGGGATGCGGCCCGCTCCGGGGTGAGTACGGCGTCCAGCGCCCGCTGGAGTTCCGCGCTCTCGGAGGCTTGGTCACCCTTCTCCGTGTAGCCGGCGAAGCCCGTGATCCGCAGGTAGCCGCAGTCGCCCGGGAGGTCCGCGTAGCTGATCCGCCCCCGGGCGAAGGCCTTCACCTCGGCACCCGCCAGGTCGCGTTCCTTGATGAACTTCCGTGTCTTCGCGTCCAGTTGAGGAGTGGGCATCTCGGTGCCGGGGCGCACCTGGCCGAAGGAGCCGGACTCCCCGGCAAGGATCGCCACGTGCGCGTCGTGCAGCGGGGCCACCATCCTGCGGAAGACGGCGAACAGTTCACCCTGTGTCGTATCCGCGGTGACCTGCGGGCGGTAGCGGTCCCGGACGGCGTCCCAGTCGACTCCCTTGGCGGCGAAGAACGGGTAGTTCTCATCGAAGGTCTGCCAGAAGACGTCGAAGGTCTTCACGGGGTCCTCGGGCACCTCGCGGGCGCAGGCTCCGGGCAGCGCCTGGATGCGCCGCAGTCCCCGGTCGCCGACCGAGCCCTCGATGTGCATCGACGCTCGTGTCCGGCTTCCTGCCGGGCGCAGCGTGAACGCCTCCCCGTCCTCGGTGACGTACCGTGCCCTGTCCCCGTGTCCGCTCGTCCGCTTGGCCGAAGTGCCCTTCAGGCAGCTGACCTTGGTGGTCTGGTACTGCTGTACGCGGCCCCGGTCGACCTTCAGCACGGTGCCGTAACCGTCCATGCGCCACACCCCGGCCGTCGGCCCTGCGGTGTGCCGCGCCGCCTCGGACTGTCTGGCCTCCTCCGCAGAGGCCACGCTGAGCGCCGCGCTCCCCGTGACGGCCAGTACCAACGCGGCGATGCCGACTGCCTTCGCCGCACTGCTGAAGGAGCCTCCGTCACTGCTGGAGCTTCCGTTCTGCATGATCAAGCTTCCCCCGTCGGTCGTCGGATGCTCTGTGCACACCCTCCCGGACCTGCACCACCCGCGACATCCGGCTGCCCGGCCGCCCGGGAGTGGGGGAAACCCCCGGGAGGCGGTGGAGCTGGGGAGAACGGCGCCCTCAGACAGGGCCTAGTCGCCGGGAGGGCGCCGACGTCCCTTTCGCGCTCCTCTGCCGCTCTGCTATTCAGAGGTGTGACGACGACCAGGACCGACGGCTCCTCCGGGCAGCGCGTCGAAGCCGTGCTGTGCGACATCGACAACGTGATCCGCTTCTACGACACGAGTGAACTGGCCGGGCTGGAGCGCGATTTGGGGTTGGCTGTCGGCACGACGATGCAGATCGCCTTCGCGCCGGGGACGGATCTGCCGCTGCTGCTGGGAGAGATCACCAAGCACGAGTGGGTGCGGTCGATCGCCTACGGACTCGTCGGCCGGATCGGTCTGCCGGAGGCACGGGCCCGCGAGTTGGGCACCGCTCTGGCCGCGGCGCGCTCCTACGCGGACGAGGCCGTGGTCGGGATGCTCCGGCGCGTACGGGAACGGATGCCCCTGGTCCTGGTCTCGAACGCGTCTCTCGAACTGGAGGAGGAGCTTGCGGAGTTGGGCCTCGAAGAGCTCGCTCATCACGTGGTCAGCAGCGCCAGGGTCGGAGTGGCCAAACCGGACCGGGGAATCTACGAGATCGCGGTCGAGCGCGCGGGAGTCGGCGCCGGGCGGTGCCTCTTCGTGGACGACTCGCGCACGAACGTCGAGGCGGCCGCCGCGCTCGGCATGACCGCCACGCACTACCGCGAACACGCCGATCTCCGCACGGCGTTGGCCCCGCTGCTGGACGGCTGAACCCGCACGCGCCGCACGCACCGCACCCGTTCGACACTCCGGCCGCGAACGGTCCGGGAGGCGTCACCTCCCGGACCGTGGGTCTCGCGTTGCGAGGCCGCGCGTCAGGCGGCGCTGCGCACCTTGAGGGCCTCGACCACCTGACCGGCGGTGTCGGCGCTCGACTGCGGGTTCTGACCGGTGACGAGGTTGCCGTCGACCACGACCTTGACCGACCACGCGGGACCGATCTCGACCAGGCCGCCGAGCTCGCGGAGCCTGCTCTCGACGAAGTACGGCACCGCGTCCCCGAGGCCGCCCTGCTGCTCCTCCTCGTTGGTGAAGACGGTCAGCTTGCGGCCGGCGAAGGGGAAGACGTCCCCGTCACTGGCGCTGAGCAGCCCCGCGGGGCCGTGGCACAGCGCTGCGACGACCTTGCCGCGCCGGTCGAGCGCGGTGAGCAGACGGCCGAGGTCCGGGTCGAATGCCAGGTCCTCCATGGGGCCGTGACCGCCCGGGATGTACACCGCGTCGTAGTCGTCGGCCGAGGCGTCGGCGAGGGGAAGCGGCATTGCCAGCTCGTCGCTCAGGGAGTCCAGGTAGGCGCGGAAGCCCTTCGCGGCGGCCTCGTCCACGCCGCCCCGCTCGTCGAGGCTGATCGGGTCGACGGTGGGATGGACGCCGCCGGGAGTGGAGATGTCCACATCGAAGCCTGCTTCCCGCAACACCCGGTGCGACACGGCGACCTCCTCCGCCCAGTAGCCGGTGGGGTGGGCCGTGCCGTCGCCCAGCGTGAGGTGGTCGGCACCGGAGACGACCATCAGGATCTTTGTCATGGCGGAACTTCCTTTTCTTGCTGTGTGCTGTCCGTCTGTCGTCCCTCTCAACACTCGCATCCCTCGGAAATCCTCCGCTAATCTGAGACCTGCCATCAGATTTCTTATGGAAGGGGAGTGGCGTGCCGGACCTCGATCTGCTGTCCACCTTCCTGGAGATCTACAGGAGCGGGTCGATCACCGCCGCCGCCTCCCGGCGTGGTCTGAGCCAGCCCGCGGTCAGCGGCCAACTGGCCCGCCTGGAGGAGCAGATGGGCGAGCCGTTGTTCGTCCGCTCGCGCCGGGGCGCCGTCCCCACCGACCGTGCCTACGATCTCGCCCGGAGGATCGGCACCCACCTCGACGAACTCCAGCAGGCCGTCGGCTCCGCCGCGGGCGCCGACGATCAGGCCGCCCACCGGGGCACGGTGCATCTGGCCGGCCCCTCGGACCTGATGGCCATGCGTGTGGTGCCCGCGCTCGCCCCGTTGACGGCCGGCGGGCTGCGGCTTCGGATCACTCTGGGGCTCGCGGAGGAGCTGCTGGCCGCGTTCGCCGCCGCCCGCATCGACCTCGTGGTGTCCGCGGTACGGCCCCGCCTGAAGAACGTGGTGGCGACACCCTTCGCCGATGAGGAGTTCCTGCTGGTGGGCCCGCCCGGCCTCGCCCGGACGATCGACCCCGGCCGGCTGAACGAGGACCCCGTCCGTGCGCTGGCGCATCTGCCGCTGGTCGCCTACGCGGAGGAGCTGCCCATCATCCGCCGGTACTGGCGCAGCGAGTTCGGCCGCCGCCCGCCCAACCCTGTGGCCGTCACCGTTCCGGACCTGCGTGCCGTGCTGGCAGCCGTCGTTGCGGGTGCGGGAGTGTCGGTCCTGCCGCGCTACCTGGCTGAACCGGCGCTCGCATCGGGCTCGGTGGAGACGCTGCACCAGCCGCAGGTGCGCCCGCTGAACACCCTGTATCTGGCGACGCGGACCGGCGTCCCCGCCAACCCCGCAGCGGCCGTGGTCCACCGCAGGCTCACCGAGCGCTCGCGAGAATGGGACCTTCTCTAGGCCGTCCGCTCAGACCTTCACCGAGCGGGCTCCCCCGCTGAACCGCCCGTACGACGAAGGTCCCGGAAGGCTCGCTCGCCTTCCGGGACCCTCGACTCCGATTCAGCCGGTTCTCACGCCGTGACCTGGTCGGCCTCCTCCGGGTCGGACAGCGTGCCGCCGGCGCCCGGGGCCTCCAACTCGGCCTCCTCCGCGGCCTCCTGGGCCTCGGTCTCGCGCTGGCCCGGGATGTCGCTCGTACGGCTGGCGACCCGCTCGTTGCGGGCGTCGGTCGAATCGCACAGGTCGATCGCGGCCTGGTTGAAGCGTGTCATCGAGGGCGGTTCGGCCGGGCCGAGGAGGTGGACCTTCAGCTCCGACCGGGCCTTGGCGAGGGAGTCCTTCGCCGGCTCCCGTACGGACTCCAGCAGCGCCGGGATCTCGGTCGCCTCGGGGGAGAGGATCGCCGCAGCCCGTACGGTCGGGAAGCCCGCCCGGAACTCGTCCTCGCTCAGCCCGCTGGTGTTGGCGACCGCGTAGGGCTTCTCGCTCGTCAGATAGTCCGAGACGACGGAGGAGACGTCCGAGATGAGCAGGTCGGACTCGTTGAAGCAGGTGTAGATCGCCGGCCGGGGGCCGGTGACGATCTGGTGCTCCCACTCGGGGAAGGACGCCCAGTTGGCTGCCTCCCAGGCGGCGGTGGCCGCCGCGACGCGCTCAGCACGCCCCTTCTCCGGCGTGGACTGGAGCATCATCTTCTCCACCTCGTCCGCGCCACGGCGGAATGCGGTGGTGGTCAGCTCGTCCAACTCGCGTGTGCGCCGAGCCAGTTCGGCGGCGGTCTCGGCGCCCGGGCGGTCCCCGGAACGCTTGGAGTTGGCCTCGACGATCATCGCCTGGATGCGTGCGTCGGCAGCCCCCGCACGCGGGTCGACGGAACCCGTCATCGGGTGGGGCTTGTAGAGCAGCCGCACGCCCGGGTCCGCGAGGAGCGTCCGGACGATGTTCTCGCCGGCCAGGATGATCGAGGTGTTGCCCGGGTCGTTGGTCCAGCCCTCCCACGTCGGCGCGTACAGGACGGTGGTGTACGCGCCCTGCGGCACGCCCTGGGACGGCTCGATGGGGGAGAGCTGGGGGCGGCCGACCTCGACCACGTCACGGTCGTCGACGCCGATGTCGGCGAGCTGGTAGCGCTCGCGGGCGGCGGGACCCGCGACCCACACCTCGTCGTAGGCCTTCGCGTAGGGGTTGCAGGAGGAGAGCTTGTCGCTCTCGCCGTGGTTGATGAACGCGTGCTTGATCGTCGGGATGCGAAGCACCTGCGAGGTCTTGCCGGAGTTCGCCGGGTGCAGCATCACCTTGAGCGTCGAGTGCTCCAGGTGCATCAGGTGAGCGACCTTCGGGATGCAGACGATCGGGACGTCCGTCGCCTCGATCTTCTGCACCATGAAGCGCTCGCGGAGCACGATGATCGGGTTGCCGTCGAGCTGGGCGAGGGTGGAGAGCCACATGTTCGCCTGGTACGCGGAGGTGGTGCCGCCGGAGAAGTACATGCCGACCGTCGGCTTGTACTTGGCCAGCCACCGGCCGAGCCAGTCCAGAGCCTGCTGCTCGTTGGCGTGCCGCTTCTTCGGCAGCATCCAGGTGCCCAGGTACACGGCGCCGCCGAGGGACAGCGCGATGCTGAGGCCGAGGCCGAGGATGCCGAAGACCTCCGAGGCGAACGCCGCGCTCAGCATCAGCCCGAGCGTGGCCGGGATGGAGAAGCGCAGCAGGCGGCGGCTGGGCTGCCGGGCCAGGAGGCGCGGCGGCGAGATGGTCAGCCGCAGGTCCGAGGCGTCGATGTTGCGGGTGAGGATCGGCAGCGTACGGCTGCGCCGCACCAGCTGGGCCACGGCCTGGCAGAGGAAGTGCGTGGCGTAGGCGGCGAGCAGCAGGAGCGTGAGGGGGCGCTCGATGTCCGGGGGGACGTCGGGGATGCGGACCAGGCCGATGACGATGAGCATGTCGCGGAGCAGCTGGCGCGTGGTGACGTCGAAACGGACCTTGCCGAGCAGGGCGAGGAGGCCCGGCTGCTGGTGCGTGAGGTAGAGGTCGAGCGTGAGTCCCGCCACGGAGGCGACGATGAAGACGGGCACGTTCGGCAGTAGCGCACCCGCGAGCTGTGCGGCGTAGAACACCGTCATCGCGAGCAGTGCCGTCAGCTGGACGGCGCGTCGGGGGGAGAGACCGGCAGAGGGCACGGGCTGGGCTCCTGGCAGGAGGTCGAGGGTCGGGGGATGGAAACCGGCCGGTGGGGGAGTCACGGCCGTGGATGACCACTGACCGTATGCCTGGCACCGGGCCGGTGACAATCTGCGGCGGAGTGTCCCGGGTCAATACGAGGACAAAGGTCATTATCCCCACCCGTCCACTGGTCGGAACGGGCAAGCGGAGTGGATCAGCACTGCCGTAGATTGCGGACGCGGCGGGCACAGTTCCGCGGCACCAGAACGGATCGTACGGGCGTGGCGGAACGGAACAGGCAGGCAGCGGAAGTGAGCAGCACCACGGCAGGCGAGGGCAGGACCCCCCGGGACGAGGTGACCGGCGCGCGGCGCATCGTCGTCAAGGTCGGTTCCTCCTCGCTCACCACGGCCGCCGGAGGCCTGGACGCCGACAGGGTCGATGCCCTCGTCGACGTGCTGGCCAAGCACGCCGGACGCGCGGACGGAGAGGCCGAGAGGCCAGTGAAGGAGATCGTGCTCGTCTCCTCCGGTGCCATCGCCGCCGGGCTCGCGCCGCTGGGCCTGGCCAGGCGTCCCCGCGACCTGGCGCGACAGCAGGCCGCTGCCAGCGTCGGCCAGGGACTGCTCGTCGCCCGCTACACCGCCTCCTTCGCGCGGTACGGGCGCAGGGTCGGCCAGGTGCTGCTGACCTCGGACGACACCAGTCGCCGGGCCCACTACCGAAACGCCTACCGCACGCTGGAACAACTGCTGGCCATGGGCGCCGTCCCCGTCGTCAACGAGAACGACACGGTGGCCACCGAGGAGATCCGTTTCGGCGACAACGACCGGCTCGCCGCGCTCGTCGCCCACCTCGTGCGGGCGGACCTGCTGGTGCTGCTGTCGGACGTCGACGGCCTCTACGACGGCGACCCGACCGGTCCCGGCACCTCGCGCATCACCGAGGTGACCGGTCCGCGGGACCTTGAGGACGTCGAGATCGGCAGCGCGGGCCGAGCCGGCGTGGGCACCGGCGGCATGGTGACGAAGGTGGAGGCCGCCCGCATCGCGACGGCCGCCGGGGTTCCGGTGGTGCT
>NZ_JACBXA010000082.1 GCF_013870515.1 Streptomyces albidus (ex Kaewkla and Franco 2022) | reverse complement strand
CTGCGGCGGCGTCCGGGTCCTGATCCGTTCCGGTTCCGGTGACGGCCCCCGTGCCGCGCAGCCTCATGCCGCCGCAGGCGACGAAGATGATCGCCGCGATGATCAGGTTCACGACGAGGCTGGCGCTGAACAACGCGATCTCGTTGCCCGGCAGACCCTCCCTCGCCACGATGCTGTTGACCGTCGAGCCGTAGATGCTGATGGGGGAGAATCCGCCGGCCTGTGCGCCGTGCACCACGAGTGCGCCCATGAGCAGCGGATGTATGCGGTACTTCGCCGCGAAGCCCATCGCGATCGGCGCGATGATCGCGACCGCTGCCGGAGAGACGGCACCGATGGCCGTCAGCACGCCGGTGACGGCGAACATCACCCATGGGATCAGCACCACGCGACCCCGCACCATCCTGATCCCGGCGTGCACGAGCCAGTCGGTGGTGCCGTTGGCGCGGGCGATGGCGAAGAAGTACGTGACGCCGACCAGCACCACGAAGAGGTCGCCCGGGAAGCCGGCGAAGACCTTCTCGGCGTCGAAGCCGGCCGCCAGCGTGCCGACGCCGAACGCGGCGGCGAAGGCCAGGGCGCCCATGTTGATCGAGCGGGTGGTGGCGACGACGAAGATCACCACCAGCACCAGGATCGATATGAGCTCTGCAGACATGGGGCTCCCGTCTTTGGGTCCCGGAGGGCGGATCTCGGGTTCGATGGGGACGTACTGGTCAAGTGGCCAAATGGCCGAATGGCCAAGTGGCTGGACCACACGGTGTGCCTTCCGGTTTTGCCGTGTCAATGGCTCGGACGAGATTGGTTCATCCACTTGTCCACCAGACCATTGAGCCTTTGATCCACGGTGTTAGGCTCCAGCCCACCCGGGCATCGGAGACCGAGGGGGGCCCGCATGACCGACGATTCGCTGCGACCTATGACGCGTCCGCGCCTCTACGAACAGGTGCTGGAGCGGCTGCGCGCGTACGCCGTCGAACACGAACTGTCCGCGGGCGACCGGCTGCCCCCGGAGCGGGAGCTGGCCCAGCGCCTCGGCGTCAGCCGTGCCTCCGTGAAGCAGGCCGTCGTCGTCCTCGAGGTCCAGGGCCTGGTCGAGACGCGCCACGGTGGCGGTACGTACCTGGTGGGCGACACCCTCGACGCCGAGCCCGTCGAGCGGCTCGTCGAGCGCCAACGGCGCCTCCCCGACGTCCTGGAGGCGCGTGAGGCGCTGGAGACCAAGCTCGCCGAACTCGCCGCCGAGCGCCGCACGGAGGAGGATCTCCAGGCGATGCGCACCGCCCTCGCCGACATGGAATCGGACATCGTGACGGGCGGTCACGGCGTCGAGGGCGACAGGCGCTTCCACGCGGCCGTGACGGCTGCCGGACACAGCACGCTGCTCGCGGAGTTCATGCACTCCATCTCCGAGGCGGTCGCCGAGAGCCGCAACGAGTCGCTGCGCCAACCCGGCAGGCCCACCCGTTCGCTGGACCAGCACACGCGCATCCTGGACGCCGTCCAAGCAGGCGACCCCGAGGCCGCCGCCGCCGCGATGCGCCGCCACGTACGCACAGTCGCCAAGGTCCGGCTCCTGGAGTGGAACCCGGACGAGAAGGGCGAGGACCAGCCCGGCTAGCCGCCCGCCCCAGCCGGCCGGCCCAGCAGCGGCGGCGGCACCCGCTCGACCCAGCCGGTCACCCGCTCGTAGGCGTGGGCGAGTTGGAGAAGTCCGAAGTCGGCGCCGTGACGGCCTACCAGCTGCACGCCCGTCGGCAGTCCGCCCTCGCTGAAGCCGGCCGGCATCCCGATGACCGGCAGACCGCCCAGCGACCAGGGCGCGACCGTCTCCATCCAGCGGTGATAGGTGTCCATCGCCCGCCCGCCGACGCGCTCCGGCCAGTGCGTGGCCGCGTCGAACGGGAAGACCTGTGCTGACGGGGCGAGCACGAAGTCGTAGGAGGCGAAGAAGTCCGTCAGCGCCGCGTACCAGCGGTCGCGGGACTCCGCGGCAGCGGTGAGGTCGAGAGCGCTGAGCGGGATTCCGTGCTCCACCTCCCAGACGGCCTCCGGCTTCATCCGCTCCCGCGTACCGGGGTCGGCGTAGAGGGGATGCCGCTCCAGGTTCGCCCACCAGCGCCAGGTCAAGAAGGTCCGCCAGAGCTCATCCGGCGAGAAGTCCGGCAGCACCTCGACGACTTCGCATCCGAGCGCCTCGAAAGCGGCGAAGGAGGAGCGGCAGACCTCCAGCACGCCGGGCTCGGTGGCCAGGTGTCCGCCCCAGTCCCCCACCCAGGCGATGCGGGTGCCGCGGAAGTCGCGGTCGAGACTCTCCCTGAAGCGTTCGCCGCCCTCGGACAGGGAGGCCGGCGCACTCTCGTCGGGCCCCGCCATCACCGACAGCAGCCATGCCAGATCTGCCGCCGTACGCGCCATGGGCCCGACCACGCCGAGTTGGGCCGTGAAGCCCGGAGTGGGGACGCGGCCCCGACTCGGGCGCATGCCCAGCACGTTGTTGAAGGCCGCGGGGTTGCGCAGCGAACCCATGTAGTCGCTGCCGTCGGCCACGGGCAGCATCCGCAGAGCCAGCGCCGAGGCGGCGCCGCCGCTGCTGCCGCCCGCCGTGAGCGCGGGGTCGTAGGCGTTGCCCGTGGTGCCCCACACGTGGTTGTACGTCTGCGAACCCAGCCCGAACTCAGGGGTGTTGGTCTTGCCGATGACCACCGCACCCGCGTCCTTGAGCCGCTTGACGAACAGGTCGTCCTGCGCGGCGACGCGGCCGGCGTACAGCGGAGAGCCCTCCGTCCAGGGCAGCCCCTCGGCCGCGGCGAGGTCCTTCACCGCGTGCGGGAACCCGTGCATCCAGCCCAGGCGTTCGCCGCGTCGCAGTTGCTCGTCGCGACGGCGTGCCTCCCTCAGCGACAGCTCCGGGTCCTGAAGACCCACGATGGCCTCGACCCGAGGGTTGAGGCGCTCGATGTGCTCCAGGTACGCCTCCATGACCTCGACGCAGGAGACTTGGCGGCCAGCGACGGCCCGCGAGAGGTCCGCCGCGTCCCACGAGACGATCTCGTGCACGGTCTACCGCACCACCTCTCCCCGCAGCACGATGCGCCGGGGCGTTCCCAGCACCCGTACGTCGGCACGCGGGTCCTCCTCGTAGACGAGGAAGTCCGCCGGGGCGCCCTCTTCCAGGCCGGGGCGGCCCAGCCAGGTCCGCGCTCCCCAGACCGCCGCCGAGAGGGCGTCCTTCGCCGGGAGTCCCGCCGTCATCAGCTCGCCGACCTCGGCGGAGACCAGCCCGTGCGGCAGGGAGCCGCCGGCGTCCGTGCCGACGAAGATCGGGATGCCCGCGTCGTGGGCGGCGCGCACCGTCTCGTAGCGGCGCTCGTAGAGCCGCCTCATGTGCGCGGACCACCGCGGGTATTTCATGCCGGCCGCCGCGAGCTGCGGGAACGTGGCCGTGTTGACGAGGGTGGGGACGATCGCGACGCCGCGCTCCGCGAAGAGCGGAATGGTCTCCTCGGTGAGCCCCGTGGCGTGCTCGATGCAGTCGATGCCCGCCTCGACGAGGTCGCGCAGAGAGTTCTCGGCGAAGCAGTGGGCGGTGACCCGCGCACCCTCCTCGTGGGCTGCGGCGATGGCCTCGTCCAGCGCCCAGCGCGGCCAGCTGGGGGCGAGGTCGCCCTCGTCGCGGTCTATCCAGTCCCCGACGAGCTTCACCCAGCCGTCGCCGGCCCGCGCCTCACGGCGGACGTATGCCGCCAGGTCGCCGGGCTCGATCTCGTGCGCGAAGTTGCGGAGGTAGCGCTTCGTGCGGGCGATGTGCCTGCCGGCACGGATGATCCGCGGCAGGTCCTCGCGGTCGTCGATCCAGCGGGTGTCCGCGGGTGAGCCGGCGTCGCGCAGCAGCAGGGTGCCCGCCTCCCGGTCGGTCAGCGCCTGCTTCTCGCTGGTGGACTCGTCCACCGGGCCGTCGGTGCCGAGGCCGACGTGGCAGTGCGCGTCGACCAGGCCGGGGAGCACCCAGCCCTCGATGACGTCGGGGTCCTGCCCGACGCCCGGCGGGCGCTCATAGGTGATGTGCCCGTCCACCACCCACAGTTCGTCCCGTATGTCCTCGGGGCCGGCCAGCACGCGCCCCTTGATGTGCAGAATCCCGCGGTCGCTCATGCCCGCAGCCTACGAGGCGCTCCTGCGACGTCACACCCGCCCGAGGCCACGGGATTCGTCGGGTCCGAACACTCACCGTCGTGATTCCATTGCGCTAGGCCAAGAAAAGATGCGACATTGGACCCGCAGGGAGAGAATGCATTCCGCTTTCTTTATGAAGCGTAGCGTCCCGTATTCTTGTTCCCGCTTTCCGCTCTCTTAAACGCTAAGATTTATCACGGGCTGCGGTGGCGCAATTCCGGCCGATCTCCAGGTCGTTACGGCAATGTGACGGACTCCACAGAGCGCCTGTTTTGCCCGAGAAAATAACTGTATTCCCGGGCGAAACCACACCACTCATCACCCGTGCGCGCCTGCGCGCGATAACACAAGATCCCTTTCTGCGTAACCCTGTCCCGCCGTGCGTTTTTGGAATCTCCTGGGTAAATTTAATACCCATGACCGCCGCACAAGCAGACCGTGCACGTACCCACAGGGATTTCCTGGAAATGCCCGAGGGGCTGATACTCGACGCTCCACGACTGGAGGACGGGGCGGCGCTGTGGCGCATCGCCCGTGACTCCCGGACGCTCGACCTCAACTCCTCCTACAGCTATCTCCTGTGGTGCCGGGACTTCGCAGCCACCTCCGTGATCGCACGTGACGAGGGCGGCGAACCGGTCGGCTTCATCACCGGCTACGTACGCCCCCGGCGCCCGCAGACGCTCGTCGTCTGGCAGGTCGCCGTCGACGAGGCGGCGCGCGGCCGCGGACTGGCGGCAGCGATGCTCGACGGGCTGGCCGCACGCGTCGCCAGGGAGGTGGGGATCGACGGGATCGAGACCACCGTCACCCCCGACAACACTCCCTCCAACCGCCTCTTCACCTCCTTCGCCGAGCGCCACGGCGCGGCAGTGGAGACAGAGGTGCTCTTCGACGCGGACGTCTTCCCCGAGAGCGGTCACGAGCCCGAAGTGCTGTACCGGATCGGCCCGGTCGCGTCCCTGGTGGACGCCGGACCACCGGCCTCGCGCTGATCCCTGCGCGCCCGGTGCCCTTCGAGCCCCCGAGCTTCGAACCACCCGCGATCCCCGCACTCCCCCAATCGATCTCCTTCCGCAAGCAACTCACTCCCAGGAGCATGCTGTGACCATCACCCAGCCGGACCTGAGCGTCTTCGAGACCGTCGAGTCGGAAGTCCGCAGCTACTGCCGCGGCTGGCCCACGATCTTCGACCGGGCGCAGGGCTCACACATGTACGACGAGGACGGCCATACCTACCTCGACTTCTTCGCCGGGGCGGGCACGCTCAACTACGGGCACAACAACCCGGTTCTCAAACGGGCGCTGCTCGACTACCTCGAGCGCGACGGCGTCGTGCACGGCCTGGACATGAGCACGAGCGCCAAGCGTGCCTTCCTCGAGACCTTCCACGAGAAGATCCTCAAGCCGCGGGACATGAACCACAAGGTGATGTTCCCGGGCCCGACGGGCACCAACGCCGTCGAGGCCGCGCTGAAGCTGGCCCGCAAGGTCAAGGGCCGCGAGTCCATCGTCTCGTTCACCAATGCCTTCCACGGCATGTCGCTGGGCTCCCTCGCCGTCACCGGCAACGCCTTCAAGCGCGCCGGCGCGGGCATCCCGCTCGTCCACGGCACGCCGATGCCGTTCGACGACTACCTGGGCGGCACCACCGACGACTTCGTCTGGTTCGAGCGGCTGCTGGAGGACCAGGGCTCCGGCCTGAACAAGCCCGCGGCCGTCATCGTGGAGACCGTCCAGGGCGAGGGCGGCATCAACGTGGCGCGCGCCGAGTGGCTGCGCGACCTCTCGGACCTGTGCGAGCGGCACGACATGCTGCTGATCGTCGACGACATCCAGATGGGCTGCGGCCGTACCGGCGCCTTCTTCTCCTTCGAGGAGGCGGGCATCAAGCCGGACATCATCACGCTGTCCAAGTCCATCGGCGGCTACGGCCTGCCGCTCGCTCTGACGCTGTTCAAGCCGGAGCTGGACATCTGGGAGCCCGGCGAGCACAACGGCACGTTCCGCGGCAACAACCCGGCCTTCGTGACGGCCACCGCCGCGATCGACACCTACTGGACCGACAGCCAGATGGAGAAGCAGACGCTCTCCCGCGGTGAGCAGGTCGAGGCCGTGATGCGGGCCATCGCCGAGGAGCACAGCGACGACGTCGCCGACTTCCGCGGGCGCGGGCTCGTGTGGGGCCTCGAGTTCCACGACAAGGACCGCGCGGACGCCGTCGCCAAGCGCTGCTTCGATCTGGGCATGCTCATCGAAACCTCAGGCCCGCAGAGTGAGGTCGTAAAGCTGCTTCCGTCGTTGACCATCACGCCGGAAGAGCTGGACGAGGGCCTGCGTGTGCTGGCCCGGGCTGTGCGCGAAACCGCGTAGTCCGACCGCTCACGGCCCGCCCCGGTTGCGTCCGGGGCGGGCCGACCCCGTAATGAGAGAAGGAAGGTACGCAGAACGTGATCATTCGTTCGTTCAAGGACATCGAGGACACCGACCGACACATCAGGTCCGCATCCGGCACTTGGGAAAGCAAGCGGATCGTGCTGGCCAAGGAGCGCGTCGGCTTCTCCCTGCACGAGACCACGCTGTACGCGGGTACGGAGACCTCGATGTGGTACGCGAACCACATCGAAGCCGTGCTCTGCGTAGAGGGCGAGTCCGAGCTCACCAACGATGAGACGGGCGAGAAGCATCTGATCACCCCCGGCACCATGTATCTGCTCAACGGGCACGAAAAGCACACCATGCGCCCCAAGACCGATTTCCGGTGCATCTGTGTATTCAATCCGCCCGTGACAGGCCGGGAGGATCACGACGAGAACGGCGTCTACCCGCTTCTCACTGAGCCTGAGGACTGAGCCGGCAAGGCTCGGCAGGTTCGGCCGCATCAGGCCGCTCGCTCCCCAACAGGGCCGTACGAGAGGAGAGGAAGGCAACACCATGACCACCGCACCCGAGCGCACCGCCGACCTGTACCCGACTCGCGGAGCCACCGAGGTGGCCACCCCAAGGATGGACCCCGTCGTGTGGTCCGAACCGGGTACTCCGGGGCCCATCGAGCCCGCGGTTCTGGCGGAATTCGAGCGGGACGGGTTCCTCGCGGTAGACCAGCTCATCACCCCTGATGAGGTCGACATCTACCGCAGGGAACTGGAACGGCTCACCACGGATTCGGACGTCCGTGCCGACGAGCGCTCGATCATCGAGCCGAAGTCGGACGAGATCCGGACCGTGTTCGAGGTGCACAAGCTCAGCGAGGTCTTCGCCGCTCTGGTGCGGGACCCGCGAGTGGTCGGCCGGGCGCGACAGATCCTGGGCTCGGACGTCTACGTCCACCAGTCCAGGATCAACGTCAAGCCCGGCTTCGGTGCCACAGGTTTCTACTGGCACTCCGACTTCGAGACCTGGCACGCAGAGGACGGTCTGGCGAACATGCGGACCGTTTCGGTCTCGATCGCGCTGACGAAGAACTACGACACCAACGGCGGCTTGATGATCATGCCGGGGTCGCACAACACCTTCCTCGGCTGCGCGGGCGAGACGCCGAAGGACAACTACAAGCAGTCCCTGCAGATGCAGAACGCGGGCACACCGTCCGACGAATCCCTGGCCAAGTTCGCCGACGCCCACGGCATCAAGCTCTTCACGGGCGAGGCCGGTTCGGCGACCTGGTTCGACTGCAACTGCATGCACGGGAGCGGTGACAACATCACTCCGTACCCGCGGAGCAATGTGTTCATCGTCTTCAACAGCGTGGAGAACGAGGCCGTCGAGCCCTTCGCGGCACCGATCCGCCGTCCCGAGTTCATCGGGGCGCGCGACTTCACCCCGGTGAGGTGACTCCGCGCGTCGAGCGCTGAGCCCGCTGGATGAGGGGGGAGGCTGCTGCAACGCGGCCTCCCCCCTTTTCCGCCGGTCGCTCTTCTGCTGCGATCGGTCTGCCACCGTCGGCACGCGTGGCGATCAGGCACCGCACGTGCCCGCAGCAACCGCCGCTAGGGCGTGTCCGCGAAGTCCCGCCTGGGGCGCGAGAGGACGACGCTACTTCGCGGACACCCCCTAGGGAGCACACGCATGGCAAGCACCGCCGCCGCCTACCGCGCCGCCGAGGGCGGACCGCTCGACGTCGACCGCGAGTTCTACGACCGGGTAGCGTCAGCGGCCGACGGCCGCGAACTGGTGGACTCCTTCACCGTGCCGATCCGCTCCGGCCGCGCCTGGGAGGTGCCGGCCGGTCATCTGTGCCGCCTGGTCACCGTGGACGGGCCCCAGGTCGGCGACCTCAACGTCTGGAACAGGCACGACCCGCGCGAACGGCTGTGGGCCTCGCGCACACGGCAGTTGCAGCGCGCCCACGTCAGCACGTACGACCGGCTGTGGTCGACGCTGCCCTTCCTCCGGCCGCTGCTGACCATCACCGGCGACACCCTCGCGGGCTACGGACCCGACGCCGAGGGCGGCAGGGTGCACGATCTCCTCGGCACGCGCTGCGACCCGTACGTCAACCGCATGCTGACCGGTGAGGACTTCGACTTCCACTGCCATTCGAACCTGGTGCGCGCCGTACTGCCGTACGGGCTCACGGAGTTCGACGTGCACGACGTGCTCAACGTCTTCCAGTGCACCGGCCTCAACGAGGACGACCAGTACTTCATGAAGGACTGTCCGGCCCGCCCCGGGGACCATCTGGAGTTCTTCTCCGAACTCGACCTGCTGTGCGCCCTGTCGACGTGTCCGGGCGGCGATCTGTCCGTACCGATGTGGGGTCCGGGGGCAGCCGACCCGGTCGACTTCTGTCATCCGATCGGCGTGGAGGTCTACCGCGTCGACCCCGCTCTGCTGGCGGGCTGGACACCACCGGAGCGGGCCGCCTACCGCGGTCTGCACGGCATGACCCGCCCCCTCGGCCCCGAAGGGCCTGGGGGGACCCCCACCGAGTGGCGCTCCTGAACCTCCGCCCCCTCGGCCCCAAAGGGCCTGGGGGGACCCCCACCGAGTGGCGCTCCTGAATCTCCGTCCGTGCTCCCGCCGGAACCGGTGAACCAGCGTTCTGTGCACCCCGGTTCGCCCTGGGAGCGCCACCCGGTCCAGCGGTCAGTACTCCCAGCGGCCGTCGACGCGGCGCGGCAGACCAAGCGGGTTGGCGTCACGCAGCTCGGGCGGCAGCAAGGCGTCCGAGGCGTCCTGGTAGGCGACGGGCCGCAGCCAGCGCTCGATCGCCGTGGCGCCGACCGAGGTCGAGGTGGACGTGGTCGACGGGTAGGGCCCGCCGTGGTGCTGGGCCGGAGCCACGGCCACGCCCGTGGGCCAGCCGTTGACCAGCACGCGGCCGGCCAGCGGCGTCAGCGTCGCGAGCATCCGTGCTCCCGTCCCGGCGTCACCGGCGGCCTCGCCTCCACTGAGCTGGACCGTGGCGGTGAGGTTGCCCGGCAGCCGGGAGAGCGTGGAGCTGATCTCGTCTTCGTCCTGGTAGCGCGCGATCACGGCGACCGGGCCGAAGCACTCCTCCAACAGCAGCTCGTACTGCGGCTGTCCGAGCTTCGACGCCGCGACGGTGAGGCAGCCTGCGCTGACCGTCTGGTCGTCGTCGCCGGCACCTGCGAGTACGGGCGCCTCGACGCCGTCCAGTTCGGTACGGGCAGCGACGCCGGCCAGGAAGGCCTCACGCATCCTGCCGTCCAGGAGCGGCCCTTGGGCCGCGTCGGCCAGGGCGTCGCGCAGTGCGGCCAGCAGCCGGTCGCCGGCCTCGCCCTCGGGAGCGAGTACGAACCCGGGCTTGGTGCAGAACTGGCCCGTGCCCATCGTCATCGAGCCCGCGAGTCCCGCACCGATCTCCTCCGCGCGCTCCTGAGCCGCGGCGGGGGTGACGACGACCGGGTTGAGGGAGCCGAGTTCACCGTGGAAGGGGATCGGCGTGGGCCGTGCGGCAGCCGCGTCGAAGAGGGCGCGCCCGCCTCGTACCGACCCGGTGAAGCCCGCTGCGGCGACCATCGGGTGCTTGACGAGCTCGACACCCGCCTCGAAGCCGTGGACCACGCCCACCACGTCCGCGGGGAGACCCACTTCGGCGGCGGCCCCGCGCAGGACGGCACCGGTCAGCGCGGATGTCGCCGGATGGTCGGGGTGCGCCTTGACGACGACGGGGCAGCCCGCGGCCAGCGCGCTGGCCGTGTCACCGCCGGGCACCGAGAAGGCGAGCGGGAAGTTGGAGGCGGCGTAGACGGCGACGACGCCGAGCGGGATCTTGTACCGGCGCAGGTCCGGGCAAGGCGGAGTCGCGTCCTTGTCCGTGTGGTTGATGGTGATCCCGAGGTAGGCGCCGTCCTCGATCTCATCGGCGAAGGCGCGGAGCTGGGCCTGCGTACGGGCCAGTTCCCCGGTCAGCCTTGGGCGCCCGAGTGCGGTCTCCGCGTCCGCCGTGCTGATGATCTCCTCGCTCGCCGCGTCCAGCCGGCCGGCGGCGGCGCGGAGCAGCGCCGCGCGCACTGTGCGGTCGGCGAGCGGTTCACGGGCTGCGTGGGCTGCTCGTACGGCCGCGTCGACGTCGGCGGCCGTGGCCTCGGTGCCGACCTGTTCTCGCTGCTGTCCGGTCCGAGGGTCGACGCTCCACACTGGGCTTGCTACCACCGCGATTTCCTCCTGCCACGTGCTTGTCTCCGCAGAGAGGTCGTTCGATATGCTGAACACTGTCTCTGTCGGTGAACCACTGTCGGGGACCCTACGAGTGACGTAACGGGAGGGTCAAGGAGATGTCAGCTGGCGAGACGGGTGCTTCGCAGGTCAAGTCCGCTGTGCGCACGGTGGAGCTGCTGGAGTTCTTCGCGGGGCGCCCGGGGATGCACTCCCTGGCGGCCGTGCAGGAGGCCGTCGGTTACCCCAAGTCCAGCCTGTACATGCTGTTGCGCACGCTCGTCGACCTGGGCTGGGTGGAGACGGACTCCACCGGTACACGGTACGGCATCGGCGTGAGGGCGCTTCTGGTCGGCACCTCCTACATCGACGGCGACGAGGCGGTGGCGGCTGCCCGTCCGACCCTCGACCGGCTCTCCGACGACACCACGGAGACCATCCACATGGCACGGCTCGACGGCACGAACGTCGTCTACCTGGCCACCCGCCAGTCGCAGCACTATCTGCGCCCCTTCACCCGCGTCGGACGGCGGCTGCCCGCGCACTCCACCTCGCTCGGCAAGGCGCTGCTGGCCACGTACGACGACGAGCAGGTGCGCAAGATGCTTCCCGAGGCGCTGCCGTCGCTGACCGAGCACACCTTCACCGACCGCGAGAAGCTGATCGAGGAGCTGGCCCTCGTACGCGAGCAGGGCTACGCCGTCGACCGCGAGGAGAACACGCTGGGGCTGCGCTGCTTCGGCGTCGCCATCCCCTACCGGACTCCCGCCCGGGACGCCATCAGCTGCTCGGTGCCCGTCGCCCGGCTGACCCCGGCGCACGAACAGATGATCAAGGACGCGCTGTTCGACGCCCGCGACCGGCTGACCCTGGCCACCCGGCGACTCTGAGAAACGGTCTCCTGCTGACCGCGGTCGGCAGGGGCGCCCGCGGATGAGCGGTGTCTCCGCCGGGCGGCGGAGACGGTTCGCCGTCAGGCAGGACGCCCGGACAGCCCGGCGTCGCAAGAGTGGACGCCATGACGAAAACGACATCCGCGACAGCCCCGGTGCCTGCGCATCCACCCGGGCCGCTGCGCACCGTGCTGGGCCTGGTCGCCGTCGCCGCCTGCCTTCCGTACATCTCGCTCAAGGTCGCCTGGGTGCTCGGCGGCGGAATCGGCATCCCCGAGGGAAGCCCGCTGCGGGAGAACGGCGGGATGCTGATCGCGGTCAACGCGCTGGGGGTCGTGCTGGATTCCCTCGTCATCGTCCTGGTCCTCGCTCTCACGCGCCCTTGGGGGCAGCGGCTCCCTTCGTGGCTGACGGCGCTGCCGCTGTGGGCGGCGACCGGTCTCCTCAGCCCGATCCTGGCCGCCTTCCCCGTCCAGTTGCTCCACGGAGCCGTCGCGGGCGACACGGGCGCCCCCGCCCGGGGCGCGACGCAGAGCGAGCTGCTCGACGGGTGGGTCTGGAACACCGTCTATACGGGCTTCATCCTGCAGGCCCTCGCTCTGGGCACCCTGTTCGTGCTCTACGGGCGCGCACGCTGGGGGCACCTGCTCACGGGTCCGGTCACCCCCGCCGGCAGCGAACAGCCTGCTGTGCGGCTCTCCTTCGCCCTGTTCGCCTCATCGGTCGTTCTGCTGCCCGGACTGGTGCACGGCATGTGGGCCGCCGGCGCGGACACCGGGCTGAACCCCGAGCGCAGAGCGGCGCAGAGCACCGACACCGGCATCACCGAAGGGGCGTTCGCACTCTTCGCCGTCCTCACCGTCGTCGGACTGCTGCTCGCCGCACGGCGGCGGGGTGAGCGTCCCCTGCTGGCGCCGCTCGTGCTCGTGTGGACGGGCTCCGGTGTGCTCGCCTGCTGGGGCGCGTGGCTGGCGTTCAACTCCCTGACCGGCCTCGGCGGGGTGGCCGCGAAAGAGCCGACGGCCATGATGCTGGCCACATATTCTGTGCAGATGCTGACAGGGCTCGCGATCGCCTCCTTCGGTGCCCGGCTCCTCATCAGGCGTGCGGCGCTCCCTCGGACGAGCCCTCTTCCGGCGATCCAGTGGCACTCGGTGTGAAACGGCGTCCCGGGCTCTGGCGGCGGCTGGCGCTGCGATGGGTTCATCTGCTGCTCGGCGGCGCGCTGTTGATGCCGTACTTCCTGCTGGTGACCGTCTGCATGAGCGTTGTCCTGCACGATCCGGTGATCGTGAAGGGGCTGGGCTCGCAGATCGTCGCCTACCTGCTGTGCCTGCCCCTCGTGGCGGCGACCGCACAGGTCTTCCCGCTCGTACGCGTCCTGGAGACGGCGGCGGCCCGCGCGTTGTGCTCCGTCCAGGAGGGCTCCCTCGACACGGCGCCGGGAGCCGGGCGCAGCGCCGGCGGTGCCGAACGACGGCGCACGGCTTGCTGGTTCACCCTGCATGTGGGAACAGGGGCAGTGGTGAGCGGGGCGACTCTGGGTGTGCCTCCCGCCATCGTGGTGTTGCTGCTCTATCCCTTCGTGGGGTCCCTGCGGGACCTGGAATGGCCCTGGGCGCAGGGCATCGCGGTGTGGAGCGCTCCCTTGGCGGGGGTGGCGCTGCTCGTGGCTCTGGTGGCGCTGGCGTACGGGGCGGGCGCATTGCTCGACCGCAGCGCCCCCGTGCTGCTGGGCCCGACTCCGGCTGACCGGCTCGCCCTGGCCGAGGCGCGAGCCGCCACGTTGGCCGCCCGCAACCGCCTCGCCCGCGAACTGCACGACTCGGTGGGACACGCGCTGAGCGCCGTGACGCTTCAGGCGGCCGCGGCCCGCAAAGTCCTCGGCTCGGACCCGGAGTTCGCGAGTGAGGCGCTCAGAGCGATCGAAGAGACCACGCGAAGCGCGGTGGCCGAACTGGACACCGTGCTGGGCGTGTTGCGCGAGGGGGACACCGCTGCGGACAAGGCGCCCCGTCCTCCCACCCTGGCCGCGGGGATGGACAGCTTGCTGGACCGCACCCGGGCCGCCGGAGTGACCGTCGTCTGCACCCCGGGGGCGGGGTCGGCGCTGAGCGATCTGCCGGACCACCTCTCCCGCGAGGCCTTCCGGATCGTCCAGGAGGGGCTGACGAACGTGCTGCGGCACGCAGGCGCGGTACCGGTCGAGCTGGCCGTCACCGTTGAGAGCGCGGGGAACGCCGGGACCACGGAGAACGCCGCCGGCAAAGAGCACCCCGCAGGCGGCGTTCCGTCCGCGGACGCCCCCCTGGAACCTCTGGAACACCTGGAAGCCCCTTTGAAGAGCCCGGAGTTGACCGTGCGCATCGAGAACCCGCTCCCGGAGACCCCCTCCACAGCCGCCTTCCGCGGTGGCGGACGCGGGCTGCGGGGCATCGAGGAACGCGCGGCCCTTCTGGGCGGCAGCGCCGAATCGGGTGTGCGCGACGGGATTTGGCGGCTCTGCGTACGACTGCCGCTGCACACTCAGGAGGCACGGTGACCGGGTCCGGGCAGCGCACGCTGCGCATCGTGATCGCAGACGACGAGCGCATGGTGCGCAGCGCCCTTTCCGCGATCCTCGGCGCCGAGGACGACATGGAGATCGTCGGCGAGGCCGCGACGGGCGCGGAGGCGGTCTCCGTCGTCCGGGCCCAGCTCCCGGACGTCGTGCTGATGGACGTCCGGATGCCCGACATCGACGGCATCCGCGCGACGGAGCAACTGCTGGGCGCCCTGGGCGAGAAGGCGCCCCGCATCGTCGTCGTCACCACCTTCGAGAACGACTCCTACGTCTACGACGCGCTGCGAGCGGGGGCCCACGGCTTCCTGCTCAAGCGCGCGGCCGCGGAGGATCTCGTGCACACCGTGCGGCTCGTGGCCCGCAGCGACTCGCTCCTCTTCCCCACGGCCGTACGGACACTGGCCGCCGTCCACGCCCGCGGCCGGAGCTCCGCGGCGATGCGCGCACGCCTCACCGACCGCGAGGCGGAGGTGCTGCGGCTGATGACGGGGGGCCTGACGAACACCGAGATCGCCGCGGACCTCGGCGTCGGGCACGCCACCGTGAAGACCCATGTGGCGTCCGTCCTGGCCAAGTTGGGCGCCCGCGACCGCACGCAGGCGGTGATCGCCGCGTACGAGCAGGGGTTCGTCACACCCGGCGAACGGTGAGCGGTGCGGGCAGCGGGCAGCGGGCAGCGGGCAGCGGGCAGCGGGCAGCGGGTGAGGCTAACGTGAGTGCATGGCTGAGCTGTTGCACATCACGGAGCGCTCCCTGTGGGAGGCGGCCCGCGCGTCCGGCACGTACGAGATGTCCACTCGCGGACAGACCCTTAAGGACGTGGGGTTCATCCACTGCTCGCAGCGGCACCAACTCCCGCAGGTGGCGAAGCTGTTCTACAGCGACATCGATCCGCGGGACCTGGTGGTGCTCGTCATCGACAGCGAACGGATCACTTCGCCCGTCCGTTACGAGGCGCCCGATCCGGGTGCCCGCTCCGACGACACGCTCAGTGAGAGCGAGCGATTCCCGCACATCTACGGCCCGTTGCCCGTGGAGGCGGTCGTCGCGGAGGAGCCGTGGAGCGGAGAGGCCCCGGCGTAGCGAGTGGGTCTCGTACGCAGACGGTGAGGCTGCGCCGCGCCCCTCCGCGCGGCGCAGCCTCACCCGCGACGGTCCCGCAGCCCGATGCGGGACCGTTTCTCAGGAGGCCGCCGCCCTGCGGACGGGCTGCACGGCGCACTGGTCGGAGAAGCCCTGTCCGACGAGGCCGAGTGCGGCGTTGATGCGCGAGCGCTGGTTCTCGACGGCGACCATCGCCGTGAGCTCGACGAACGCGCTCTCCCCCAGCCTGGCGATCAGCGTCTCCGCCAGCTCGTCGGTCACCGTCGGCTCGGTCTCCGTCATGGCCTCGGCGAACTCCATGACGAGCAGCTCCAGTTCACCGAAGCGCTCCCGGTGCTCCCGCCAGGCGGGCACGTACTGGATCTTCTCCATCGGGAGACCCAGGTCGTCGGCCAGCCAGTACCCGAAGTCCACGCACCAGGAGCAGCCGATGCGGGCCGCCGAGACCATCTCGGCGAGGTGCTTCAGACCCGGGTCGAGGGCACGCCACTTCGCGATGCGCGCCTCGTACTGGGCGACGGCGCGCAGCACCCGCGGGTTGTGTCCCGTCGCCCTGAGCGGGTCAAGGACCTTGCCGTACTTGCGACGGGAGTACCACTCGGCGATGCGCAGGAAGATGCCGCGCGGCGGATCGAGCGAGATGCGGGCCATGGCTGGCGCTCCTTCGTCCCTGGGTTCACAGCTGTCGGTGACGGGCCGGTGTTCCGGCTTCCACCTCTATGACGGGACGGGCCGCGCGGATGTGACACGCGCCGGTGATTCACCTGGTCGGAGGGCTGGATGCGAGTCCGTGGAGCGCTTCGCGCACGACCGCGAGGTCGGCGTCCGAGGCTAGCCCGGCGTGGTAGAGCCGCAGCTCCTGCGCGCCGAGCCCGCGTGCCTGTGCCGCGTCCTCGGCGAGGGTGTGCGGCGAGCCGCCCATGCCGGCGACGACGGTGAAGTTCGCTGCGACGGTGAAGGTGCCGTCAGCCGCGCGGGCGCCGAACGGACCGAGTGCGTCGGCGCGTTCAGTGGCGCTCCCCGTGCAGGGCACCACCACTCCGTCGGCGTCCTCGGCTGCCTCTGCCGGGTCCACACCGGCATTGGCGCCCACCCGGTGCGGCGCCGGGTCGGCGTGCAGCAGCACCCGGAAATCCGTACCCTCCGGCCGTGCGGCAGCGGCCTCGCGCACCGCCGCGACGGCCTCCCGGCGCAGCCGCCTCGCCGTCGTCGCGCGCCAGGACGCGAAGATCCCCGCCGCCTCCTCACCCAGCAGCCTGCGCACCTCCGCCCGCTCGCCTTCCCGGTCGGGCGGGCCGCCCTCCGCCACGGCAGCACCGCTCCACACCGGCTCCAGGGCCTGCACGACTGCGGACCGCAGCTCTTCCGGATCGGCTCCGAGCACGGCGTACCCGTCCTGGCACACCTCGCAGAAGCAGAGCGAGAGGAGGTGCTGTGCCGCTCCGCCGAGGCGCACTCCCCCGGTCTTGTCGTGCGCGTGCAGGTGCGCCAGCCCGTACCAGCCGCAGGACTCCAGTTCGGTCCCGCTCGTGTGCGGCCGTACAGCCGCCTCCGCGGCGAGCGTGACCGCGTACTCCCGCACGTCCGCGCGTGCGATGCAGGGCGCCCAGGGATAGCGGTCACCGAAGGCGTTGCGCACGTTGGTGTCCGCGAAGTCCTCCCCCAGACGGGAGTTGTGGGCCAGCACCACCCACGAGTGCACGGCGAGCCCGGCGTCGCTGAGGGCGCACGCGGCCTCGGCGTAGGGGCCTCCGGGATCGTCGGACGGAGTCCACTGCTGCTCGTACGGGCGCAGTCGCCGCCCGCTCCAACGGGCGGGGTCGGGCGGATAGAGCACGGCGGAGTGCCGCGCGGTGACGATGCGGTGGCGCGGGTGGCGCGGGGTCAGGGCGCGCGTGGAGTGGTAGGCGGACGCGAGCGTGACCTGCTGGACGCCGAGGTCCACGAGCCGGCGCGGTGCGTCCGGATCACCGACGACGTCCCAGGGATAGACGAACGCGGCCGCGCGCATCAGCGCCCCCCGTCCTTGCCGGCCACCAACTCCAGCCCGCGGTCGATGAGTTCGGCGAGCTCCTTCACATGTGCGGGTGCGGGTTCGGACAGCGGCGGGCGCACCTCGCCCACGTCCAGACCACCCAGCCGCACGCCCGCCTTGACGAGCGAGACCGCGTATCCGCGGCCCTGGTCGCGCAGTTCGACCAGCGGGCGGAAGAAGCCGTCGAGCAGGAGGTTCACCGTGTCGTCGTCCCCGGTGACGAGCGCCCGGTGGAAGGCGAGCGCGATCTCGGGAGCGAAGCAGAAGACCGCCGAGGAGTAGAGCGTGACGCCCAGGCTCCGGTAGGCGAGGCCGGTCTGCTCGGCGGTGGGCAGACCGTTGAAGTAGAGGAAGTCGCGCGCCTCTTGCTCGGGAAGTTCGGTGCGCACCACGCTGATGATGCGCTGCAACAGGTCCAGGTCGCCGTAGCCGTCCTTGAGGCCGATGATGCCGGGTGTACGGGCGAGGCGGGCCACCGTCTGCGGGGTGAAGAGGGCGTTGTCGCGCTGGTAGACGATGACTTCGAGGTCTGTGGCCTCCGCCAGCGCGGTGTAGTGCCGCACCAGACCCTCCTGCGAAGGCACGACGAGGTAGGGCGGCATCGCCAGCAGCCCGTCCGCGCCCGCCTCCTGGGCGAGCCTCGCGAACTGGCAGGCGAGGGCGGTGCCGTAGCCCGCGCCCCCGATGACGGGAACCCGGCCGCGGGCCTCGTCGACGGCGGCGGCGACGCAGTCCCGGTACTCCTCCGGCGTCAGCGCGTGGAACTCGCCGGTGCCGCAGCAGGCGAAGACGGCGCCCGCACCCGCGTCGATCCCCCGGCGCACGTGCGTACGGAATGCCTCGAGATCGAGCGCGCCGTCCGCTCCGTAGGCGGTGACGGGGAAGAAGAGCAGCCCGTCGAGGCGTCCGGTGAGCGAGTGGGTTTCCGAGGTCATGCGGCGCTCCCTGGTCAGGGCAGGTACGGAACGGGGCTGCGGCGGCGCGCACTTGGAGCAGACGGCCGCGGCACGGCGGCCTCACCCCGAGGTCGTACACGTCTCTGATCTGTGTCTACATCTCTGAACACCAGCACGGTAGGTCAGCCCTCCCGCGCCGGTCAAGCGCACCGACCTCCGATGACGCGACGGAGCACCTTGTACTCCCGTCCACGTGAGCCACCCTTGACGCCCCGGGCGGCCCCTCCATAGCGTGTCTCCATATATGAACCATGTCTACGTGGACGGAGAAATTGCCGATGTCCGCCCCTCGCACCGTCCTGCTCACCGGCGCCGCAGGCGGCCTCGGCACCCTGATGCGCGAGCTGCTCCCGGCGTACGGGTACCAGCTCAGGCTGCTCGACCTGCGCCCCGTCGAGGGTGAGCCGGAAGCCGTCACCGCGGACCTCACCGACACCGCGGCGTTGCGCGAGGCCGTACGGGGCGTGGACGCGATCATCCATCTCGCCGGCATTTCACTGGAAGCCCCGTTCGAGAAGATCCTGCACTCCAACATCGAGGGCACGTACCGGCTGTACGAGGCCGCGAGGGAAGAGGGCGTGGGCCGCATCGTCTTCGCCTCCTCCAACCACGCGGTGGGCTTCACCCCGCGCCCGTCCGCGACCGATCCGTTGATCCCCGTCACGACACCGCACCGGCCGGACACCTACTACGGGCTGTCGAAGTCGTTCGGCGAGGACCTGGCCCAGCTCTACTGGGATCTGCACGGCATCGAAACCGTCTCGGTGCGCATCGGGTCCTGCTTCCCCGAACCCACCACCGTCCGGATGCTCTCCATCTGGATGAGCCCGGCCGACGGCGCACGCCTCATCCACGCAGCGCTGACCGCCGAGGACGTGGGCCACACGGTCGTCTACGGCTCGTCCGCCAACACCCGCCTGTGGTGGGACCTCAGCGGAGCCCGTGCACTGGGATACGAGCCCCAGGACGACTCCGAGCCCTACGCGGCCCAACTCGTCGCGGAGCAGGGGGAACTGGATCCGGACAACCCCGATCACGCCCATCTCGGGGGGCAGTTCTGCACGCGGCCGCCCATCTGGCCGCACTGAAGCGGAAGTCACCGGGCATGATGGGTACCGAACCGATCAAAGAGGTTGCTCACGGGGAGGGCCCACCACCATGTTTTTCTTCGCAGACACCGATCCCGAATCGGCCCTTTCCAGCCTTGTGGACTCGGGGATCCTCAGCTGGATCATCCTCGGGCTGGTGGCGGGCACCATCGCCAAGGTCCTTCTGCCCGGCCGCGATCCGGGCGGTCTCCTCGGCACGATCCTCATCGGGATCGCCGGTGCGTTCATAGGCGGCTGGCTGTCCTCGACCTTCCTGGACAGGTCCGTGGACCGCGACTTCGTCGACCCGACGATGTGGGTGTCGGCCATCGCGGGCTCGCTCGTGCTGCTGATCGCGTACCGGATCTTCTTCGGCAACTCGCGGGAGCGCCGCCGCTAGACCCTGGAGCCCTCAGGGGCCCGGGAGTTCGCCCCTTCCGGGCCTCGCATCGCTCACGTCAAGGCTCGCGTCGGCAGCGCGCCTGCGCACCCTTTCGCACTCACCGGCACCCCGCCCGCTCCATCGCCCCCCGGGCGAGCGAGCGGGCGGCGGCGACCGGATCGGCGATGACACGGAGGCCGTTGAGCACCGTCGCCCCCTCGTGGAGGAGCACCAGTTCGTCGGCGAGCTGGTCGGCGTCCCGCGCCCCCGCCTGCGCGGCCAGGTCCCGCAGACAGCCGCGCAGCCAGCGCTTCTGCTCGCTGATCACCTTGCGGCCGGGGTGCTCCGGGTCGGGCAGCTCCGCGGCCGCGTTGACGAACCCGCAGCCGCGCGGATTCTCGCGGCGCATCCAGAGGCCGAGCGCGTCGAACGTACGCAGGACGCGCTCGTGCGCAGTCCCCGCGTCACCCGACTCCACCTGCTCGGTGAGCCAGCGGCGCCAGCGCTCGTCCCGTTCGCGCAGATACGCCTCGACCAGCGCCTCCTTGGAGCCGAAGCGGTCGTACAGCGTCTTCTTGGTGACGCCGGCCTCCCTGGCGATCAGGTCGACGCCCACGGCGGTGATCCCCCGCGCGTAGAACAGCTCCGCCGCCGCGTCCAGGATCTTGCGCGCGGCGGGGGTGAGGCCGCCCGTCTCCGTCATCGTGCGCCCAACTCCCGGCAGCTACCTGCCATTTCTGCTTCTGCTCGCATCTTCGTCGCATCCCGCTTGCAGTAAACCGATCTGTTTAGTTCACTCTATACCCAGAGCGGTAAACAGATCGGTTTACCTCTTCGATTCGGCAGAGACCGGAGGAACCACGGATGCCCTCTCGCATATCCGGGCCGTTCGTCGCCGCGGGACTCGTCCTGATGTGGAGCTCCGGCTTCATCGGCGCCGAACTCGGCACCCGCCAGGCACCCGCCGACACCCTTCTGATGTGGCGCTTCCTCGTCGCCGCCGCACTGCTCGGAGGCATACGGCTGCTGGTACGGGCAGCGCACGGCGACCGCGCCGTACGGCTGCCGCCGCGCGCGCTGGCGGAGCAGTCCGCGATCGGCCTGCTCTCCCAGGGGGTCTACCTCGGTGCCATCGTCTGGGCGGTCGGCCTCGGCGTCCCCGCAGGAACGTCCGCGC
>NZ_JACBXA010000081.1 GCF_013870515.1 Streptomyces albidus (ex Kaewkla and Franco 2022) | reverse complement strand
GGGAGCAGCGGGGTCCGGTCCGGCGGTGTCGGGAACGCCCGCCCCTGGCTCCTCGGTGCAGGGTGCGGCAGCGGCGTCCCTTCGGGCGAGTGCCCGGCGCAGCAGCGGCCTTACGATCTCGCCGGCCGCGAGGGCGAGCAGCAGGTAGAGCAGCAGTGCCAGCCACATGTAGCCGGGCCAGGCGAGCACCTGCTGAAGCGCGAAGGGCACCTCGCTGCGTCCGAGTGTGAAGTTGAGGACCGCCACCACGGGGAGCGCGAAGGCGAGCACCGTGCCCGTGCGGCGCCAGACGCTTCCGCGCGCGGAGACGTCACGCACCAGGCGTCTCCACAGGTACCAGTGGGCGCCCCCCAGAAGGCAGGAGACGACCACCAGGGCGATGAGTACGTAGACCACGGTCATGATCCGGCTCTCTCCTCAGCGGGCGCACTCTTCAGAGCCCTCATCCCGCGTAGACCGATGACACCGATCGCTGTGCCCAGGATGAAGGAGACGACGGCCAGCACCAGGTGCACCCAGAAGTATCCGGTGGGGTCACCCGCATCGTCGAACGCGAGCCCGCTGCCGTCCTTCCACAGGTTCTTGACGAAGGTGATCCAGACGAACCAGGACCAGACTCCGAAGGCCAGAAGGAACCAGGAGACGCGGCGGCTGAGCGTGAGTGGGCGCGGAGACCGCGTCCCGGAGGACTGACGCATGTCTCAAGTATGGCTATCGGGCTAAGGAGGTCGCCGAGAGGGGCTATTTGACGGGTTCCATGGGGGGACTCGCGGTCCACAAGTGTTCGAGGGGCATGTACTTTCGCTCTGTGCCGACTTCCTCGCTTCGCGCCCCGCGCGTGCCCGCTGCCGCAGCTGTACTGTCCCTCGCGCTTCTGGTGCCCGCCTCGCTCACCGGCACCGCGCAAGCGGCGTCGCTCGACAAGGACCCGAAACCTCCCGCGGACATGTCCACGGTCGGCGGGAAGCGACTCGGCTCCCCGGGCCCGCAGATGCGGCCCGCGCAGGGCAAGAAGCCGCCGAAGCTTCCCGAGGGCATCACCTCACGCTCCTGGATCGTCTCCGACGCCGAGTCGGGCGAGGTGCTCGCCGCCAACAACGCGCACTGGAAGCTCCCCCCGGCCAGCACCATGAAGATGCTCTTCGCCGACACCGTGCTGCCGAAGTTCCCCAAGACGGCCACGCACAAGGTGAAGCGGTCGGACATGGAGGGCATGGGCGAGGGCAGCAGCCTGGTGGGTGTGAAGGAGGACGAGACCTACTCCGTGAGCGACCTGTGGCGCGGCGTCTTCCTGCGGTCCGGGAACGACGCGGTGCACGTGCTCGCCGCGATGAACGGCGGCAAGGACAAGACCGTCCGGGAGATGAACGAGAAGGCGAAGAAGCTCCGGGCCGACGACACGAACGTCGTCAGCCCCGACGGCTACGACAAGAAGGGCCAGGTCTCCTCGGCCTACGACCTGACGCTCTTCGCCCGTTCCGGAATGCTCAAGGCCGACTTCCGCGAGTACGCGGCCACCGCCCGCGCGCAGTTCCCCGGTGAGAAGAAGAAGGGGAAGAAGCGCGAGACGTACGAGATCCAGAACACCAACCGGCTGCTGACCGGCGACATCGGCCTCGAGCCGTACCCGGGCATCGCCGGCGTGAAGAACGGCTCGACGACGAACGCCGGAGCCACCTTCACCGGCGTCGCACAGCGAGGCGACCGCGTCCTGCTGGTGACCTGCATGCATCCCGACGACGGCCAGGGCGGACTCGAGGTCTACAAGGAGACCGCGAAGCTCTTCGACTGGGGCTTCAAGGCCGCCGACCAGGTCGAGCCCGTCGGTGAGCTCGTCGCCCCCAGCGGCACCGGCTCCTCGGGCAAGTCCGGTGACAGCGCCGACAAGAAGAAGGGCGCCGGCCAGGCCGGGGGTCTGGCCGACGGGAGCGACGGCCGCGGGGAGGACTCCGGCGGTGTGGGCGTCGCCATCGGCGTCACCGGCGTCTGTCTGGTCGTTCTGGCGGGGCTCGCCTACGCGGTTCACCGCCGCTGGCCGATGCAGGACCTCAGCCGTCTTCGCCGTCTTCCGTTCGGCCAGGGCCCTGACTCCGGTCACGGCCCCGATGCTCAGAGGACTCCCGACGCCGCTTCCGCAGAAGAGAAGAAAACCGACGCCGACGCGAACTCCGGTGACCCTGAGCCGGACGGTGATCCGGTGGCTGCTCGGAAGACCGACTGACACCCTGCTCCGCATCGTCGCCCGGGCCCCGAGCTGCACGTTCCGACTCCACGGGCTCGGGCGTTCCGCTGCCCAGGGCGTCGATCTCCTCGATCGGTTTCTCCGTCCGCTCGGTGGCAGTCCATGAGGCGCACAGGAGCATCAGCTTCGTCATGAAGCTGATCCAGAGCAGCAGCGCGATGGGCGTACCGAAGGCGCCGTAGAGACTCTTGCCGGCGACGCCCTGGAGGTAGCCGCCGAGCAGCAGCTTCAGCACTTCGAAGCCGACGGCGCCCATCGCGCACGCCAGGAGGGTCGCCCGGCGGGGCGGCCGCACACCTGGCAGCACGGTCAGCACGTACCAGAGCATCGCGAAGTCGGCGACGAGAGCCGCCCCGTATCCGGCCGCGGCGAGCAGAGCGGTGCCCACCCCGCCCTCACGCAGCCCGAGTTGCTCCGCGATCCAGCTGACGGCGTTCACGGCGAAGGCGGAGCCGCCGAGGGAGAAGACGCCGACCGCGCCGAGTCCGACGAGCGCGCCGAGGTCCTTGAGCTTGAGGACGATCGGATTTCCCGGGTCCTCCTCCAGGTCCCACACGGAACGCAGGCTCTCGCGCAGCGTGCCCACCCAGTTGACGCCGGTGAAGAGCAGCGCCAGCCCGGCGATCAGGCCGATGGTGCCGGCGTTGTCGGCGAGCGACTGCAGGTTCAACTGCTTGGAGATGCCCGGCACCTGACGGCTGATGGTGTCCTGCAACGTCCGCATGCGTTCCGGTGACAGCAGCGACGCCCCCACGGCGGCGGAGACCGCGAGCATCGGGAAGAGCGAGAGGAAGCTGGTGAAGGTGATGGACGCGGCGAGGCGCGTCCACTTGCGCTCGTCCAGGTGCAGATAGACCCGCCAGGCACGGGTCCGGAAGAACCGCGCGGCCAGGGGCCCGATCACCGGCAGCTTCGTCAGCCACTCCATGATCAGCGGTTACCCCTTGCGCGGACTCTCACCCCGGGGCGCCGGTGCGATCAGGCACCCGGCTGCGGCTCAGCGGAGCGGAGCGAAGGAGTCGGCGCCGTCCTCGCACGAGGGGAAGGGCTGTGCGACCTGCCGGGGAACGGCCGAGAGCGACGAGGAGCCGTCCTCGCCGGAGCCGAAGACGAACTTCCGCTGGAGCCGCCAGACGAGGTCGGAGCCCTGCTCGTACAGGGCGAAGCCGTTCGCCGTCCAGGACGCCTCGAAGTTCGCGAGCTCCTCCTGAGCCCGGTCCATCGACTCCTCGGAGATGCCGTGCGCGACGGTCACATGCGGGTGGTACGGGAAGGACAGCTCGCGCGCCACCGGGCCGCCCGGCGCTCGCACCTGCTCCTGGAGCCAGGAGCACGCCTCCGCGCCCTCGACGAGCTGGACGAAGACCACGGGCGAGAGGGGACGGAAGGTGTCCGTGCCCGAGAGCCGCAGCTCGAAAGCGCGCCCCGCCGCGGCGACGCGGGCCAGGTGCGCCTCGATCTCGGGGCGGTCCGCCGGGTCGGCCTCCGTCGGCGGAAGCAGGGTGATGTGAGTGGGGATCCCGTGGGCAGCCGGGTCGCCGAAGCTCGCAC
Organism: Streptomyces albidus (ex Kaewkla and Franco 2022); assembly: GCF_013870515.1. Lineage (GTDB taxonomy): Bacteria > Actinomycetota > Actinomycetes > Streptomycetales > Streptomycetaceae > Streptomyces > Streptomyces albidus. The sequence continues at coordinate 17,350 of NZ_JACBXA010000081.1, read as the reverse complement.
GCCGCTGCTGGAGCAGGCTGCCGTGCGGCTCTGGGACGGCGATCGATACGCCGAGCGTGACGGTCCCCACCTCGTTCTCCCTTCTGCGATTCTGCCGATTCCCGGTCTGTCCGTGGTCGGTGTGGTGGTCGTGCGCCGAAGGCGTCCGCCCCGGCGCGGTCAGTGCTTCGAGGGCAGCAGCCCCACCCTGTCGTAGGCCTGCGCGAGCGTCTCCGCGGCCACGGCGCGTGCCTTCTCGGCGCCCTTCGCCAGAATCGAATCCAGCGTCTCGGGGTCGTCCAGGAAATCCCGCGTACGGTCGCGGAACGGAGCCGCCCATTCACTGACGATCTCGGCGAGATCGGTCTTCAGCGCACCGTAACCCTTGCCCGCGTACTTCTGCTCCAGTTCCGGGATTCCGGTGTTCGTGAGCGTGGCGTGGATCGTGAGGAGGTTGCTGATGCCGGGCTTGTTCTCGGGGTCGAAGACGATCTCGCTGCCGGTGTCGGTCACCGCGCTCTTGATCTTCTTCGCCGAGGCCTTCGGCTCGTCCAGCAGGTCCACGACGCCCTTGGGCGAGGACGCGGACTTGCTCATCTTGGCCGACGGGTCCTGAAGGTCGTAGATCTTCGCCGTCTCGCGCAGGATGTACGGCTCGGGGACGGTGAAGGTGTTGCCGTAGCGGCCGTTGAACCGCTCCGCGATGTTCCGGGTCAGCTCGATGTGCTGGCGCTGGTCCTCGCCGACGGGGACCTGGTTGGCCTGGTACAGCAGGATGTCGGCGACCTGCAGGACCGGGTACGTGAACAGGCCCACCGAGGTGCGGTCGGTGCCCTGCTTCGCGGACTTGTCCTTGAACTGCGTCATCCGGGACGCCTCGCCGAAGCCCGTCATGCACTCCATCAGCCAGCTCAGCTGGGTGTGCTCGGGGACGTGGCTCTGCACGAAGACCGTGCAGCGCTCCGGGTCGAGACCGCTGGCCAGCAGCTGCGCGGCGGCGAGGCGGGTGTTGTCCCGCAGGGCCTTCGGGTCCTGCGGGAGCGTCAGCGCGTGCAGGTCGACGACCATGTAGAACGCGTCGTGAGTCTCCTGCAGGGCGACCCATTGGCGCACGGCGCCGAGGTAGTTGCCGAGGTGGAACGAACCCGATGTGGGCTGGATCCCGGAGAGCACACGCGGACGGTCATTGGCCATGCGCCCATTGTCTCAGGTCCCGGGGGCCGGGCGTGCACGCTTGTGCAGTGAGCTGAGGCACCGTGTCGCCGGGCGTGCGCCGCCTTCCGCTCCCTGCCGCTCCTCGTCCGCTCCTGCGGGCTCCGGGGGGTCGCGCGTACGGTCGCGAGGCGTCCGTGGCCGTCCGGCAAAGGCACTGACCGAAGTGCAAAGTTTCTTCCCGATGCGGTGGGTGGACGATAGAAAGAGGCACCGCTTGCCGTCATCACGGGACAACGTGAGATACGGCGGGAGGTCGCGGGACCATACGAGACGAACGGAGACCCCGGATGTCCACCTCGGAAGGGCTGATCGCCGCCGCCGAAGCGCGCAGCGCCCACAATTACCACCCCCTGCCCGTCGTAGTCGCCTCCGCCGAAGGCGCATGGATGACGGATGCCGACGGGCGCCGCTACCTCGACATGCTCGCGGGCTACTCGGCGCTCAACTTCGGACACCGCAACGAGCGGCTCATCGAAGCCGCCAAGGCCCAGTTGGACCGGGTGACCCTGACCTCCCGCGCCTTCTACCACGACCGGTTCGGCGACTTCTGCGAGCAGCTCGCCGAGCTGTGCGGCATGGAGATGGTCCTGCCCATGAACACCGGCGCCGAGGCGGTGGAGACGGCGGTCAAGACGGCCCGCAAGTGGGGCTACCGCGTCAAGGGCGTGCCCGACGGCCAGGCGAAGATCATCGTCGCGGACAACAACTTCCACGGCCGTACGACCACGATCGTCTCCTTCTCGACCGACGAAGAGGCCCGCGCGGACTTCGGTCCGTACACCCCCGGGTTCGTGGTCGTCCCCTACGGCGACCTCGCCGCGATGGAGGCGGCGCTCGACGAGTACGGCGACGACACGGTCGCGGTGCTGCTGGAGCCGATCCAGGGCGAGGCGGGCGTGCTGGTGCCCCCGCCGGGCTATCTGACCGGTGTGCGCGAGGCGACCCGCGCCCGGAACGTGCTCATGATCGCGGACGAGATCCAGTCCGGCCTGGGGCGTACCGGTGCGACCTTCGCCTGCGAGCACGAGGGCGTGCTTCCCGACATGTACGTGCTGGGCAAGGCGCTCGGCGGAGGTGTCGTGCCCGTCTCGGCCATCGTCTCCTCCCGCGACGTCCTGGGCGTCTTCCGGCCCGGCGAGCACGGCTCCACCTTCGGCGGCAACCCGCTCGCGTGCGCGGTGGCCCTTGAGGTCGTCGCGATGCTGCGCACCGGGGAGTTCCAGCAGCGGGCGAAGGAGCTGGGCGACCACCTGCACCACGAGCTCGGTGTGCTGGTCGGCGGCGGCGCCGTCCGTGAGGTGCGCGGACGCGGCCTGTGGGCGGGCGTGGACATCGACCCGTCGTACGGCACGGGCCGGGAGCTGTCCGAGAAGCTCATGGCGCGAGGGGTCCTGGTCAAGGACACCCACGGCTCGACGATCCGTATCGCGCCGCCGCTGGTGGTGACGAAGGAGGACCTCGACTGGGGCCTCGAGCAGTTCGAAGCGGTGCTCGGCGGCTGACCGTCCGCCTTGCCGGCACCGGGAGAGCGGGACGGCGAAGGCCCGGGGTGCGTGATCCGCGCCCCGGGCCTTCGCGTGGTCCGCGAGTGCCGTCTTCGGGTGGGCCGTACCCCGTGGGCCGGCCCTTCTCAGTCCCCGAGCAGCTTCAGGACCTGCGCCCAGCTGTCCTGACGGGCCGCCTGGTCGGCCTTGGCGGTGTCGACGACGCTGCCGTCCGCACCGCCCTCCTGGCCGGGCTGCCCGTACGGGAACCAGTTCACGTGGTGGCCGGCCTTCGGGTAGGTGACCTGCCGGTGCCGGGAGCCGGATGCGTTCCGCTGGTCCGCGATGCTGCGGGCCGCCTCGGCTGAGCCCCACATCTTGTCGTTGCCGCCCGCCACCGCGAGGACCGTGCCGCGTACCCGGTCCAGCGGGATGGAGGCCGCGGGGACGGGGTTGCCGTTCTCGGCCCAGGCCGCGCGCCCCGAAGAACCCGCCAGATAGGGGCCGTTGACCTTCGCCGAGGGGGCGTAGGCGATGACGTCGCGGAAGACCGCGGGGTGGCGCTGGCCGAGCAGCTGCGCGACCTCGCTGCCACGGGAGTTGGCCATCACGGCCAGCCGCTTCGGGTCGGCGCCGGGCTCGCGGCCGAGAACGCGGGCGGCGTGGGTGAAGTAGCCCAGGTCGATCATGTTGATCGCGTTGGGCCTTCCCGACCCCTTGCCGCAGCGGAAGTAGCACAGGGACAGAGCGGGGTGGCCGCGTGCGGCCAGCAGTGCCGCCGCGTACTCGCCGGAGTTGCCGCCCTCCGAGCCTCCGAAGACCAGGACGGGCGGGCGCTTACGGGCACCTTCCGGGGGCGTGTACATCTCGCCGTCGATCCTGTCCTTTTCGACGGTCAGCTTGCGGTGCCGGACCTTGCTCGTCAGCCAACGGCGTTCGACGGTGCGCTCGGCGAGCTGCTCGCCCTTCTTCTCGACGGTCAACCTCAGGCGGTACGAGCGCTGTTCGGCGGGGGAGGGCGGATGGTAGGAGAACGCGTCGCCGCTGCCGATCATCTTCACGCCGGGACCGCGCTGCGGAAGCATCGCCGACAACAGGCCCGTGCTGTCCGGCTTCGCGTACGGGCGACCGCCCCGGGGCGCCTGCTCGTCGAGGTCGAGGCCGCCCTTCGCGTCCGCGGTGAAGTTGCCCTTGGCGCTCCAGGGTTGGCCGCGCTGGTCCGTGGCGCGGGCGCTGACCGTGACCCGGTCGCGTGCGCCGAGCCCGCCGACGCGTACGTCCACGTCCTGGTCGGCGAGGGCCACAGGCCGGTCGACCTTGATCGCCACCTCACCGCCGCCCGGCTTGTTCGTGCCGCTGCCGGGCTTGCGTGCGTCGTCCGAGCCGCCTTCGCCGTCCGAGCAGGCCGCGGTCACGGCCAGCACGAGGAGTGCGGCGGCTGCCGCTCGTGCTTTCCCTGTATGAGTCACGCGGGGCACCATACGCACCCTCGTGCACCGGCTGCGGAATGGGACGTTCCTCCGGCTGGAAATCCGGACCGAAATGGGCCACCCTGTCGCGCATGCTGCCCGCAGAGCGTGACTTCTATTTAACGCAGAGCGTCCACAGTGATCCCGGTACGTCGGACAAGCTCGCGGAGTTGCCCGACGGCCCCGACGAACTGGCGCTGCTGGTACGGCACTTGCTCATCCACCGCGAGGAGGCGGGCCGTTTCGGGTGTGCGCTGCCCGAATCCCGGTACCGCTCGGAGGCCGAAACCCGGTACATAGATGACATCTTGGAAATCGTCCTGCGGCTCGACGATGCGCCGCTGACCGCTCCACGCCGCCCGCTCGACCGATTCGCGGGCACCTGCCGCGACTTCGCCCTGCTGCACTGCGCACTGCTGCGGCACACCGGCACCCCCGCCCGCGTCCGCTGCGGCTACGCCACCTACTTCGCGCCGGGCTTCCACGACGACCACTGGGTGACCGAATACGTGCACCCGGAGCGCGGCTGGGTCCTCAGCGACCCGCAGTTCGTGCCGGACTCCCGGATCGAGACGGCCTACGAGCTGGACTTCGACCCCGTGGACGTCCCCCGCGACAGCTTCCTCGTCGCCGGCGAGGGCTGGCGCCGGTGCCGTACGGGCGAGGCCGACCCGAAGACGTTCGGCGTCAGCGTCCTGGGTCTGATGGGCATGTGGATGGTGCGCGCCAACGTCGTCCGGGATCTGGCCGCGCTGAACAGGGCCGAGGTGCTGCCCTGGGACGCCTGGGGCGTCGGGGACGGCGGTTCCCGCAGCAGCGAGCCGGGCGAGGCGGAGCTGGCGGTGCTCGACGCCGCTGCGGAGGTCACGACCGAAGCCGACTTCGAACGGGTGCGTGCGATGTACCAGAGCACCCCGAGCCTGCGGGTGCCGGAGACGATCACCTCGTACCAGTCGTACGACGGTGAGTGCGAGGTGCGTCTGCGCTCCGAAGGTCCGGGGGCCTGACGCGGCGTACGGCCGTCACGTCCTGCCGGGTGCCGGTCCCGGACCTGTGGACACTCAGTGCCGCAGGCCGGGGCGGTGCGAAGGGCCGAAGAGGCCCGCCCGGCAGGCCTCCGCCACCTGGGAAGCGGAGGACACCTGCTCGTTCCGCGCGGTTACGCCGCCTTGTTCGCGGGCTTCGGCGCCGGCGCGCAGCTGGCGGTCGATGCCTCGTTCGCGGAGGAGTCCGATGGTCGGGGGGAGGATGACGAAGGCCAGGAGGACGATGCCGATGAGGGTCTCGAATGCGGTGTTCATGCCTCTACGGTGGCGCCTCGGAGCTGCCGATGTCAGTGGCAGTACTGTCGCTGAACCTCGAATTACTGCCATACTCGCCATGTGCTGAAAAATGTAGCCGTCGCCCTCACCCACGGAGTCAACGCGTTCGAGCTCGGCGTGGCAGCAGAGGTGTTCGGGATGGATCGCAGCGGGCAGGGGCTGCCCGTCTACGATTTCGCCCTGGTCGCTGCCGAGCCTCCGCCCATCCGCGCCACTCCAGCGTTCACCATCGGCACCACGCACGGCATCGACCGCCTTGCCGACGCCGACCTGATCGTGGTGCCGGCGGGGGAGAACTACCTGGAGTGTGAGTTCCCCGAGCGCTTGCTGACTGCTCTGCGCGCGGCTGTGGACCGTGGTGCCTGGGTGCTCAGCGTGTGTTCGGGCGCGTTCGTGCTGGGGGCGGCCGGTCTGCTGGACGGGCGTCGCTGCACGACCCATTGGCGCTACACCGAGCGGTTGTCGCAGCGCTATCCCAAGGCGCGGGTCGAGCCGGACGTGCTGTACGTGGAGGACGACTCCGTGATCTCTTCTGCGGGCACCGCCGCCGGCATCGACGCCTGCCTGTACCTGGTGCGCCGGGAGCAGGGCAGCAAGGTGGCGAACGCGATCGCTCGCCGGATGGTCGTCCCACCGCACCGTGAAGGTGGGCAGGCCCAGTACATCGAGCACCCGCTCCCCCCGGAGTGCGGCGACGACGCGATCGGCGTCTCGCTGCACTGGATAGAAGAGCACCTCACCGAGCAGATCACCGTGGAGCAGCTGGCAGGCCGGGCCCACATGGCGCCCCGCACCTACGCGCGCCGCTTCCAGCAGGAGACCGGGACCACGCCGCATCAGTGGATGCTGGGCCAGCGGATTCTCCGCGCCCAGCACCTCCTGGAGGACACGACCTTGACCGTCGACGCCGTCGCCGCCCGCTCCGGTTTCGGTAACGACGCAGCCCTCCGCCACCACTTTCTCCGACGTCTGGGCACCACTCCCAACACCTACCGCCGCACCTTCCGCGGCCCGCAACTCAAGACCGCGGACGAAGCGGGCAGGCCTGATGCGGAACACGAGTTGAGGTGACCGCGAAGCCCCGGGAGTCCGTTCGCCGGCGGACTCCCGGGGCTCCGGGCTGGAGAGCCGTGTGGCCGGGACTAGCTCGACTGCGCCGTCTCGTACAGCGTCTGCGCGTCCTCGCCGAAGTACGGGCCGAACATCGCGTTCGGCATGAAGTTGTACTTGAAGCTGTTCACCGACGACTGCAGGCCGGTTCCTGACGCCTCGTCGAACTCCGTGAACCACGGGCCGCCGCTGGCACCGCCGGTCATGTCACACGAGAGAGCGTGGTCCTTGCTCAGCAGAAAGTCCTGGAAAGCCCTGCCGCTGCAGTAGGTCAGCTCCTCGCCGTCGTACGGATCGGCGGCGGGGAAGCCGAAGGCGTACATGGTGCTGTTGTAGGGGGCGTTGAAGGACAGGCCCTGGCCGCCGACGACGTCGGTGAGCTTCTTGCCGTCCAGCGGCTTCACGACGGCTGCGCCGACGTCGTAGTCCATGTCCTCGCCGGCGTCCCACTGCGGTGTGGTCAGCGTCTTGCCCGCGCTCCACTTGCCGTGCGGGGCCTCGCCGTCGTGATAGCCGGGCACGAACGTCCAGTCGGTGTGCCACTTGCCCTGCATCTTCACGCAGTGCCCGGCTGTCATGACGGTACTGGCGTTGTCGCTGGTGACCGCGTTGCCCGAGCAAGAGGCGTCCTTGCCGCCGTACTTGAAGAAGACCCGGCCCGTGGTCTCGGTGACGTCGCCGCCGCCCGACCACGCACCGCCGCCCTCGGGGGACGCCTTGTCGCCCTCTCCTCCAACGAGGGGCGGAATCCTCAACTCCTCGCCACGGGGCACGGCTTTGCCCGCGTCCTTGACCGCGCCGGAGCCGACGTCCGGCAGATCGAGGGAGGTGGCGCTCCGCATCCGCTCCGCCGTCCAACCGGAGGAACGTTCCTGCAACGTCGTCGGCCCGGCCGAATCGGGAGTGCCGGCACCGGAGTCGGCGCTCGCGGGTGCCGTCTGCAGGACGAGTCCGAGCAAGGTGCCGGTGGCCACCAGCGCTCCGGCGCCTTTGCGTATGTGTCGTGGATATGTCAACGCGTGCTCTCCTTCTGCGGGGCGGGCAGAGTGGTGAGGCAGAAGTACCTGCTTGCTGGGTGTGCGTGGCGATATTGCCCCGAAGACCCCCTTGCCGAAAAGGGGTTGAGCATCCGCTCATGACATTGCGCCCGGGAAGATCCGCGGCGCGTCCCCTTCGCGAGGGCGGCGTCAGAAGTGGCGGGCGATCGGTGCCCGCTCGACCTCCAGGACGGCCCTGGTCACCTCGACGTCCTACGTCCCCCGTCGGCAGCCGCGGCGTCCGGCACGCCCGGATCACCCGGGACGCAGGGCGAGTTCACTCTGTGGCGGCGGCCGCCGGACCCGCACCCCCCGAACCTGCGGGCGCCGGAGACCGGTCGTCTGCTCGGCTGCCCCGCAGGTCGGGAGCGTTGACGGTGCGGTGGTGGCAGGCCAGACCGGTCTTAGCCGGCCTGGGCGCTGTCGTACAGCTTCTGCGCGTCCTCACCGAAATACGGCCCGAACATCGTGTCCGGAAGGAACGTGTAGCCGAAGCTGTTCACCGACGACTGCAGGCCGGTGCCCGTGGCCTCGTCGAACTCCGTGAACCACGGGCCGCCGCTGGAGCCGCCCGTCATGTTGCACGAGAGGCCGTGGTCGCTGGTGAGCAGGAAGTCGCGGAAGGTCGTCCCGCTGCAGTAGATCAGCTTCGCGCCGTCGTACGGGTCGGCGGCGGGGAAGCCGAAGGAGTACATGGTGGTGTCGTAGGGGGCGTTGAAGGACAGGCCCTGGCCGCCGACGACGTCGGTGAGCTTCTTGCCGTCGAGCGGGTTCACGACGGCCGCGCCGACGTCGAAGTTCATGTCCTCGCTGGCCTCCCACTGCGGCGTGGTCAGCGTCTTGGCGGCCGTCCACCTGCCGTGCGGGGCCTCGCCGTCGTGATAGCCGGGCACGAACGCCCAGTCGGTGTGCCAGCTGCCCTGGTACTTCACGCAGTGCCCGGCCGTCATGACCGTGCTGCCGTTGTCGCTGGTGACGGCGTTGCCGGAACAGGAGGCGTCGCGGCCGCCCATCTTGAAGAAGACCCGGCCCGACGTCTGGACGATGTCGCCGCCGCCCGACCAGGGGCCGCCGGCCTCGGGGAGCGCCATGGTGCCGGCGTCCGGCTTGACCGCCGGGACCTTCAACTCCTCGCCGCGGGGCACTGCTTGGCCCGCGCGCTCGACGGCGCGGGAGCCGGCGTCGAGGAGATCAAGAGGTACGGCCTTACGCATCCGCTCTGCGGTCCACGTTTCGGCGGAGTCGTGCTGAGCGGTCTTGGAGACCACGGAACCTGGCGTGGTGCCGCCCGAGTCGGCGCTCGCGGGCGTCGTCTGCAGGGCGAGTCCGAGCAGAGCACCTACGGCGACAAGTGCCCCGGCGCCTCTGCGTATGTGTCGTGTGCGTCTCACGCGTACTCCTTCTGCGGGGGGTGGTGCAGATGAGTGGAGCGGGTGGACGTGCCTGTGTTGCGGTTTGCGCGTCGATAGCGTGCCCCGAAATCGCCCTCGCTGAACGGGAGTCGGGGCATCTGTACGCACAAGTGCGGCCTGTACATGCGAGTGGCGCCCGTTGCGGGACGGTTGCCGGGCAGGGGGCCACAGCCGGGAGCGATGAGTACGGCGTCCCCGATCGGTGAGTACGTGTACGGATTCCTCGCGCGTCCGCCGCGGTGTTCGACTCACCGCATGACGAACAACCGCGCGGGCACCCGCCCTCACTCACCCGCCGACATACGCAGGATGCGCAGGGATTCAGCGACCGCCCTCGTCCTGCTGCCTGTCATGTGCTTTCTGATCCTCATCGTGAGCATCGACGACGCCCTGAGCGGGGAGACGTCGGTTCTCGTCGACGTCAGCGGCTGGATGTTGATCGCCTCCGGGGTGGTCGGCCTCCCGGTGCTGCTCCTTCCGGCACGCGCGGTGAACCCCGCTGTGCGGCAGGTCCTCCTTCGATGCCAGTGCTGGCTGTTGCCCTCGGCGGTGGCCGTGGCGGCAGTGGGCGCGACGGCCTGACCCCCTGTCTCGTCCCGCGCACCCCTGCAGGACCCGTTCGTGCATGAGGAGACTCGGTCAACGAGAAACGGGCCTCCGCTGGGACTTCCGTCACCGGCAGAGACCCGTTCATCGGGTTCCGCTCAGAAGCGGCGCGTGATCAGCGCCCGCTTGACCTCCTGGATGGCCTTGGTCACCTCGATGCCGCGCGGACACGCGTCCGTGCAGTTGAAGGTGGTGCGGCAACGCCACACGCCGTCCTTGTCGTTGAGGATCTCCAGGCGCTGCTCGCCGGCCTCGTCACGGCTGTCGAAGATGAAACGGTGCGCGTTGACGATCGCCGCCGGGCCGAAGTACTGCCCGTCGTTCCAGAACACCGGGCACGAACTCGTGCACGCGGCGCACAGGATGCACTTGGTCGTGTCGTCGAAACGGGCGCGGTCCGCGTCGGACTGGTAGCGCTCGCGCGTGGGCTCGTTGCCCGTCGTGACCAGGAACGGCATCACGTCGCGGTACGCCTGGAAGAACGGCTCCATGTCGACCACGAGGTCCTTGAGGACCGTGAGGCCCTTGATGGCCTCGATGGTGATCGGCTTGGCGCTCCGACCGTCCTTGACGGTGGTTATGTCCTTGATCAGCGTCTTGCACGCGAGCCGGTTGCGGCCGTTGATCCGCATCGCGTCCGAGCCGCAGATGCCGTGGGCGCAGGAACGCCGGAAGGTCAGCGTCCCGTCCAGCTCCCACTTGATCTTGTGGAGCGCGTCCAGGACACGGTCCTTGGGGTCGATCTCGAGGGTGAAGTCCTCCCACACCGCGTCGGCCGACAACTCGGGGTTGAAGCGGCGGATCCGGAAGGTCACGGTGATCAGGTGCGGGGCCTTGGATCCCGCGGACGCCTCGGCTCCGGAATCGCCGGACTTCTCCATGACTGCGGTGCTCATCAGTACTTACGCTCCATCGGCTGGTAGCGGGTCTGCACGACCGGCTTGTAGTCCAGCCGGATCGACTCGGTGCCGTCGTCGCCCACCTCGCGGTACGCCATGGTGTGACGCATGAAGTTGACGTCGTCGCGGTTCGGGTAGTCCTCGCGGTAGTGACCGCCGCGGGACTCCTTGCGGGCCAGCGCGGAGACCGCCGTGACCTCGGCCAGATCCAGCAGGTTCCCCAGCTCGATGGCCTCCAGCAGGTCGGTGTTGAACCGCTTGCCCTTGTCCTGGACGCTGATCGCGCGGTAGCGCTTGCGCAGCTCGCCGATCTCCTCGACGGCTTCCTTCAGCGTCTGCTCCGTACGGAAGACCATGACGTTCTTGTCCATGCACTCCTGGAGCGCCCTGCGGATCTCCACGACCCGCTCGTTGCCGGTCGCGTCCCGCAGGTTCTCGACCTCGCCCTCGACGAAGGCGGCCGGGTTCTCCGGCAGTTCGACGAAGTCGGAGGTGGACGCGTAGTCGGCGGCCGCGATTCCGGCACGCCGTCCGAAGACGTTGATGTCCAGCAGCGAGTTGGTGCCCAGCCGGTTGGCGCCGTGCACGGAGACGCAGGCGACCTCGCCGGCCGCGTACAGGCCCGGGACCGGTGTGTCGTTGTCCGAGAGCACCTGGCCCTGCACGTTGGTCGGCATGCCGCCCATCGCGTAGTGCGCGGTCGGCTGGATCGGCACCGGGTCCGTGTAGGGCTCGATGCCCAGGTACGTACGGGCGAACTCGGTGATGTCCGGCAGCTTCGCGTCCAGCTGCTCCGGCGGCAGGTGCGTCAGGTCGAGGAAGACGTGGTCCTTGTCGGCGCCGCAGCCACGCCCCTCGCGGATCTCGGTGTAGATCGCGCGGGAGACGACGTCACGGGAGGCGAGGTCCTTCATCACCGGCGCGTACTTCTCCATGAAGCGCTCGCCGTCCTTGTTGCGCAGGATGCCGCCCTCACCGCGCGCGCCCTCCGTGAGCAGGATGCCCATCTTCCAGATGCCCGTCGGGTGGAACTGGAAGAACTCCATGTCCTCCAGCGGCAGTCCGCGCCGGAAGGCGGCGGCCTGCCCGTCACCGGTGAGCGTGTGCGCGTTGGAGGAGACCTTGAAGAACTTGCCGTTGCCGCCCGAGGCGAAGACGACGGCCTTCGCCTGGAAGACGTGGATCTCGCCGGTGGCCAGCTCGTACGCGACGACGCCCGCGGTCTTGCGGATGCCGTCGGTCTCGTTCATGAGCAGGTCCAGGACGTAGAACTCGTTGTAGAACTCCACGCCCTCCTTCACGCAGTTCTGGTACAGCGTCTGAAGGATCATGTGGCCGGTGCGGTCCGCCGCGTAGCACGAGCGGCGCACCGGCGCCTCGCCGTGGTTGCGGCTGTGGCCGCCGAACCGGCGCTGGTCGATGGTGCCGTTCGGCGTCCGGTTGAACGGCAGCCCCATCCTCTCCAGGTCCAGGACGGAGTCGATGGCCTCCTTCGCGAGGATCTCGGCGGCGTCCTGGTCGACCAGGTAGTCGCCGCCCTTGATCGTGTCGAAGGTGTGCCACTCCCAGTTGTCCTCCTCGACGTTGGCGAGGGCGGCAGCCATGCCGCCCTGGGCCGCGCCGGTGTGGGAACGCGTGGGGTAGAGCTTCGTCAGCACCGCGGTGCGGCTGCGCTTCGTCGACTCGATGGCCGCGCGCATGCCGGCGCCGCCGGCGCCGACGATCACGGTGTCGTACTTGTGGATCTTCATTGGGTTACCTCAGCCCCGTACGTACGTCAGCGAATGTTCGGGTCGAAGGTGAAGATCACCAGCGTGCCCAGCAGGACGGTGAACACCGTGGCGGTGTACAGCAGCATCTTCAGCCAGAGGCGGGTGCCGTCCCGCTCGGCGTAGTCGTTGATGACCGTGCGCAGGCCGTTCGCCCCGTGCAGCATCGCGAGCCACAGCATCAGCAGGTCCCAGACCTGCCAGAAGGGGGACGCCCAGCGCCCGGCGACGAAGGCGAAGCCGATCTTGCTCACGCCGCCGTCCAGCACGAGCTGGATCAGCAGGTGGCCCAGGACCAGGACGACGAGCACGATTCCGGACAGGCGCATGAACAGCCAGCCGTACAGCTCGAAGTTGGTGCGGGTCGACTTCGGGGTCCTCGCCGTGCGCGCACGCGGGGCGGTGATCAGCGGAGCGGGGTTGTCCACGTCGTAGCGGCGGGCATCGTCGGTGCCGGCCTCTGTGGTCTCGGTCGACATCTTCATCAGCTCCCGAACAGCGAACGCAGGGTGTGCTGCAGGACGGGGTAGAAGGCACCGGCCATGAGGACGCCCCAGATGCCCATCACTGTCCACAGCATCTGCTTCTGGTACTTCGCGCCCTTCGACCAGAAGTCCACGGCGACGACCCGCAGGCCGTTGAGCGCGTGGAAGAGGACGGCCGCGACGAGGCCGTACTCCATGAGGTTGACGAGCGGTGTCTTGTAGATCGCCACCGTCTCGTCGTACGTCTCGGGTGAGACACGCACGAGCGCGGTGTCGAGGACGTGCACGAACAGGAAGAAGAAGATGAGGACACCGGTGACTCGATGAGCCACCCAGGACCACATACCTTCCCGGCCGCGGTACAGCGTTCCAGCCGGCACGGAAAAAACCCTCCGGGAGCAAATGTCAGAGCCTGCCGCCAGCTTCGACTCCGGAAAGTGCAGCGGTGTCGGCCGGGCTCGGCCGGGTATGGGCCACCGGCCTGGGCCATCGTAGCGACGCTTTGTCGGTACAACCGTCCCGGGAGGGGCGGGTGTGATCAATCAGGCATCGGCGAACGCCTGGTGCGGAAGGCGGGCAAGCAGCCGCCGGCAGGCCCGCCGCCTGCCTCAGCCGGGCGCCCCGCGGCTGTCCGAGCGCCCCGCGACCATCCTGATGAGCCTGCCGCGGGCGAGGCGGCGCAGCTCCTCCGCGGCCACCACGCGCTCCTCCTCCGGGTCGTTCCCGAGCCGGGAGCGCACCGAGTCGAGCTCGTGGTCGAGCCATTCGGCGGGGTCGACCGAGTCGAGGCAGATCAGGAAGGGGTAACCGAAGCGCGCGTTGTACGCGGCGTGCGCGGCTCGCAGGGCCGTGTACGCCGCGAGGGTCCCGCGCTGCCCCACCTCCGGCGCCGGGCCGCGTCCGGGGGAGAGCATCTGCGAGGACTCCGCCTCCAGCGCCTCGGTCAGATCCTGGGACGTCATGTCGAAGCTCGCCTCGTCCAACGCGGCCTCCAGCGCGCCCATGTTGGGGTACGGACGGCAGGCCGCGATCCGGACGGCCAGGCGGCGGCTGCTGCAGCAGTGCATCAGCAGGGCCGAGGCCTCCAGGGCGGGGGCGGCGTTGAAGCGGGAGAGGGGCATGGGGAGCGGGCGGGGCAGTGGAGTCGACAGCTGTGCGGGCAGCGAGGCCGTCTCGTCCGGAACGACATCCTTCAGGCCGGCGGCGGGCTCGGCCGCGGCCCTCTCGTCGCTCTGCGGACTTGGCAGCGGCATGGGCTCCCCGGGCGGTAGACGTACGGCTGGAGGGGACGAATCCGGGGCAACCTGGCAGGGACCATGGAAGACCGGTTCATCCCGCGACCCCCCAACACCCGTTGTGTGATGCCGGATAGAGCGATGCAGGAAGGGCCGCGGCCACGGTAACGACGCAGAGCGCGATCGATACGACGAGTTTGTGAATTTCACCCGGACGGGAACGATCCGGTTCGCATGACCGACGGGTTCGATTCGAAAATGGACAATAAGGGGCAATAGAGTATCTATATGGGACCTAAGTGGCCAAAGAAACTGGTGGGTTCGACGACGGCTCTTGTGACGGGGGCGGTGACTGTTCTCACCCTCAGCGCCTGTTCGACCGAGGAGGCGGGCGGCGGCTCCGGGAGTCAGAGCGGCTCATCCGCGGTCCCGACGCCGACGACACCGGCGCGAACCGGCCCCGCACCGGCGGCGATCCCGAGCGTGAGGGACTGGCAGCCCGTACGCGGACCGGGCTGGGAGCCGTCGAAGTACACCCGCGTCGTCGCAGACCCCGACGGTCCCCTGGCCGACGAGGCGAAGCTGCTCGCCCGGGAGCTGAAGGTCCCCTTCGCCGGGGGAGCGGCTCACACCGCCGACGTCGAACTGGCCCTGGACGACGCCTCGAAGGAGGGGCGTGAGGGGTACGAACTGCGCAGCCGCAACGGGCAGGTGAAGATCTCCGGTTCGGCGGACGCCGGTGTCTTCTACGGGACGCGCACGCTGCTCCAGTCGGTCCGGGCCCGCGGGGGCGTCGCCGACGGCGTCGTACGCGACGAGCCCGACCGCCCGCAGCGCGGTCTCATGCTCGACGTCGCGCGCAAGCACTTCAGTGCCTCGTGGATCGAGGAGCGCATCCGTGAGATGGGCGACCTGAAGCTCAACCAGCTCCAGTTGCACATCTCCGACGACCAGGCCTTCCGTGTCGAGAGCACCTCGCACCCCGAGATCGTCTCCAAGCCGCGGCTGACCAAGAAGCAGATGCGGAGCATCGTCGAACTCGCCGAGTCCCGGCACATCACCGTCATTCCCGAGATCGACTCACCGGGCCACCTCGGCGCCGTCCTCAAGGCCCATCCGGAACTGCAGTTGAAGGACGAGTCGGGCACACCGACCGAGGGCGCCATCGACATCTCCAACCCGGACGCGGCGAAGATCATCGACGATCTGCTGCGCGAGTACGCCGACCTGTTCCCCGGCAAGTACTGGCATCTGGGCGGCGACGAGTATCTGGCCCTGGCCAAGCGCGACCCGGACGCGTCCTATCCGCAGCTGGCGAAGAAGGCCCGCGAGGAGGACGGCCGAGACGCGGGCGTGCAGGACCTGGCCACGTCCTGGCTCAACGACCGGGCCGAGGTCGTGCGCGAGGAGGGCAAGACGCCGCAGGTCTGGAACGACGGCGTCCACGAGGACGGCGCCGTGCGCCCGCACCGGGACCGGCAGATCGCGTACTGGACCGGCAGGGAGGCCGGCGAGCGGAACCCCGTGGAGTTCCTGAAGGAGGGCTGGAAGTTGATCAACCTCAACGACGAGTACCTCTACTACGTTCTCGGGCAGCCGAACAACTTCACATATCCGACAGGGCGTCGCATTTACGAGCAATGGACCCCGGCGGTGCTGCGCGGGACGAAGCCGGTGCCGAAATCGTTGTCAGGGCCGAAACACATCCCGGGCGGTCGGTTCGCGGTGTGGTGCGACCAGGCCGGCGCGCAGACGCCGGAGCAGGTCGCGACGGGGATCCGGATGCCGTTGCGGGCGACCTCGCAGAAGCTCTGGAACCCGGAAAAACCGGCTCTGAGCTGGGAAGACTTCAAGAAGCTGGGCGCCGGCGTGGGCTGAGAACATGCGAAGGCGACCGGGGTCGCCACCCCCCACAGGAGAGACCCCGATCGCCCTCGAGAACGGGCGCACCACGCCAGGGGCAGGCCCGTACTCCTATCAGCGTTCCCGATCCGCATTCTGTTACGTGGTCAACTTACGTGGACGATGACGCACACTTGGCCTTAGCGTGCTCTCGCATCGATGCTGGTTGATGCGTACGGAAAACGCAGGCGCCGGCGCAGAGCCGATGCAGACACAGCGAGACGACAGACAGGCGCCCGACCAGGGGCGTGACCAGATCCGTTGGGACATCGCGGAGTGGGGCGAGAGACGGCCGTGCAGGGGGACGACGCGGAGTTGACCGCCGCGGTACGCGCGGCACAGGGCGGGGACGAAGTCGCCTTCCGCACTGTGTACCGGGCTGTGCACCCGCGGCTGCTCGGCTATGTCCGCACGCTGGTGAGCGAACCCGATGCCGAGGACGTCGCCTCGGAGGCGTGGCTCCAGATAGCCCGCGACCTCGGACGGTTCAGCGGAGACGCCGACCGGTTCCGGGGATGGGCGGCCCGCATCGCCCGCAACCGCGCGCTCGACCACCTGCGGTCGAGGGGCCGGCGGCCCGCGATAGGCGGGGACGAGAGCGACCTGGCGGTTCTTCCGGCAGGGGCCAACACCGCCGACGAGGCGATGGAAGCGCTCGGTACGGGGCGCACGATGGCGATGATTTCGAGACTCCCCCAGGACCAGGCCGAAGCCGTGGTGCTGAGGGTGGTCGTGGGGCTGGACGCCAAGAGCGCCGCCGAGGTTCTGGGGAAGCGGCCCGGCGCAGTCCGGACCGCGGCGCATCGGGGGTTGCGCAAGCTCGCTGAGCTGCTGGACGAATCTTCTGAAGGAATGGCAGAACCGGAGCAGGGTCGTGGAGCGTCCCAGTGGGACGGGGGCCGTGGTGTGACGCATAAGGCCACGCGAACGCTGAGGGAAACGTGATGGCGGACGACGACCGGTACCGGTGGCTCGACGAAGAAGCTGCGGAGCGCTTGCTCCGTGGCTCGTCGCTCAATGCGCGTAGCACGCTGCGCGCAGGCCGTCCCGACGAGCATCACTACAACGTTGGATCAGCCCCGGCGGGCGCCTCCGGGCCCTCGGGCGGCACGACGCCGTCCTGGGCTCACCCCGGCGTGTCAGGTCAGGCCCAGCACCTCGCTCCCGCCGAGCGGCTCGCAGCCGCACTCGACGCGCTCGTGGCCCCCAGGGCCTGCGCGGTCCAGGCGTGCGCCGAGCGCGTCCATGGAATTCCCCGGAGAGGCGGCGGCGCTCGAGGCGTTCCGCGCGGCCCGATCCGGACTGCTGCACAGCGGGACGGTCGACATCACGGCAGGTCCCACGGAGGCCGGAACAGTCGTCGGAAGGCGGGCCGCCTTCCGTGAGGGCCGCGGGCGGTCAGGAGACCGCCGGCCCGGTGCCGCAC
>NZ_JACBXA010000080.1 GCF_013870515.1 Streptomyces albidus (ex Kaewkla and Franco 2022) | reverse complement strand
GGCTGCCGGAGGACTCGCAGGACCGGCACCCAGCGCACCCGCGGCCGCGAAGGACGCCCCCCGCTCCAGCCGGTCGAGACGGGCCTGCACCGATCGCTCATCCCCGTACGTCGCGGGAAGGAGCACCCTCGCGCAGATCAACTCCAGTTGCAGCCGCGGCGATGTCGCCCCGCGCATCTCCGTGAGGCCCGTGTTCACGACGTCCGCCGCACGGCTCAGCTCGGCCGCGCCGAAGGCGCCGGCCTGTGCCCGCATACGGTCTGCCACGTCGCCGGGGGCGTCGATCAGCCCCTTCTCCATCGCGTCCGGGACGGCCGCCATGATCACCAGGTCACGCAGGCGCTCCAGCAGGTCCGTCACGAAGCGCCGCGGATCGTGACCGCCCTCGATGACCCGGTCCACGATCTCGAAGGTGCGCGCCCCGTCACCCTCTGCGAAGGCGTCCACGACGCCGTCCAGCAAGGCGCTGTCCGTGTAGCCGAGGAGGGCCGTGGCCATGGCGTACGTCACGCCGTCCTCGGCGGCACCGGCCAGGAGCTGGTCCATGACGGACATCGAGTCCCGCACGGACCCGGCTCCCGCCCGCACGGCGAGCGGCAGCACCGCCTCGTCGACCGGGATCGCCTCCTGCTCGCACACCTCGGCCAGGTAGTCGCGAAGCGTCCCGGGCGGCACGAGCCGGAACGGATAGTGGTGGGTGCGCGACCGGATCGTGCCGATGACCTTCTCCGGCTCCGTCGTCGCGAAGATGAACTTCAGGTGCTCCGGGGGCTCTTCGACCACCTTCAGCAGCGCGTTGAAGCCCGCCGAGGTGACCATGTGCGCCTCGTCGACGATATAGATCTTGTAACGACTGGACGCAGGCCCGAAGAACGCCTTCTCGCGCAGCTCCCTCGCGTCGTCCACACCACCGTGGGACGCGGCGTCGATCTCGATCACGTCGATCGAGCCCGGCCCGTTCCGGGCGAGGTCACGGCATGACTGGCACTCCCCGCAGGGCGTGGGAGTGGGCCCCTGCTCGCAGTTGAGACAGCGGGCGAGGATGCGCGCGCTGGTCGTCTTGCCGCAGCCTCGCGGGCCGCTGAAGAGATAGGCGTGATTGACGCGGTTGTTGCGCAGGGCCTGCTGCAACGGATCGGTCACGTGCTCTTGCCCGATGACCTCGGCGAAGGTCTCGGGTCGATAGCGGCGGTACAGGGCGAGGGACGACACACCCCCGACGATATCGGTGCGGACCGACAAGTCACGCCGCCCTCACTCCACCCCCGGCCCACCCGCACACAGGGCCGGACACCGAAAGCCCGCACCGATCTTGAGGACCCGCACAGCGGGCCCGCCCGCGCGAAGGCGGCCGCCGTTGAACTCATTGGGGCCCGCAGAAACCAGAACGCCCCTCACGCACCCGCCAGAGCCCTCCTACCCTTGCTGCCTTCCGGCCCTGGGGGAGTTCAGAGAGATAGCGCCACGTGAGGGGCTGTCGCCAACCTTACCCGATGCCCGGACCGGGGATCGAGTTCGCAAGCACGCCTCAGCGTCTTGTAGTGTTTGCGGCGGAGGATTCGCCTAGTGGCCTAGGGCGCACGCTTGGAAAGCGTGTTGGGGGCAACCCCTCACGAGTTCGAATCTCGTATCCTCCGCCCAGCCTCACCGGGCTGTCACGAAGGCCCCGACCGGGAAACCGGCCGGGGCCTTCGTCGTTGACAGTCTCATCCACAGTCTCAACGGGGGTCTGCCGGACGCTCGTTCGTCGCCCCGTCGCCCCGTCGCCCCGTCGTCGCTCTTCGCGACCTCCCGGATGAGTCCACCGACCCGTTTCGCGACGTCTTGCAGGATGCCTCCGGTCACGTGCTGGTAGCGGGCCGCCATCGCTGTTGAGGACCAACCCATGATCTGCATGACCACGCGCTCCGGGACCCCAAGGATGAGCAGCACTGTGGCCGCTGTGTGCCTGGCGTCGTGCAAACGCCCGTCGCGCACCTTGGCGTCGGTGAGCAACTGCCTCCACACGTCGTAGTCGGTGCTGGGTACCAACGGCGCCCCAAAGGGCGAGGTGAAGACGAACCCAGTCTCGCGCCATTCCTGCGCGACCCGAACGCGCTCTCGCTCTTGTTCCTGCCGATGCAGATCCAGGAGGCGGACAAGTTCGTCAGGCACGCCGATGACCCGGCGGCCGGCACGAGACTTCGTGTTCGCCGTGTCCTCGTTCTTCCTGACGCGCTGCTTGCAGTAGCCGGGTGTGCGTCCACACTCGCCGCCGCACCCGTGCAGGTACTTCGGCCGGAGACGGTTCTTCCTTACACGTAGGACGCCCGCGGTCAGGTCCACGTCCGACCAGCGCAGCCCCAACGCTTCCCCTTGCCGGAGACCGAGGGCCAGCGCGATGGACATCAAGTCCCGCATGGCCTACGCCCGTCGGATCAGCGAGGCACTGAGACTTAGCGCTGCGACTGCGAGAGCCAAGGTCGGGGTTGGAGTGCCCCAAACCTCGGGAGTCTTGGTTGCGGCAATCATGAACTCAGTGTGGCTCCATGAGGCCTGGACCTGTAGAGCACAGTTCACGACACCCAGATCCTCAAGTGCGGGGTACCGCTCGCCCGGGGGATCCCGACGCAGTCTCAACCACGGTCTCATCCGTACTCGTTCACGCGCGTTGAGTCTCAACTCGGCAGCGACTGGATCTCCCTGTACGAACGGCCCTGAACTGCCAAGAACGTGCCCGTGCAGAGTTGGAAAGCGTGTTGGGGGCAACCCCTCACGAGTTCGAATCTCGTATCCTCCGCAGGCAGAAGGCCCGGACCGTGCCAACGGTTCGGGCCTTCGTCTTTTCCCGTCCTCCTTCAGCTTCGCGGCTGGATCTCGGTGCCGACGGGTTCGACGGGTTCGGTGAGCGATGCGACCAGGTCGTCCACCACCGGTGGGCCGCCCGTGACGCGCAGGGCCTCGACGCGGTGGGACAGCTCCGGCTGTGTCAGTGGGATGCCGACCAGGTCCTGCCGCCCGGCGAGCGCGAAGCGTGGGAGGAGGCCCAGGCCCTGTCCTCCGGCGAGCAGCTCGGTGTACGTACGCACGTCGTGGCCGTCGTACCGCAGGGCCACCCGCAGATGGGGGCTGTCTCCGACCACGGCGCACAGGTCCGCCAGGGGGGCGCTCACGCCCGGTGCGTCGATCCACCGGGCGTCGATCAGGTCCGCCAGCCGCAGATCCGTGCGGTGTGCCAGGGGGTGGTGGGGCGGCAGGGCCACCACCACCGGCTCCCGGCAGACCGGTACGCCGCGCAGCCCGGCCCCCCGGGGCGGGCGCAGGGGGTCCTCGGGCAGGGCGAAGCCGTCGACCAGGCCGAGGTCCAGTTCGCCGGTGGCGACGCCCTCGGCGACCGCCTGGCGCGGCAGCGTACGTACCGTCAGCTCGTGCGCACCGGCACGCCGGGCCACCTCACCGATGATCCGCAGTGCGTGTGCGGTGGCCGCCAGTGGACAGATGCCGACGGTCAGCCGCCCGGTGGTTCCGCCCTTCACCCTCTGGACTTCCGCGCGTGCGGCGTTGATGCGCAGGAGGATCGAGGCCACGTGGTCCATCAGCCGGGCACCGGCCTCCGTCGGGCCTACCGGCCGCCGACAGACCAACTCGACGCCCAACTCCCCTTCCAGCGAGGCAATCTGCTGGGACACCGCGGACTGCGTATAGCCCAACTCCCGGGCGGCGTCGGAGAAGGAGCCGTGTGTGATGACGGCCGAGAAGGTCTTGAGCAGGCGCGGGTCCACCGGATCAGCATCACTTATCGAGGAATCAGAAGCTATCGTTTGTCCTTTTGCCATGGCCGCTGGATGATTCCGGCGTGCCCACCACCGTCGCACCACGCCCCCAGGCCGACTTGGACCCTTCGCGCACCCGGCCCGCCCGGATCGCGCTCGTCGGCGAGCGGTCGGCGGGCGTGCCCGCGCACACCCGCTACGCGCCGATGCTGGAGGCGCTGTGGCGCCGCGAACGGCTGCTGGTGGACGCCTACTGGGTGTCAACCGCGCAGCTCGACGGCCCTCGGGACCTGGCCGGCTTCGACGGCATCTGGCTGGTGCCGGGCAGCCCGTACCGGAGCGAGGCCGGAGCGGTGAGCGCTGTGCGCACGGCGCGCGAGCGGGACATCCCCCTGCTGGCGACCTGCGGCGGCTTCCTGCACGTCCTCCTGGAATTCGCCCGCCACGTCTGCGCGCTGGACGGTGCCGCCCACGCCGAGAACTCCCCCGGCAGCCCGCTTCCGCTGATCGTGCCGCTGTCGCGCGACCTCGGGGGCCATGAGGGGACTGTCCACATCGAGCCCGGCTCACTGGCCGAGGAAGCGCTCGGCGCGCGTACGACCGTGGAGCGCTACCAGTGCACGCACGCTCTGGACCCCCGGTACGCCGGCACCCTGCGCGACCACGGGTTGCGCTTCACCGGCCACGACGACGACGGCCACCCCCGCATCGCCGAACTGCCGGGGCACCGGTTCTTCCTGTCCACCTTGTTCCAGCCCGAACTGGCCGACGACACCTCCCGGCCCCATCCCCTGGTGCGCGCCTTCGCCTCGGCGGCGGTCGGGCGCAGCGCGGAGACGTAATCGAGGGGCACAGGCCCGCCCCCGTGAAACGCGCGACAAGAAACGCACAGCAAATCGAAAGGACTCGAAGTGGCAAGCTCCGTAAACGCCTTATCCGCTGTACCGGCCAAGTCGTGGGTACCTCAGTTCGTCATCTGCTCGATGATCTGGGGGTCCGGGTTCGCGCTCATCAAGATCGGTGTCGAAGCCGGTATCGAACCGGGTTGGGTCGCCTTCTGGCGGTGCTTCTTCGGAGCACTGGTGCTGTGGGGCCTGGTACTGGTGCGGCGGCTGGGAGTGCCGCGTGACCTGCGGGTGTGGGGGCACGCCCTGGTGGTGGGGACGGTGCTCAATGCCTTCCCCTTCACCCTGTTCGCCTGGGGCGAGCAGTACATCAACTCCGTCACGGCCGGGGTGTGGAACTCCACCATTCCCCTGTTCACCCTGGTCTGGGTAGTGATCATGTTGCCGGACGAGAAGCCGACCCTGCGGCGGCTGCTCGGCATTGCCACCGGCCTGGTCGGCGCCCTGGTGGTGCTCGGCGTGTGGTCGGGCGGGCAGTCCTCGCTGATGAAAGGGAGTGTGATCTGCCTGGTCGCCACCGCCTCGTACGGGCTGGGCTACACCTACACCCGCCGTTTCCTGTCCGGCGGAGACATCCCCGCGATCACCCTGACCGCCATTCAGGTCGGCTGGGCGGCCCTCGAACTTGCCGTGGCCGCCCCACTGTTGAGCGGCGCACCACATTGGGGCGGGACGGGGCCGATGGCCGCCATGGTGGTGCTCGGCGCCGTGGGCACCGGGCTCGCGTACATGTGGAACTTGTCGGTGATCCGCGCCGTCGGCTCGACGGTCGCCTCCACGGTTGCGTATCTGACCCCGTTGTGGGCGGCGATCGTCGGGGTGTTCTTCCTGAACGAGTCGCTGGGCTGGAACACCGTGGTGGGCGCGGTACTGATCATCAGTGGCGTACTGCTGACCCGCACCGCGCCGTCACGTCCGGTGGCTGGGGCCAAGGCCGGAGCCGGGACCGGGGCCGAAGCCGTACCCCAGCCGGCCGAGGAGGAGAAGGGAGAGGGGACGGTGCAACCGGCGCGACACTGAGGAAGGCCGGTAAGCCCTCAACCGCCGGACGGCCCGTCCCCGCCGGACGGCCCGTCCGGCAGCAGTACGGTGTCCAGCCGCCGCAGGCCCTCGGTCACCGTGCCGACGTCGCGGGCGAAGCCGAGCCGGAAGCCTTCGTCCGAGCCCATGGTCTCCCCGGGGGTCAGCAACAGACCGGCCTCCAGCGCCCGGCGGCACAGCGCCAAGGAGGTCTCACCGGTACGCAGTTGTATCCAGGCGAAGGGCGTGCCCTGCGGCGGCACCAGCCGGACGGCATCCGGGTGGCGGGCCGCCCACTTCTCGACGAGCCGCAGGCCCGGGGCGCACAGCCGGTGGTACTCCCGCGCGTAGTCCTCGTGCCGGTCCAGCGCCGAGCATGCCAGGGCCTCGCACAGCACGGAGTTAGCGATCGAGGTGAGGAACTTGCGCTCCGCGCAGGCTTCCGCCACCTGCGGCGCGCCGTACACCCAGCCGGTGCGCAGGCCCGGCAGGCCGTAGGTCTTGGACAGACCAGAGACCGAGATCACCCGGTCCTGGCCCACGGCCGGGGAGCGCGACAGATCGATCGCGTACTCCTCGTCGACCAGCAGAAAGGCGTCCCGCTCCGCCACCAGCGCCACCAGCGCCCGCAGTTCCTCCTCCTCGACCCGGAGGCCGGTGGGGTTGCAGGGCGAGTTCAGCGCGATCAGCCGCAGGTTCTCACCGGCCGCCGCAGTCACGGCCGCGGCGTCCACGGACAGATCCGGTCCGTACGGCAGGACCGTCACGCTCGCGCCGAGCCGGGGCGGCAGGTCCAGCAGCGGCTGCCATCCGGGGTTGAACGCGATCACCTGGTCGCCGGGCCGCAGCAGCACGTCGAACAGCAGGAACAGCGCCTCCTGCGCGCCGTGCGTGACAGTGACCGACTCCGGCCGACCGCCGTACAGTCCGGCGATCCGGTCGCGCAGTTCCGTGGTGCCCCGGTCGGTGCCGTAGTCGAGCTCAAGGTCCGCGGGGACGGTCAGGTCGGACAGTCTGCGGCTCGGTACGTAGCTGTTGCCGAGGTCGACGTCGTAGCGCCCGGCGGAGTCGACGAACGTCCAACGGGCGATGGAGTAGACCGACTTCGCGGCGATGCCGGCGTCGAGGGGCGTCATGCGGCAGTCCCCCGCGCGGCCGAGGCACGGGCGGTCGGCCTGCTGGTGTCCGTGTCCGGTGCGGGCGTGCCTGTTACGGGCGTGTCCGGTACGGCCGTGTCCGGTACGGCGGGCAGTCCGAGATGGGTGCGGAGTCGCGGTGCCAGGAATCCGGCCGCGACCTGCTCCGAGGCGCCGGACAGGGTGACCGCGCCCTGCGCGTCGATGGCCGTCTCGAAGGCACCGCCGGGCATCCGCACCCGTACCGCGTGGTCCACCAGGCCCAGGGCATGAGCGGCGCTGGCCGCGGCGCAGGCGCTGCTGCCGGAGGCCAGGGCGTAGCCCGCGCCGCGCTCCCAGATCTCGATCTCCACCGTCTCGCGGTCGAGCACGCGCATGAACTGCACGTTGGTCCGCTCGGGGAAGGCCGGATGGCCCGCGATCAGCGGCCCCACCTCATGTGCCAGCGCGGCGGACACCTCGGGGAGCGGGACGACGGTGTGCGGGTTGCCGTTGTTCAGACAGGTCACCTGGAGCTGTCGCCCTGCCACGTCCAGCGGCCGGGCCACGACGGGGCCTCGCAGGTCCTGCGCCGGAATGTCCGCCGCCTCGAAGGTGGGGCGGCCCATCTCCACCCGGGCGATGCCCTCGTCGAGGTCCTCGATCCGCACCGCGGTGTCGCCCGCGAGCGTACGGATGAGGACGTCCCGCGCTCCCTGGTGGTACTGGGACAGGTAGAGGGCGAATATTCGCAGTCCGTTGGCACTCCTGCCACAGACGCTGCCGTCGGAGTTGAAGGCGCGCAGGACGACCGGCTCGCCGTCTCTCACCGCACCGACCGGTCCCAGCAGGACCCCGTCAGCACCGATGCCGAAGTGCCGGTCGCACAGCAGGCGGGCGGCCCGCGCGGTGGACGGCAGCCCCAGCAGGTCGATCCGCTGCGGATCGATGACCAAGTAGTCGTTGCCCAGTGCTTGGTACTTCACGAAGTCGTACATGTGTCACCTGCTTCCGGGAGTCGTGACGGTGCCCGACCGGCTGTCGCCAGACCGCTCGGGGGCCGTACACCGACGAGAGATGCTCGTACGGAGTGCGGCCCCCAGCGGTCCGGACCCAGACCGCGTCCCTACATCGCCGACGGCTCCGGCGCGTCGTTCAGGGCCGCCTCGTCGTGCTGGTCGCCGTACCACTTCTCGCTCCAGCGGGAGAAGGCGACGATGAGGATGTCGCGGTACCCGGGACCGCCGTCGGCGGAGAGCACGTCGGTGACGTCGTGTGCGAGCGCCCGGTCGTCCAGCAGCACAGCCTGACCGGCCTCCAGGGTGCCGTCCCAGAACGGCTCCTCCGCGCCGGGCTTCCACAACCGGGTCAGACCGCCCGCGACGTTGTTGCGCCGCAGGACGGCGATCATCACGAATTCGTGCCCGTCGTGGTGCACGCCCTCCGGCGTCAGCGGGCCGGGCTTCTCACCGGTGGCCCGGGTGCGGTTCTGATGGACGTTGATCTGCCATTCTTCCGTGGTGTCCAGGGGGAACCCCTCGGCCCCGGTCCGGATGAGCGGCGTGAAATCCACCTCGATCGGCAGATATCCCCGGCGGACACCACCGGCGACGTTATTGAACTTCTTGAACGTGGTGTAGTCCCGGTGCGGCAGGAGTTCAAAACCCCAACCGGCACTCTCCGTGAAGCTCATGCGGTACTGCGAGAACCGTTTGTACCGGGTTCCGTTGCCCATGTACTCGTCTAACGGGCAATTGTCATAGCTGTCCAGCACATTCGGCTGAACCGCCGGGATGTCGATGACCGAGAAACGCTGGTCGGTCAGTGGCATACGACTCGCCTTTCATTCCGCGAAGCTTGTTCCACTAGGTATTCCGGGTCCGGGTATCGGGTGCAGCCCGGGTCCGTCGGTCGGCTCCGCGCCACGTCAGCCGGTGACGAGCGCGGCGGTCTCCCCGGCGCCGCGGTCCTCCACATTCTCGCCGGCCACCTCGGCCAGCCGTTCGTCCAGATAGCGCGCCGAGGAGTTGAGCCGCCACAACGCCCCGCGGGCGATTCCCAGTCGCATGTACTCCGACGGCGCGGCTGGTTTCACAATGTTGTGGAACCAGCCCGCGGCGTGCTGGGAGTCGATGGTGATGTGCAGACGGTGGTAGACGATTCCCACGTCCGGGAGGCCGAGTCGTTCCCACGCACTCACCACCTGCACGAAGCGGTCTGGCACCAGCCATTCCGTCATGCCCAGGAAACCGACGGCCTCAGGATACCGGTGCCGGTACCGGCTGAGGAGCACTGCGAGATTTCCGCTCAGGAGTGCGGTGGCGGTCAGCGACTCCTCCATCTCCGTCTCGGACACGTTGAACACGTCGAATATCTGGTTGAAGAGAGTGGTGTGGACCTCTTCGGGCTTTCCATTCCCCATCTCGTCCCAGAAGTTGGACGCGATCTCCATCTTCGCGGCGCCGCTGGTGCCCACCTGCATCAGAGCCAGCAGGTCGTCGAACCGACCGTCGACCACGGACTCCTGGATCATGTACGTGCGCACGTCCGCCGCGGTGGCGTGGTTGCGGATGAAGTCCATGTAGTACGGGTGCTTGAAAACGCGGTGCTGCCTGGCCTGTCCCTTGAGCCAGGAAAGGAACTCACCGGGTTCGGCGGGCAGGTCCTCCAGGAGCGTGGCGTCCAGCTGCCGGTCCTCGCCGAGCAGCGTCGCCTGCTCCAGCAGCCGGGTCACCTCATGGACCGCGATCGAGCCCTCTGCTGTCTCCGCGTCCGGGATGCGCGTGATCAGATGGTAGATACGGGACAACAGGAGCTGTTGGTGATAAAAGCTCTCCAGGTCTCCGGACAAGGCATTTTGGTTCAGATCACCAATTGCCGCCCTTATCCTGTCACGTTCTGATCCTGCGAATTGTCGGTCCACCTCGTCGGCAGGCCTTGACAACCAGCCAGAGATCTCCTTGACCAGCATGGATGAGTCGTACACGCCCACTCCTTTGGTTTTCCTGCGTGAGGTTCCTGAGGACACCTGCGACGACTCTCGGCCACACGGTCGTTGCGGCTACAGAATGCCCGAAAAGCGACTTGCATCGAACGCGGACCGCGTCCGTATTGAAGAATCTCAGGCCACTGTGGCCTCCCCGTGGCTGGACGGTGGCGTCAGCACCTGGCAGCATGAATTCGCTCGGCCGCCTATTCCCGCCCCGTGCCTCACAGCGGCACAGGGGATCGTAGATGGGACGCGATATGGTGACGCAGGAAAGCAGTTTGAGCTTCCACTTACTTGGGCCATTGCGTGTGCTGCACGGAGAGAGGGAAGTGCCCTTACCGGCGGCGAAGTTACGAATCCTGCTGGCGTCGATGCTGCTGCGTGCCAATCAAACGGTTTCCATGGATGAATTGGCCGCAAATCTATGGGATGAAAATCCACCCGGGGGCGCCCATACAACGCTGCGCTCCTATGTCATGAGGTTGCGCCGGGTACTGTGCCCATCCTCCGACGAGCGGCTGGAGCCGATCCGTACCCTTCCGGGCGGCTATCTCATGACCGCGGACGACTCCCAGCTGGACCTGCTGCGTTTCCGCAGCACGCTGACAATGGCCCAGCGCATGGCTGCCGACGGGGACCACCGACGGGAAAGCGCACTGCTGCGCGAGGCGCTGGGCCTGTGGCGCGGGCCCGCACTGTCGAACGTGCCCTCGGACGCCCTGCACCGCGACTTCGTCCCGGGGCTCGCCGAACGCCGCTACGGCGCGCTGGAGCGGCGCATCGACCTCGATCTGAAACGCGGGGCGCATCGCGAGGTCGTCGTCGAACTCCGCGACGCGCTGCGCACGTGCCCGTGGCGGGAGCACTTCTGGGCACAGCTGATGCTGGCGCTCTACCGGCAGGGCCGCCAGGCCGAAGCACTCGACGCGTTCCGGCAGATCAGCGAACGGCTGCGGGGTGAGCTCGGAATCGCCGTCGGTTCGGAACTCAGGCTTCTGCACCAGCAGATCCTCACCAACGACCCGGCGCTGAACCTGCCCCTCCGCTCCACCTCGACGACACCTGGAGATCGGCACCGCAACCGTCTATGTCGCCGCGCTGCTGTGGCGGCGCCTCGTACCTGCTAGAGCACCGGAGGCGAGGGTGCTCAGGCTGTAGACGGTCGTGAGGGGACCACTGCTCGCATCCGATGGCTCCAATTCCGTGGTTGCAGTTCTGGTTGCATTCACCTCCGTACAAGAGTGTCCATGCGCCGCGTACCCCACCCGCGGAGTCCAGGTCAGAACGACCCCGCTCTCACCCGGATCCCAGGACGAACATTTGGAAAGCGTGTTGGGGGCAACCCCTCACGAGTTCGAATCTCGTATCCTCCGCCCAGCCTCACCGGGCTGTAACGAAGGCCCCGACCGGGAAACCGGCCGGGGCCTTCGTCGTTCGCAGTCCCAGTTGCGGTCTCATTCACAACTGTTGGGGCTGCTCGTGTCTGGTTGCCAAGCGTGGCGCACATGCGGTGGAGGCTCTTCCGTCCACCGGCGGCGGTGACGAATGAGGCGACGGCCGGAAAGCAGTGGAGAACGAGAGCCGCTTCCACTTGCCACGGCATGGTGCTGCCGACGGCCCTCGCGTCCTCAGGCGTCGCGACGGTGCAGGGCCCCCATCCCGCACTCGCCCCGGGACGTCCAGCAGCGGATGGGCGACGCTCCAACCCCATCTGCTTGAACGGGCCTGGAACTCAGACGATGCCCAACAGGCCGCGCCACGACGGACATTGAACCCGTCCACCGAAACCGGGCGGCGGCCGATCGCCCGCCGCCCGGCCAACTCTCAATAACCGATGGGGAGTCCGGCGTAGTTCTCGGCCAGTCCGGCCGCCGCGCTCGGCGAGCGCACCACCCACTCCAGCTGCGAGCGCTGCAACTGGGCGTCGAAGGGGTCACCGGTGACGTGGAGCATGCTGGTCATCCACCACGAGAAGTGCGTGCCGCGCCACACCCGCCGCAGCGCCGTCTCGGTGTACTCGTCAGCCAGGCGGGGATCACGTTCGCGCAGCAGGGCCACCAGCGCCCGCGAGAGCAGTGCGACGTCGGCCACAGCGAGGTTCAGGCCCTTGGCGCCGGTCGGCGGGACGATGTGCGCGGCGTCCCCGGCCAGGAAGAGCCGGCCGTACTGCATCGGCGTCGAGACGAAGCTGCGCATCGGCAGCACCGACTTGTCCGTGATCGGCCCCTGTTGCAGCTGCCAGCCGTCCTGCCCGTGGCCGAGCCGCCGGGCAAGCGCGTCCCAGATCCGGTCGTCGGACCACTCGGCGATGTCGTCGCCCGGATCGACCTGCAGGTAGAGCCGGCTGACCGAGGGCGAGCGCATGGAGTGCATCGCGAATCCGTCGGGATGCCAGGCGTAGATCAGTTCGTCGGTGGACGGAGCGACGTCGGCCAGAACTCCCAGCCACGCGTACGGATAGTCCCGGCCGAACGAGCTGCGCGCGTCGGCGGGGATGCTCCGGCGTGCGGGGCCGTGGAATCCGTCGCAGCCGGCGACCACATCGCAGTCGATGCGCTGGGGACGCCCCTCCACGTCGACGAACGTCACGGCCGGGCTCTCGCCTTCGAGGTCGTGCAGGGCGACATCGCTGACCTCGTAGTGCGCCTGCTGGCCCACAGCGGAACGCGCCCGCATCAGGTCACGCGTGACCTCCGTCTGCCCGTAGACCCACACCGACCGGTTCACGAGCGAGTGGAAGTCGATGTGGTGACGCTCCTCCGGGAACTGAAGGTAGATCCCCCGGTGCTCCATGCCTTCTCGCTTGAGCCGGTCCCCGACGCCCGCCTGGCTGAGCAGCTCGACGGTCGAGTGCTCCAGCATGCCGGCACGGATGCGGCCGAGGACGTAGTCGGGGCTGCGGTTCTCCAGCAGGACCGATTCGACTCCCTCGCGGTCCAGCAGGTGGGACAGCAGCAGCCCGGCAGGCCCGGCGCCGACGATCACCACCTGGGTTCGCGTCGTCGTCACGAGCTCCCCCCGCGCAGGTGTGCCGGCACGGCCAGCAGGGCCAGTACGGCGAGGACCGCGGCGACGGAGAAGGCGTAGAAGCCCCAGGGGTAGGCGATCCCCGCACTGACCAGCAGGCCGCCGAGGAACGGACCGACGATCGCGCCGAGACGTCCCACTCCGGCGGCCAGGCCCAGCGCCGTCCCCCGCACCTCTGCGGCGAACAAGTGGCCGACGAAGGCGTACACCAGCACCTGCGCGCTGAACACGAACACACCGGCCAGGAAGACCGCGGCATAGACCACCGCAGGCGATTCCAGCTTGACCGACAGCAACGCGAGGAAGACCGCGGAGACGCCGAACCACAGCAGCACGGTCCGCTTGTTGCCGCGGGCGTCCGAGACCCGGCCGGCCAGCAGCAGCCCTGCGACGGCACCGAGGTTGAGCGCGAGCAACAGCCCGAGGGAGTCGCCGAGCGAATAGCCGGCCGCGCCCATGATCTGCGGAAGCCAGGTGTTGAGCCCGTACACGAGGAGAAGGCCCATGAACGAGGCGATCCAGATGCCGAGGCTCACGCGCAGCAGCCGGCCGCGCAGGAGGGCGGAGGGCCGTGCCGGCTGCTCGGTGGCGGAGACGGTCTTGCCTCGCGCCTCGAGGAACGCCGAGGACTCCGGGAGTTTGGCCCACATGACGGGCAGCGTCAGCAGCCCGGCACCGCCGCCGACGACGAACATCGCCTCCCAGCCGAACCGTGGGATGAAGACGATCGCCAGCAAGGCCGTGAGCACCGCACCCACGTGGTAGCCGGTCATCATCTGCGTGACGGCGGAGCCGCGACGTCCGGGCCGCGCGTACTCGGTCATGTACGCCAGCGCGGTCGGCAGGCAGGCGCCCAGGCCGAGACCGGCGAGGAAGCGCAGCGCCACGAACGTGGCGATGTTCGGTGCCCACGCGATCGCGAGGGTCAGCACCGAGAAGACCGCTATGCACGTCATCAGGCTGGCGCGGCGGCCGAACCGGTCGGTGAGCGGGCCGATCACGACGGCGCCGATGCCGACCCCGACCAGCCCGACCGTGGCCGCGGTCGTGAGCGAACCGGGGTCGAAGCCGAGCGCGTGGGTCTTCGTGAGTGTCGGTATGACGGCTCCGAGCACGACCAGGTCGAACCCGTCGAGCGCGACCGCGAGCCAGCAGAGCAGAACCGGCCAGAAGTCGCGCCGAGCTGGGCCTTGCGCCGTGGTGCCTGAAGGTGACGCCGAGAACCTCGGGGACGTTGACGACATGGTGTTTCTCCTTGTCGGGGTGACCGACATCGTGGTGCGTGACACACTTCAGGCACAGCACTGTCTTTCACTGAGTGGAAGTGCCGATGTCCGGAAACAACAGTCAGCCGGGCCGAACAG
Source organism: Streptomyces albidus (ex Kaewkla and Franco 2022) (assembly GCF_013870515.1). GTDB lineage: Bacteria > Actinomycetota > Actinomycetes > Streptomycetales > Streptomycetaceae > Streptomyces > Streptomyces albidus. The sequence continues at coordinate 7,130 of NZ_JACBXA010000080.1, read as the reverse complement.
TGGCTTCACGCATGCTGGCGATCCTCGACGCGTTCGACTTCGAGCACCCGAAGCTGACCCTCTCCGACCTCGCCCGGCGAGCGGACCTGAGCCTGCCGACGACGCACAGGCTCGTCGGCGAACTGACCCGCTGGCGCGGCCTGGAGCGGGACGACGAAGGCAAGTACCGCGTGGGACTTCGCCTGTTGGAGCTGGGGCTGCTGAGCGGCCTGCACACGCAGCTGCGCGACGTGGCCATGCCCTTCATGCAGGAGCTCTACGAGAGCACCCGGGAGAACGTCCATCTCGCCGTACGCGACGGAGACAAGGTGCTGTACGTGGAGAAGCTCACCGGCCACCGGTCGGTCCCGATCATCTCGCGCACCGGGGGACGCCTGCCGCTGCACACGACCGGCGTCGGCAAGGCGCTGCTCGCATGGGCCTCGACCGCGGACATCGACGACCACCTCAGCCGGCAGTTGAGCCGCCCGACGAGGTACTCGATCCGCGAACCGGGCCGGCTGCGGCACGACTTGCAGCGCACGCGGCGCCGCGGGTTCGCCACCACGCGCGAGGAGATGACTCTGGGCAGCTGTTCGGTCGCGAGCCCGGTACTCGTCGACGACGAGCCGGTCGCAGCCGTCGGGGTGGTGGTCCGCTCCAGCCGGCTGGAGCTCGACCGGCTGGCCCAGCCGGTGCTGTCGGCTGCGCGTGGCATCGGCGCCCGGCTCTCGGAGATCGGCGACGACCCCTACCCCGGTTACGTCCACGACTTCGCCCGACCACTGCCCTGAGCGCCTGCCCCTCTCACCACCGCCGTCAACTGCACGCAGGGGTAGGCGCGTTGAGACGCCGTGACCGGCGCCCGTCAGACGACTCATCGGAAGGCAGCGGAGCGCGGACCTCACGTACGGCCGTGGAGCGGGCGCGCCTGCACCAGCCCGCGAGACCAGCCCGTTCACGTCCCCGAGGAAGGCACGACGTACGTCGCCCGGGTCAGACGAGAGAAGAGGGCGAACATCTGACGGCCGATCAGCCCATTGCGGCGTGTTGCGGCCGATGTGCCCGGCCTCGCGATTACCGTGTGTCACTGCCTATATGCGATCAATTACTGATCGTGTCCAGCCCTCATGGAAGTGGAGATGTAATGCGCAAGCTTCGCGAAGCTGCCGTTGTAGCCGCCATGGTCGGAAGCCTCAGCATGGCCGGCGCGGGCGTCGCGTTCGCCGGCGGCGGGGAGCCCACCGAGCTCCCGACCGTCAACTGCGAGCAGGACGCCAGCAGCAACACCGCCAACATCACGTTCGCCGGCACGCTCGTCACGGCGGTCACCGGTGACGGTGGCGACGCCGACGCCAGCGCCACCCAGCAGATCTGCGGGATCGGCAACGACGACAACGAGAACACCGGCGGCGAGGCCACCGGCGGCACCGGCACCTCAGTCCTCTGAGTCGCTGAGCCGAGTCTCACCGGTACGGATCCAGGGGCCGAGCCCACCAGCTCGGCCCCTGAGTCATGTCGCCCCGCCCCCATTCGGACATGACTGCAGGGTCCGAATGCCAGAGCGGACCACGGAATGCGCCGCAGAACCCATTTCGCGGACACCAGTTCGCCACATTCGGCAACAACCATGACTGAACGGCGTGTTGCGGAAGAAAAGCATTATTAGGGGAATACCGTTTCCAACTGCTACATGCGATCAATTACTGATCGCGTCGAGCCCTCATGGAAGTGGAGATGTAATGCGCAAGCTTCGCGAAGCTGCTCTCGTGGCCGCCATGGTCGGAAGCCTCAGCATGGCCGGTGCCGGCGTCGCGTTCGCCGGCGGCGGGGAGCCCACCGAGCTCCCGACCGTCAACTGCGAGCAGGACGCCAGCAGCAACACCGCCAACATCACGATCGCCGGCACCCTGGCGTCCGTGACCACCGGCGACGCCGGTGCTGCCGACGCCAGCGCCACCCAGCAGATCTGCGGCGTCGGCAACGACGAGAACGAGAACACCGGCGGCGAGGCCACCGGCGGCACCGGCACCTCAGTCCTCTGAGTCGCTGAAGCCGGTCTCACCGGCACAGATCCAGGGACCGGGCCTGCGGGCTCGGTCCCTGAGTCATGTCGGGACCTTGAGGCCAACACGGCACAAGAACCACACAAAACGGCGTGTTGCAGATCAAATAGGCGCGTTCGGCAATACCGTGTGTCACTGCCTACATGCGATCGACTACTGATCGTGTTCAGCCCTCTTCGAAGTGGAGATGTAATGCGCAAGCTTCGCGAAGCTGCCGTTGTAGCCGCCATGATCGGTAGCGTCAGCATGCTCGGTGCCGGTGCCGCCTACGCCGGCGGCGGCGAGCCCACCGAGCTCCCGACCGTCAACTGCGAGCAGGACGCCAGCAGCAACACCGTGAACTTCACCATCGCGGGCATCCTGACCCCCGTCACCACTGGCGACGCCGGCGACGCCGACGCCAGCGCCACCCAGCAGATCTGCGGGATCGGCAACGACGACAACGAGAACACCGCCGGCACCGCCACCGGCGGCACCGGCACCTCAGCGCTCTAGTCGCTGAAGCCGGTCTCACCGGCACCGACTCAGGGGTCGAGCCCACCAGCTCGGCCCCTGAGTCATGTCGTGCCCGGCCACACTCCTGGCGCCCGCACCACGGAGATCGGTACAGGAGGTCGGGGCCGTCATCGCCGCCGACCGGAGCTAAACGGCGTGTTGCGGAAGAAATGCACTATTTGGGGAATATGGTTTGCCATTGCTACATGCGATCAATTACTGGTCGTGTCAAGCCCTCATGGAAGTGGAGATGTAATGCCCAAGCTTCGCAAAGCTGCTCTTGTGGCGACCATGGTCGGAAGCGTCAGCATGCTCGGTGCCGGCGTCGCGTCCGCTCACAGCGGGGGTGGTGAGCAGCCGCCGAGGTCTGTGACCGTCTACTGCAACCAGGACGCCAGCCAGACCACCACGAACCCGACGGTCGGCGGCCTCATCACCGTTACCGGCCCCCTCATCGCTTTGGGCGACGGCGATTCGAGCGCCACGCAGCAGATCTGCGGCATCGGCAACGAGGACGTCGAGAACACCGGCGGCACCTCCACCGGTGGCACCGGGACCGACGCCCTCTAGCCACCAGGACGGGTCCCTTCGGGCAGCTCAGATACCAGTCAACTCTGGTTCCTGAGCTGCCCGTTCCCATGTCTGCGCAACGTTGGTGAACTCGGCCGTTCGGAGACGGAAGTGCGAAGGGCCCTGTTCCGGCCGCGTGCGTCCGGTGGTTGAGCGCGGGGCCGCATTCCGTCGGGGCCACCGCTGGGAGGAGTCGAGGCGAGCTCCATGAGCCGCACGCTCGCCCAGGTCGTCACCGGAACCGCCACCATCGCCGTCCCCGCCTGGCCATCAGCTCGACCGCCGAAAGTGCCCAACAAGCAGTATGAATCGGCGCAGAATCACGCAAAGTTGCGTGTTGCATAACGTAAGCCACGTTCATCCGGAATAGCTTCTGCTATGCCTCACGCGATCTTTCCCGGTCGCGGTTCAGCCCTCTTCGAAGTGGAGATGTAATGCGCAAGCTTCGCGAAGCTGCCGTTGTGGCCGCCATGGTCGGAAGCGTCAGCATGCTCGGTGCCGGTGCCGCCTACGCGGGCGGCGGCGAGCCCCAGGAGCTCCCGACCGTCAACTGCGTGCAGGACGCCGACAGCAACAGCCTGGACTTCACCCTCGCCGGCACCGCCGTCCCGGTGCTGATCGGCGGCGGCGGCGACGCCGACGCCAGCGCCACCCAGCAGATCTGCGGCGTCGGCAACGACGACAACGAGAACACCGCCGGCACCGCCACCGGCGGCACCGGTACCGAGGCCCTCTAGTCACTCGAGGGCCCGTCGGGCAGTTCAGGAATCCCATCACACGGGGCTCTTGAGCTGCCCGCCCTCATGTCTGCACGTGGTCCCCCGCACTCCCGTACGGCGACTCCGGGAGTGCGGGGGACTTCGCGTGCCGATCAGAGACGTGTGGCCGGCGCCATTCCGTGCCCAACGCGCTATCAGGGGGACGGCGGGGGCTGGCAGTTGGGACACCACACCGTGGTCCTGCCGGCGATACGGTCGTGCCGCAGGCTCGTGCCGCATCGCGGACAGTGCCCGTTCGGGTCGTCGCGATGGCCGGTGAGCCAGGTTCTGCGGGGCGGTACGCGGCCCGCCCGCACAGCCTCACGGAGAACTCGCCGCATGTCCGTGTGCAGGCGCCCGAGCTCTGCCTCGGTGAGTCCGCCGGCCTTCCGGGCCGGGTGGAGCCGGGAACGCCAGAGGATCTCGTCAGCGAGGAGGTTGCCGATCCCGGCCAGCACCGACTGGTCGGTGAGGACGGACTTGACGGTGCCTCGCCGGCGAGCGAGCGCCGCCGCGAACTCCTCGCGGCCGACTGCCGCCGCGTCCGGGCCCTGGGCCTCCAGCGTGCGCGCGAGGGCGGCGTCGTCCGCGAGCCAGAGGCCCTTGAGCTTGCGCTGGTCCCGGTAGCGCAGCTGGCGACCACGGCTCACGGTGAACACGACGCGGTCGTGGGCGTGCAGCTCGTCCGCGGGACGGGCGCACACCAGCTGTCCGGTCATGCCGAAGTGCAGCAGGACGGTGGGTCCGTCGGTGCGGGCGAGGAGCCACTTGCCGTGCCGTTGGGGCTCCTTGAACCTGCGGCCCTCCAGGTCCCTCCGCAGCCGCGCCGCGGTCACGCCGTGCAGCACGCCGGTGTCGTACACCTCGACGTGCTCGATCCGCTGGTTGCGGGCACAGGAGGCGAGAACCTCCCGGAAGGCTTCGACGTCCGGCAGCTCAGGCATGTCGTGGACCGCCAATCCTCATGGCCCCTCATTCGAGCGTACCGACGCGTGGGCGCATCGGCGCGGGCTAGGCGGGCCAGTCCACGAGGCCGAGGAAGAGCGAGTAGAGGAAGGGCACGGCGAAGAAGGCGGCGAGAGCGAATACGAGCCGTCGGGCGGCGTAGCGGTGCTGCCAGGGGAGCAGCCAGCTCAGGACCAGTAGTACGGCGGGAGCGGCGAGGCAGTAGACGAAGACGGCGAAGGCGGTTTCGAAGCTGGCGTCGAACCGGTTCTGGTCGGGCTCGCCGCAGCCGTCACAGGCCATCTGGGAGATACCCACGAAGAAGAGGGCGAGGACGGCCGCCGGGACGGTGAGCAGCGTGGAGACCAGCGGGGCGACCCACGCATACCGGGCGGGGGCATCGGGCGCGGGTGCGGGTGCAGATGCGATGCGGGGTGCGCGTGCGGCTTCGGGCATGCGAACCACTCAACTCCCCGGCGGGCACCCGCACATCCGTACTTCTACTCAGCCGGCGTGCGTGTGCAGACCTGGAAAGACCCAGGGCGAGGCGGCCAGAACCCGTGCACGGGCGGGCAGGACGAGGCCGGGTCGGGGTGCTGGGCAGCGCTCGTCGCGCTCACCGAAGCGCCCACCATCCACCTGGACGACACTCGGCGCATAGGATGCGACGACTCCTCCCAGTACGAGGACTTCCGTAGGCCGCTCCAGGACGCCGGACACAGATCGAGCAGCTCCACCCCGAGCTGTGGTGGCCGAGGCGCGTCATGGCGTACGAGGCGTGGAGCAACAAGCCTGACCGGTACCCATGTTGAGGGTGGACACCGGTCGACTCAGGCCCGGCGGCGGGCCGTTCCGCCACCCCTTCCGTGACCGGTCGCGGAACGGCCCGCCGCCGTCTGTGAGTTGAGGTCCGAGGCGGCCCGCCCGTCCTCCGGTGCCCGGCACCGTGGTCACCTTCGCGGCGGGACAATGGCCGCATGCCGAGATCTTCGTACGTGTACGAGCACCGCGCGTGAACCCCGCTCTCGAAGGTGTCGCCGGCGTACGGCAGGCCCTCACCGTCGTCCTGCCCGTGCGGCTCCACCGCACCCCGGACTGGGCCGAGGGGCCGATCCCCTTCGAGCTGGGGAGCCGTCGCACGGATTCCGCCACGCGTTCCGTCTACTTCGCGGCCGCCTCCGCGCGCGTGCTCTACGGGACGCCGGGGCGCCCGTGCCGTTGGCACCGGTTCCTCACGGTCGACCACGACGAGCTGCACCTGAAAGGCATGGAGATCCTCCGCACGGCCACCGCCCGCAGCCCCGGCCACGCACTCGCGGTACTGCACTTCACCGTCACGCGGCCCCTGCTCCCCGTTCTGCGCGCGATCGGACATCGCCGGACCGCCGATCCCGACCCGCTCAGCGGGCCTCTCGCGCCGGATCAGCTCCTGGGTGACATCGCCGAACTGCGCGCGGGCACCGACACGTTCGCGCTCGGCCGCCCGTACACCATCGCCTTCCTCACTCCGGACGCCCAGCACACTCCCGCTCTGCGGACCGCTCAGGACGCGGCGCTCCCCCAGAGCGCCGACGCATGGCTGTGGCAACTGGCCTCACGCTCCACGCCGAAGGACTTCCCGCTGGCGCCCGAGATCGCATCGGAGCAACTCGACCAGGCGGTCCGCATATCGGCCGACTGGAGCTCCCTCGTGCTGCGGCACGGGGCAGCGTTCCTCGGTCACCGGGCCGACTCCGGGGAGGGCGACTTCTACGAGTTCGGGGAGCTGCACGCACGCACCGTCTACCTGGACGCGATACTCCTCGGTTCCCTTCAGCGGGACCACATCGACGAGTTGACGGACGACCTCTCCGAAGTCTTCGACTCCGTGCGGCTGGCGGGCCGCGTCGCCTCGCTGGAGAAGAACATCGCGGTCTTCCGCAGTACCTACTGGCGTCAGCACCTGACCGCACACGGACCGGCCAACGAACTGCTGCTCGCCTTCCAGTCGCAGCACCGGCTGCCCGCGCGCTTCAACGAGATCCTGGCCGAGGCGGCGGACTACAGCCGACTCGTCCAGACCCAGGAGAGCCAGCAGATCAGCGGAGCTCTCGGCGTCCTCACCATTCTCGGCCTGCCCCTGGGCACGGCCCTCGGCATTCTCCAGGTCCTGGGCGACGAATCCCTCACACACCTGCTCGTCGCCCTGGCACTCTCCGTGGCCGCCACGGCCGCCGTGCTCACGACACGCTACGGACGCCTCGTCCTCTCCTCACTGCGCGGTCGGGCCGGTCCGCAGCGGGGCAGCTGAACAGCCGCCCGGCACTGGGCCGTTCAG
>NZ_JACBXA010000008.1 GCF_013870515.1 Streptomyces albidus (ex Kaewkla and Franco 2022) | reverse complement strand
CTCCGGCGTGCCGCGCTCCGACGGCTGCGCCGCACCGCCCTCGACCGCGCCCCTGTGACTCTCAACGACCTGCGAACCGTGACCCTGAAGCGAGAGCGACAGATGCCCGAATCACCGTCCCTGCAGCTCGACGACCATCTCGAGGTGGCCGAGCGTGCCAGGGTGCTGCTGCCCCGACTGCACACCGTCGCCGACCGGTTGATCGACGTCTACCGCTCAGGGGGCCGTCTCTACACCTTCGGCAACGGCGGCAGCGCCGCCGACGCCCAGCACCTGGCGGCTGAGTTGATCGGCCGCTATCTGCGGGATCGCCGCCCGCTGCCCGCGGTCTCCCTGACCACCGACCCCTCGGTGATCTCCTGCATCGGCAACGACTACTCCTACGACGAGGTCTTCGCCCGGCAGGTGAGGGCTCTGGTGAGCCCCGGTGACATGGTGATCGGCTTCTCCACCTCGGGACGCTCGCCCAATGTCGTACGGGGACTCGCCGAAGCCCGTGCCGCAGGCGCCGTCACCGTGCTGTTCTGCGGAGGGGAGCACAACGGCATGCCCGCGGCCGAGCACGCCGACCACAGCCTGGTCGTACCGTCGACCGCCACCGCGCGCATCCAGGAAATGCATCTCACGATGCTCCACCTGCTCAGTGAGCAGGTCGACGCATGGGCTGCCGACTCCACGGAGCCGGCAGCAGTCACGAAATCAGCCGCAGCCGCAGCCACGAACACAGACTCCGAGGCCACCGCTCCCGACGGGCTGGAGACCACAGCATGACCACCTCCGACGCCGCCTCACGGCACCCCCGATCCCGCACCCTGCACATGGTGGGCAACGCCCACATCGACCCCGTATGGCTGTGGCGCTGGCCGGAGGGCCTTCAGGAGATCCGGGCGACGTTCCAGTCCGCCGCGGACCGCATGGAGGAGTACCCCGACTTCGTCTTCACCTGCGACTCGGTGATGTACCTGGAGTGGATCGAACGGCACGACCCGCAGCTGTTCGAGACCATCAAGAAGCGTATGGCCGAGGGACGTTGGCAGGTCGTCGGAGGCTGGTGGATCGAGCCCGACTGCAACATCCCCAGTGGCGAGTCGTTCGTACGCCAGGCGCTGTACGGGCAGCGCTACCTGCTGGAGAAGTTCGGAACGGCCTCGACCGTCGGCTGCAACCTCGACCCGTTCGGGCACAACGCGATGCTTCCCCAACTGCTCCGCAAGTCCGGCATGGACGGCTACATGTTCCTGCGTCCAGGACCGCACGAGCAGACCCTGCCCGGACAGTTCTTCCACTGGGAGGCCCCCGACGGCTCACGCGTGCTCGCCTACCGGCTGCCCAACGAATACTGCAGCCCCGGCAAGGACATCGGAGGCCACCTCGACAAGTCCCTCGCCCTCATGCCGTCCGACGAGCCGGAGTTGATGGTCTTCTACGGCGTCGGCAACCACGGCGGCGGTCCCACCAAGGCGAACATCGACAGCATCCACCGCCTCAACACCCTCGGAGGGCTGCCCACCCTCACGCTCAGCCACCCCGAGGCCTACTTCGCCCGCATCCGCGGCCGTTCCGGCATCCCGGTGCACGCGGGGGAACTCCAGCACCACGGTCCCGGCTGCTACTCGTCGCACTCGGGTGTGAAGTCCTGGAACAGGCGCGCGGAGAACGAGCTGCAGCGCGCCGAGAAGTGGGCGAGCGTCGCCCACATCGTCACCGGGGAGGACTACCCGCACCGGCAGTTCGCGGAGGCGTGGAAACTGGTCCTCTTCAACCAGTTCCACGACATCCTGGCCGGCACGTCGCTGCGTTCCGCCTACGAGGACGCGCGCGACGACTACGGCCGCGCCCGTTCGCTCGCCGCCGAGATCTTCAACCGCTCGGTGCAGGCCGTCTCGCGCCGCGTGAACATCCCGCTGCGCGAGCAGACACAGCCGCTTGTCGTCTTCAACCCGCACCCCTGGGTGCTGCACACAGACGTCGAGGCGGAGTATCTGCACGCTGCCGGGGCCTCGTTGACCGACGACGAGGGCAACGACGTACCCATGCAGCACACCCGTTCCGAAGCGACCATGGCCGGCAGTCGCGCACGCGTCGCCTTCCGTGCAACGGTGCCCCCGCTCGGCCACCGCGTCTACCACCTGCTGCCGGGGGGCGCCGGGGAGACGGCAGCGGAAGGGCCCGTGAGGGCCGGAGCGACCGGTCTGGAGAACGAGCACCTGCGGCTGGAGGTCGACCCCGCCACCGGATGGCTCAGTTCGCTCTACGACAAGGACGCGGACGTCGAGTTGCTGCCGTCCCGGCCGGCGCCGCATGCCGTCGTCGTCGACGACCCGTCGGACACCTGGGGCCACCGGGTGCACTCCTACGACAAGACGGACGGAGTCTTCGGCTGCACTCGTGTGCGGCTCGTCGAGTCGGGGCCGGTACGTGCCGTCCTCCGGGTGGAGAGCTCGTACGGGCGCTCCGAACTGGCCGAGGAGTTCGTGCTGTCGGCAGGGTCCCGGCAGGTCGAGGTGCGGACGGTCGTCAACTGGCAGGAGAAGCTGAAGCTGCTCAAGCTCCGCTTCCCGACGGCGCTTTCGGACGTCACCGCCACGCACGAGATTCCCTACGGTCACCTGGAGCGCATCCCGGACGGCACCGAGGAACCCGCACAGGCGTGGGTCGATGTCACCGGCGTCCTGCCGGACGGCCGCCGCGCGGGGCTCACGGTGGCCAACGACAGCAAGTACGGGCACGACGTGCGGGGCGGCGAGATCGGCATGACAGCCCTGCGCAGCCCCGTCTACGCCTGGCACGAGCCGCAGGAGCTCGACCCGGACGGTGTCTACGACTATCTGGACCAGGGACGTCAGGAGTTCCGTACGCTGCTGCTCCCGCACGGCGAGGACTGGCGTGCGGCGGATCCCGTCCGGCGTGCGGCGGAGCTCAACCAGCCCGCCTTCTCGCTGCTGGAGACCTTCCACGCGGGGCCCCTGCCGCAGCGTGCCTCGTACGCCGACGACGGCTCGGGGAGCGTGCTGGTCACCGTCATCAAGGGGGACGAGGACGCGGGCGGCGACGTGGTGGTCCGCGCCTACGAGTCGGCCGGGCGTGCCACCTCTGCTCGCATCGCGCTGCCGATGCTCGGGGAGAGGGTCGTCGAGGCCTCGTTCGGCCCCTGTGAGATCAAGACGTTCCGCGTCCCACGCGATGCCGGACAGCCGGTCGTGGAGACGGACTTGCTGGAGAGGCCGGCCGAGGGTGACGACTCGGGTGCCGGGACGGACGCCGAGACCGAGGCCGGGGTCCGTGCCGGAACCGAAGTCGAGGGCGGCGAAGCGGCAGACGCGTGACGGCGCATGTCCCGCGTTCCTCCACGACGGAGGGCAGAGGCACCCGCCTCGATGCCCGTGCCGGATCCCTGGCGGCCTGGACACAGGCGCTCGGTGACGGCTGGCACCTGCGCGACTGCCTCGGCGACACGTGGCGCCGGCTCTGCGGACCGGGCCGGCGCCCACCCGTCAACCGGGCTGGTTCGGCGCCGGGGTTCCGGGGACGTCCGTGACGGCCCCCGTCACACGGCGGACGGCACCCGAGGCAGGCAGGTCCGAACGATTGGAAGGATGGAGGGTCGATGCCCGTGCGCTTCCCTGATGCGGAACACCTCCCGCTCCCGGGAGCGAGCGGTGACCTGAGACTTCGCGAAGCGGATCAGGGTAAGGCCGAACTGCCGTACGTCGTCTCGTTGTCGACGGACGACGGCGGGTGGCGGCCGGTCCCCGTGCTCACCGCCGAACGGCACACGGACGGCAGCGTGTGCGCCTACGGCAGCGCCCACGGCTTCGAGGCGGCGCTGCGGCTGACCCACCTGCCGGGAGCTCGAGACGAGGCCCCCCACTACGAGGGCGCTCTCACCGTCCGCCGGGTCGCGGCCGCTCCCGTACGGGCCGGACTCCGCCTCGAACTCCGCCTCGGCCCTCTCGGCAGCGGCCACGAGCCGGGCTGGCTGATCCCGGGCGTCTTCTACGGGCAGAACAGGCTCCCCAACTGCACCCGCCCCTACCCGCGTTACGAGGCCGGTGTGTGCGACGCGGCGGGCATGACCGCCGCTGCCTGGGCCTTCCGCGCCGACCGCTGTGCCACCCCGGCCGTCTTCGCCCGCGACGGCGCGGGCGGTGCGGCTCTGGCACTGACCGGTGAGCGGAGCAGCCTCGGCGAGTGCGGTGTCGGCTTCGCCCTCCTGGAGGGTGAGCGGCCGGCACTGCGTCTGCACGCCCCGTACCGGGAGGAGCCCGTCAGCTACTACGGCAGCGCCACGCCGCGTGCGGCCGACACCCCGCTCCATCTGTGGCAGGAAGGCGAGGAACACACGGTCCGCTTCACCGCTCACCTGCTGGACGCCGATCCGCACGCCTACGCCCCGGTGCTGCGCGCCCTCCACGAGGCGACGCCCGCGAAGGAGGAGCCGGCCGCGTGGACGGGCCTGGATGAGGCCGCCGAACTCTCCGCGTACGGGCTGCACCGCTGGCACTACCGTCCGGACCCGCCCGTTCTTCTGGAGACCGCCGCCTTCGACCGCGAAGCCCTGGGGGAGAGCGGCGACAGGCAGGCCATGCACGTCTCCTGGATCAGTGGTGTCCCGTACGCACACGCACTGCTGCTGCACGCCCGCCGCACCTCCCACGCCGAACAGTCCGCCGCGGCTTGCGCGGTGCTCGACCACATCGCGCAGAACCTCACGCCCGGAGGCACGTTCTGGGGGCAGTGGACCAGAGAGCAGGGCTGGAACGTGGGCTGGCACCCCGACCGGCGGAGGCTGCACGCCCGCACCCTCGGCGACGCGACGCTGTTCCTCCTGCGCGCCCTGGTCGCCGAGCGCAGCCACGGTGTGGACCACCCGGAGTGGGAGCGCGCGGTGCGCTCCAACCTCGCGGCGGCCGTGACCGGGCAGGACACCGAGACCGGGCGGCTTCCGGCCGCGCACGACAGCGCAACAGGTGCCGCCCTCGACCACGAAGGCGGCGCGGGGCTGTCATGGATACCCGCCCTGGTCGAGGCAGCAGACGTCTTCTCGGAACCCGCTCTGCTGGCGGCGGCGGTGCGGGCCGGCGGCCACTACGGCGAGGACGTACGTGCCGAATTCCTCTGCGGGGCCCCGGAGGACGTCTCCCTCGCACCCACCTCCGAGGACGGCTACAACGCCCTGATCGCCTACACGCTGCTCCACGAGGCCGACCCGGCCGACCCCCGCTGGCTCGACCTGGCCCGCCGCGCCGCCGACTGGACACTTACCTTCCGCTACACCTACGACGTCCACTTCGAGCCTCACACCCTGCTCGGGCGCTACGGGTTCCGCACCCGCGGCGCCGACCAGGCGTCCCCCTCCAACCAGCATCTGCACGCTTTCGGGCTGATCTGCCTCCCGGAGACGGTCCGGCTGGCGCGTCACCTCGGCGACCCGTACTACCTGCACTCGGCGCGCGAGAACCTCGACTGCTTCCGGCAGTTCGTGGCGCGTGCCGACGGTGACTTCAACGCCTACCGCGGCATGGTCAGCGAGCGCTTCTATCAGACCGACTGTTTCCAGGCGAAGGGCATGCTCCTCACGCTTTCCCACGCCTGGTCCGCCGGCGTGCTCCTGTACGCATGCGAGACGGCCCGCGAACTCCCCGAATTCCAGGAGCAGATGTGAACAGCCGCCTCACGGACGGCGCGGGTCTGCCCTTCCCCGAAGGGTTCCGCTGGGGCACCGCCACCTCCGCCTACCAGGTCGAGGGCGCGACCGGGGCCGACGGCCGGGGCGAGTCCATCTGGGACCGCTTCTGCAGAGTGCCCGGCGCGATCGAGAACGGCGACACCGGTGACGTGGCGTGCGAGAGCTACGGCAGGGCGGAGGAACAGGTCCGTCTCATGGCCCGCCTCGGCACGAACGCCCATCGGTTCTCGCTCGCCTGGCCTCGCATCGTCCCCACGGGCGCCGGTCGTGTCGAACCCCGTGGCATCGCACACTACGACCGGTTCATCGACCTGCTCCTGGAGCACGGGATCAGCCCGCTCGTCACCCTCTACCACTGGGACCTGCCGCAGCCGCTGCAGGACCGCGGCGGCTGGCGCGCCCGGGAGACGGCGGAGGCGTTCGCCGCGTACGCCGGCATCTGCTTCGAGGCCTTCGGCGATCGTGTACGCGACTGGGTCACCGTCAACGAGCCCTGGATCGTGGGGCTGCTGGGGCATCAACTCGGCCTCCACGCACCCGGGGAGAAGTCTCTCGCCGGCTCCGTGCAGGCGATGCACCATCTGCTGCTCGGACACGGACTGGCCGTCGGCGCCCTGCGCGCGGGACGGGGAGCCGGACGCGAAGCCGCACGCGCGGGCATCGCCTACAGCCTCTTCCCTCACGCACCGGCGGACCCGGGCAGCAGCGCCGATGCCGCCGCTGCCCACGCCTCCGACGGCTACGTCAACCGCTGGTTCCTCGACCCCGTGCACGGGCGCGGATATCCCGACGACATGCTGCGGCACTGGGAAGAGGCCGCAGGGAAGCTCGACTTCATCCAGGCCGACGACCTGGAGACCATCGGTGCGGGCAGCGATTTCATCGGCGTCAACTACTACACCCGGCGGATCGTCAGCGCCCACGAGGAGCGTAGCCCCGGCGACGGGGCCTGGCCCTGGAAGGTCGAGCCGCCACAGCCCGGCGTGCCGTGCACGGACCTGGGTTGGGAGATCGTCCCGGAGGAACTCACGGCGCTGCTGCTGCGGTTGCACGAGGACTACCCGGGCGTTCCGCTGATGATCACCGAGAACGGCGGGATCTTCGACGACGGACCAGGCGAGGACGGAGCCGTGCACGACGAACGGCGCACCCGCTTCCTCCACGCCCATCTGGCCGCCGTACACCGCGCGTTGGAGGCCGGTGCCCCCGTCGAGGGCTACTTCCACTGGTCGCTCATCGACAACTTCGAGTGGGCGATGGGCTACCGGCCGCGGTTCGGCCTCGTACACCTCGACCGGACGACCGGGCGCCGCACGGTGAAGGACAGCGGCCACTGGTACGCGCGGGCCGCACGAAGCGGCGTGGTCCCCCCGATGCGCTGAAACCGCCGCCCGACGTGCTCAACGCCACTGGGCACGGGGGCAGTTGCACGGTAAAGGCCGGGTGCCGCACGGGTAAGGAGGGGGAGGAGGTGACATGACAAGCGACATGCATTCAGGTGCTGGCACGGCACGTTCACCGTTGCTGGCCGGCATCGACATCGGCAGTACCCACTGCAAGGCACTCATGTGCGACCCTTCCGGCAGGGTGGTCGCACGCGCGCAACGCCCGACGCCCCGCAGCCCCGACGGACTCACCCATGACGCCGAGGAGTTGACCGGTGCGGCCCTGGGCGCGCTCACCGACTGCGTACGCATCGCGGAACGTGCCCCCGACGCCGTCGGGCTGACGGGCATGGCAGAGACAGGCGTGCCGCTCGACCGGCACGGTGCGCCCCTCGGGCCGGTCCTCTCCTGGTCCGATCCGGCTCCGGCGGCACATGCCGACCGGCTGCGGCGCACCTACGGAGCGGCGGCGCTGCACGCACGTACGGGAGTCCTTCCCAGCGCCAAGGTCCCGCTGGCCAGATGGTGCTGGCTGCGTGAGCACCATCCCGAACGGCTCAGCCGGATGCGCCAGTGGGCGGGCGCGGCGGATCTGGTCGCCAGGGCGCTGACGGGACGCGTCGGCACCGACGCCACCTTCGCCCAGCGCAGCATGGCCTGGGAGCACGGGACGGGAGGCGGCCAGGGCCGCTGGAACCCCGACCTGCTCGCCGAGGCCGGACTGACCCCGGTCCAGATGCCGCACGTGCACCCCCCGGGCAAGCCGGTCGGCACCGTCACACGGGACGTCGCCCGCCGTCTCGGCCTTCGTGCCGGAGCCCATGTCGTCGTCGCGGGGCACGACCACCTCGTGGGCGCCTGGGCAGCGGGAGCTCGCAGCGCGGGCACCGCAGCCGATTCCATGGGCACGGCGGAGGCCGTCCTCACCGTCTCGGCCGCCCCGCCCGACCTTTCCGCGGCGGCGGCCGAAGGCATGTCGTGGGGGAGGCACGCGGACGGCGAACACTGGGTCACCCTTGCCGGGATGGCGAGTTCGGGCGCGCTCGTCGAGTGGTTCTGCGACCGCTTCCTCGAACCGCTGCAGGAACACGGGCGGCACGAGCCCGGCAAGCGGTACCGCGCTTTCGCTCGCCTCGTGGAGAGCAGCTGCGAAGGCAACGGCCGAAGGCCCGGACCGCCCACCGGAATAACCGTCGAGCCCTACCTCGACGGACGCAGCGCCCCCCGTCCCGACCCCGCCGCCAGACTCGCCGTGCACGGAATGGCATCACGGCACGGCCCGGGCCATCTCGCGCTGGCCCTGCTGGAGGGCGCCGCGTACCAGGCTCGCTGGATGGCCGACGTACAGGCCGAGTTGGCCGGTGCCACACCCCGGACTGTCACGCTCCTCGGCGGCTCCACACGGCAGAGCACGTGGACGGCGCTGAAGGCGGCGGTCACCCCGTGGACGACGGAGGTGTGCGCCGAACCTGAGGCGCCGTGCCTGGGAGCGGCGGCCTGGGGCGGCGCAGCCATCGGTGTGGACCCCTCCGGCATGAGGCCGGAGAGCACACCCCTGCAGGTGGGCGGGCCCGCCGTCGCCGCACATCGGGCCGCCTACAGCGAAGTGTTTCTGCCCCGCGTGATGCGGCCGACCCCGCCGGACTGACCCGTCCGTGCCCAGCCCCGTACGTCAGGAAGAAGGAGCCCATGTCCGCCACCTCGCCCCCCACACCGGTCCCGCTCCCGCTGGCGGGCGGTTCCCTCGCGCCCGCGGCGCTGGCCCGTCCCTCCGGGACCTTCGCCATGGTCGCCATGGACCAACGGGACTCTCTGCGCACCATGATGGCGGCCGGGCTCCCGAAGGGCACCGCACCGGTACCCGACAGCGCCCTCACCGACTTCAAGCTCGCCGTCGCCCGCACCCTCGGCCCCGCTGCCTCCGCGCTGCTCATCGACCGCGACTACGGCTACCGAGCTGTGACGGACGCACGCGTGCTTCCCCCGTCGTGTGCGCCGATCCTCGCCGTCGACACCCTGGATCAGCGGCCCGGCGGACCGGTCGAGGACACCGCTCTGGACGATTCGGTCGATCCTGCGGCGGCCGCAGCGGAGGGCACGCGCGGACTCAAGCTGCTCGTGATCTGGCGGCGGGACCGCGACCGTGACCGCCGTGTCGAACTAGCCGCCCGGTTCGTGGAGTTGTGCCGGGACGCAGGGCTGGCCTCCGTCCTCGAACCAGTCGCACGTCCTACCGTCGAGGAGGAGAAGGCAGGCACGTTCCGGCTCAACGACGCCATCGTGGAGGCGGCGAAGGAGCTCGCCCCGCTGCGTCCCTCCCTCTACAAGTGCCAAGTGCCCGACGGCGGTACGGGCTCGGTGGCCGAAACAGCGACCCAAGCGGAACGGATCGACGCGGTCGTGGACATCCCCTGGGTGGTGCTCTCCCAGGGCGTCGCACCGGCGGACTTCCCGCGCGCCGTCGAGGCGGCCTGTCGCGCGGGTGCCTCCGGCTTCCTCGCGGGACGAGCCTTGTGGACCGATGCCCTGGAGGCCTCCGACCGGGACGCCCGGCTGCGCGGGCCCTGCCTGGACCGGCTTCGCCGGCTCGCACAGACCGTCGACGAGTGGGGACGGCCTTGGTGGCAGGCTCCCGCAGCAGCGGAGGTGAACGGGCGGACGCGCACGGCCACTTCGGCCGCCCGGCGAGGGGGAGTGCGCCATGAGGCGTGAGGTCGGTCCGGGCGGAACCGCCCCCGAGGTGTGCGTACTTCACACGGTCGCGGCTCTGCCCGAGCTCTTCGGTCCCCTCCTGCGGGAGGAGGCGCCGCATGTGCGTCCGTTCCACGTGGTGGACGAGAGCCTGCTGGCGGACATGATCAGCCACGGCCCGCTGCCCGCCGTCGCCGACCGGCTGGCAGCCCACGTCGCGGAGGCCGATGCCGCGGGCGCCCGCGCCGTCCTCGTCACCTGCTCCTCCATGGGCGCCGTTGCCGAGGAGGTACGGAAGCGGGCAGGGATCCCGGTGCTCCGGATCGACGAACCGATGGCCGCAGAGGCGGTACGGACGGGCACCCGTATCGGCGTGCTCGCGACGCTGGAGACGACTCTCGGCCCGACCGCGGAGCTCGTACGGCGTGAGGCCTCGGCGCAGGGCGTACGCGTGAGCGTCACGACCACCGACTGCCCCGGCGCCTACGAAGCGCGCCAGGCCGGGCATCCGGGGGAGCACGACCGGCTGATAGCCGCGGAGGCGCTGCGGCTCGCCCCGTCCCACGACGTCCTCGTACTCGCACAGGCCTCCATGGCCGCCGCGCTCGCGAGTCTGCCCGACGGCGGGCTCGGCATCCCCGTCCTCACTTCACCGCGCAGTGGTGCGGCTCAACTCGCGGCGCTCGGCGACGACTTCAGCGGTGGCTGCAGTTGAGATCGGACTGCCGCATGAAGCCCAGAGGCTCGCCGTTGTCGGCTCGTGCGACCTGCCACATGTCGAACGGGCCTGCCGCAGCGACCTGCTGGCCCTCCTGCATCGTGCCGATGATCCTGCTGTCGGTCCTGTCCACGGCGTAGCGTGATGCGCCGTCGTGCACGACGCGGCAGATCGTTCCCGCCTGTGCCGTGCCGCTGAGCGACGGGATCGCTATGGCGGCCACGGCGATCGCGACGGGGGCAGCGAGACGCACTGCCAGTTTCTTCTTCTGCATTCCTCTCCCCGTATTCGTACGACTCTCCGCACAATCTCCATAGTGCCAAGCACCTCGCACACGGGACATCGAATTGGGCGAATCGGTTGACGCCGTCCGCTCTCGGCTCAACTCGCGGCGGCGACCGCCCTGGTGACGGCCAGGGCCGTCGCCATGATGGTGACCTGCGGATTGACCTCGGGGCAGCTGGGCAGCGCGGAGCCGTCCGTGACGAGGACGCCCCGCACGCCGCGCAGCCGGCCTTCCGGGTCGGCCGGAGCGGTCTGGGGATCCGATCCGAGTGCGACCGTCCCCGTCGGATGGAACGCCGACAGGTGAAGCTGTTTGGCCGTCAACCCACCGAGCATTTCCACGAGTTCGCGCTGGGAGCGTGCCTTCGGAGCGGCCGCGATGCCGGTGAGGACCTCTTCGGCGCCGGCCGCGAACAGCACCTCGCCCATCGCCTCGATCGCGCGCATCAGCCTGCGCCCGTCGCGTTTGGCGAGGTCGTAGCGCAGCAGTGTCTGCCGCGCGCCCAGGACCCGGCCCGAGGGCAGGTCGGCGATCATCGCACCGAGAGTGGCCAGCGACGCCGCGCCGTCCAACTCCTCCCGCAGGGCGCGTCCCACACCGGGCAGAACGAACGAGCCCATGCCCGGAGGGCCGGCCGTCGCCTCGATCAGGATGCCCTCGCTGTGCAGTTCCTCCACACCGACGCTCTGCAGCACCCCCTTCCATGCGGTGACGGGCTCCGCGAAGCGCCCCGCGACGCTCGCCGCCGGGTGGATGGCGAGGTTGCGGCCGAGCTGCGGATGGCCGCCGAGGCCGGAACGGCGCAGCAGCGGCGGGGACTGCAGGGCGCCGGCCGCCACCACCACGAGGGGGCTGAGGATCTCCAACTCCGAGCCGTCCGGGCGCCGTACGGCGACACCGCACGCCTGCGGACCGCCCGGCCGGTCGCGTTCGACGAGGATGCGACGGACGTACGCGCTGGTGACGATCCGTGCCCCGGCACTGCACGCGTCCGGCAGCACCGACAGCTGAACGCTCTGCTTGGCGCCGGTCGGGCAGCCCACGACACACTGGCACGAGCCCTTGCAGCCTGTCGCGTTGCGGCGCAGCGGTGCCGCCTCCCAGCCGAGGCGCTCGGCACCGAGGAGGGCCTTGCGGCCGTTGCTGCCGAGCACGTCCATCGGTGCCGAGTCGACCTGGATGGTGCGCTCGACCTCGTCGAGGCATCCGGCGTAGGAGTCCGCGTCGGCCAGGTCCAGCCCGAACGAGTCGCGCCAGCGCGCCAGCACGTGGTCCGGAGTGCGGTAGCACGTACCGGAGTTGACGACGGTGGTGCCTCCGACGGCACGGCCGACGGGCAGGACGACGGGAGGGTTGCCCAGCGCCACCGTCCCGCCGCCGTCCCGGTAGAGCTCCGCGAACCTGTCGAGCGGGGCGCGGCGGCCGAACTCGGCGGTGGTGTGCCGGCGCCCCTCCTCCAGGACGACGACCCGCATCCCCGCGCGGGCGAGTTCACGGGCGGCGATGGCACCTCCCGCGCCCGAACCGATGACGACCGCGTCAGCCGTCGAACGGTCGGGCCACTCGACGGACGACGTGCAGTCCAGCGGCGGATCCTCCGGCGGCTTCATCGACAAGGCGGCCTGCGGCTCCTCGTGAATCATCCGCTCGGTGCCCGCGGCGAGCATCACCGGGACCTTCACCGCGTCCAGCACCGGCAGCAGCGACGAGCGGCCTGCGAGCGAGGCCAGCACGGTCTCCCGCTCGTCGGGGGTGAGGCTCCGCAGGCGGCGGCCCGTGCGCACCATCGCGTAGGCGTCGACGGCCGCTGCCGCTGCCCGCACACCGGCGCGGGCCGGCACGGGCATGGAGCCGAGCACGTTGTCGAGGCGGCGGGGGACGGCGCCCGGCCAGGGCTTGCTGCCGTCGTCGGCGAGGAGAGCGGCGACGAGTCCGCCCAGCCTGTCGCTCATCGGTCGCCCACCTCCGCGTGGGCCGTGCCGTCGAGGGACCACTCCGCTTCCGTACGCCACCGTCCCCACCAGCGCTCCAGCAGGATGCGGGCGTCGGCCGTCTCACTGTTCCGGCACACTGCCGCGCTCCCGTCGGGGTCCTTGTAGTCGAGGGCGAGGGTGCGCTCTTCGGGCTGGGTCACCACGACCTTGATGCGGCGCAGTCCGGACCGTCCGGTCACGCTCCATGTCGGCAGGCCGATGCGCGCGCGGAACCGGCCGGCGCCCGCCCATCCCAGTGCGCTGCGCTCCGCACGGCGCGGCCAGGTGCGTCCGTTCTTGCGCAGCCTCAGGAAGACCAGCGGCGGCAGCTTCCGCAGTCCGGGACGCATCGACACCGCCGCGACGATCTCCAGCACATCGCCGCCTCCCAGGTCCGCGTGGAGCCAGGACCAGCGGCGGGCGTTGCCGTGCCCGTAGATCCGCGCGGTCGCTCCGGGTGCGCCCTTGAGCTGCAACTCCCCGCCGTCGTAGGAGAAGGTGCCGGTGTACGAGGCGTTCGGCGCGGGAACGATCTGCGCCGCCGGCAGCAGGGGGCGCCGCCAGGACCAGCGCGGGAAGGTGTACAGCGGCTCACCGTCGGGGTGTTCGGCCATCTCCCAGCTGAACGGGCCTGCCTTGCCCCGCAGTTGACCGGGGCCCGCCTCGATGCCGTCCGAAGTGAAGCCCTGCTGGTGGGGTGCGGGCATCGGCTTCCACGGCTGCGGGCCGAAGCGCGCGTGCTCCACGGGGCCCTCGCCGTCGGCCGGGAAGCGCGCGACCCAGCCGTGTGCGTACGCGTCGGATCCGTCCGTGGGAGCGACCAGTTCGTGGTGCAGCCACAGGCCGGTGCCCGTCGAGGGGTCGGTCACCGTCGTGTACCAGACCTCCGTACGGCCCGGCTTGCCGTCCCAGCGCGGCGGCAGGTGGCGCTCGGAGTCGTCGGCGCGGGGGAAGCGGAAGCTGGCCAGGAAGGGGAGGAGCTGCGTCGCGATGGAGAATCGCAGTGTGCCTTTCGCCGCCTGCTCGCCGTCACGCTGAAGCACGAACGGCAGGACGGTCATCGACTTCACCGGGCGGGCCGGGGATATCGACTTCCAGCCGTCGAGGGAGTAGCGGCGGCCCTGCGCCGTGAAGTCGAGGCGGTAGCGGATGCGCCGGCGGGCGAGCGGCGAGATCTCCATCTCTCCGGTCGCCTCGTGGTCGTCGGCCCAGCCCGCGATCCGTACGCGACCGGTCAGCACGCAGTCCGTCGTACGGTGCGGCTGAAGCACCTCGTCCGTACGCACCACGAGGTCCAGGCGGATCGGACGCTGCTCGCTCTCTCCGTCCAGGCACACGGAGCCGGTCATCGTCTCGGTGAACGTGGTGCCCCGGGCCCCCATCAGGCGATCCCGAGACCGTCGAGCATGATCCGCTCGGTAGCGGCGAGATACGCGTCCGCCGCCTCTCGCGCGGCCTTCGTCTGGCCCGCTCCGACAGCGGCGACCACCGGCTCCAGACGGTCGTGCGCCTCACCGGGATCCAGGAACGGCCCGACGAGATGGGCACGCATCGGCAGGTAGGCGTTGAAGAGCGTGTTGGTCAGCAGGGTGTAGACGCGGTTGCCGGTCGCGCGGGCGAGCGCGCGGTGCACCTCGATGTCGGCGAGCTGCGCGTCGTTCCCGCCCTCGGCGTCGCGGACCGCGGCGAGCAGCGTGCGCAGCTCCGCGCGCTGTTCCGGTGTGGCCTTCATCGCCGCGCGTTCGGCGATCAACGCGCCGACGCTGCGCCGCACTTCGAAGATCTCGCCGAACCAGTCGGGGCTGTGCCGCACCAGCATCGGCAGCAGGTCCGCGCCGCCGAGACGCGCGAAGTCACGTACGCGGGTGCCGACTCCGTGGCGGGTCTCCAGCAGTCCGGACTGCACGAGCCGCCCGAAGGCGTGCTTGAGCGTGGTGCGCGTGACGCCGTATCCGTCGGCCAGTTCGCGTTCGGGCGGCAGGTAACTCCCGGCCGGGTGAGACCCGGTGAGGATCTCCTCGCGGAGCTTGTTCTCCAGTACGTCGACGATCGTCTCGCGGGGCAGAGTCTCCACGGGCGGCGTCCTCCTCAGTGACTCAGTGGATGAGCCACTGAATCACGTACAGTCCGGCGGGACAAGAGGCCCGCATGCGAAACCCACTGCTGTGCCTCCCGTGACCTCAGGCGCGGACGACCGGTTGTCGCGGACATACCCGGCGAGGAGGATCAGCGGATGCGGACGAACAGACTCGGGAACAGCTCGGTGCACGTGACCGAACTCGGCTTCGGCGGCGGCCCGTTGGGCGGTCTCTTCGCGCCGTTGGACGAGAAGCGCGCTGCGGGGGCGCTGGAGGCCGCCTGGGACTGCGGGATCCGCTGGTTCGACACCGCACCGCACTACGGCATCGGCCAGTCGGAGAGCCGCACCGGCGGCTTCCTCCAGGGAAGGCCGCAGGGCGAGTTCACCCTCTCCACCAAGGTCGGCAGGCTCCTCGAACCCCAGGAGGCGGGCGGACGTACGGACGAACACTTCGAGGTACCGGCGACCCGGCGACGCGTGTGGGACTTCTCCCGCGACGGCATCCTGCGCAGCGTCGAGGACTCGTTGGCCCGCATGGGCGCCGACTCCGTCGACGTCCTGTTCCTCCACGACGCGGAGGGCCACTTCGAAGACGCCCTCCGCGAGGGCTGTCCCGCGCTCGCGGAACTGCGCGCCCAGGGCGTGGTCGGCGCGATCGGCGCCGGAATGTACGACACCGCCCTGCTGACCAGGCTCGTGACCGAGACCGACGTCGACGCCGTGATGCTGTCGGGCAGGTACACGCTGCTGGACCACAGCGCCCTCGACGACCTGCTGCCCGCCTGCGCCGGACGCGGCGTCTCCCTGCTCGCCGCCTCCGTCTTCAACTCCGGTCTGCTGGCGACACCCCGCCCGGTCGAGGGCGCTCACTTCGACTACCGTCCCGCCTCGTCGGAGCTGGTGCGCAGGACGCACCGCATCGCCGACGTCTGCGAGGCGCACGGAGTCACGCTGCCGCAGGCCGCGATGGCGTTCCCGCTGATGCATCCCGTCGTCGCGGGTATCGCGGTGGGCATGCGCTCCGCCGAGGAAGTACGCGGCAACATCGCGTCGTTCGGCGCCCACATCCCCGCCGGAATGTGGGCCGACCTGCGCGCGGAAGGCCTCCTCGACGAACGGGCACCGGTGGAGGCGTGACGCGCGAGGCAAGTCCTTCACGGGACGCCGAGGGCTGTGAAAACCGGTGACGGACGTACGGCGGCGTTCCTGTCCTCACTGGCATGCCCACGCGAAGACCTGCTACGTCTGCCTGCCCTGCCGGTCTCTACAAGCAGCCCTACAGCGCCGACGGGCACCCGCGCCTGTGCCCCGGCTGCGCACGGCCGCTGATCCACGCCGGGTCGGCATTCGCCGCACCGCGCAAGCGGGACACGAACGGCTGGCGGGCCCTGTCCGTCCTGCTCAACGCCGGCGTCTGCTTTCACAGGGACTGATGCGGCGGACCGGGCTACCGCCCGCGCACGCTCCGGGAGGTGCGCGAACGCATGACGTACGCGCGTCGCACGGGGGAGCCGTTCGCCCGTGCGCTCGTCCGGCGTGAGGTGGCGTGACAACTGGCGGGCGGGCGCGCCCCGTTCAGTGACCCGGCCGCGTCGGGGCTCGGTGTGCCGGACTCTGGCCGGTCAGGCCACCGCATCCCGCAGGTTCAGGTTGATGCGCCAGCAGCCGTCACGCGTCCGGGCCAGATCCTCGATGCCGATGCCTTCGAAGGCGGTCTTCATCTCGGCATCCATCTTGCGTGCCGATCCCCTCACGCGCTCGTGGGCCTGTTCGGTCAGGTGGTGAGTGACGGCGTCCGGGCCTTCGGACCCCGTTTCCCGAGTCACCGCTCCACGCTGCTCCAGATCGTCGAGCGCTTGAGCTGCCTTGTCGCCGACCACCTCCATGAGCGCGGAGCGCGGCATACCCTCGTCCGGCCTGCCGTGGAGCCACCACATGGTCAGGACACGGGCGTCGGAAGGGAAGGGGGCCGGAAGTGTCGGCTCAACCCTGTGGAGGACCGCCAACGTCTCAAGACCGAGCACCACTTCGGGCTCCAACGGCCCGATGAGGCGGCGCAGATCGGTCGCGTACAGACGCCCGTCCTCGTGCTCCAGCTGCCAATTGTCGACTTCCGACCGGCCGCGCACGGGTGCGCCGTGCTCGCGTTCCCTGCTCCGCTTCCTGTTCGCCACCAGCTGCAGGCACGCATGGCGCATCGCGGCGAGCTGGTCAGGACTCAGGTTCTCCACGAGAACCAACGCCTCGGCGGCGCTGTGCAGCGCCATGCCTTCACGCAGCGGCCAGGACCTGGGCGGTTCGCCGCTCCGGGGCGTGGTTCGTATCCGGTGACCGAGGTCGGCCAGCGCCTCGCTCATCGATTGCATCGCGAAGCAGGCCTCATGGCCGGCGAGGGTCCAGTCGTTCAGTACCGGCCCGAGCATCGAGCGGATTCCCGGTTCGTACAGCAGGCCAGCGTCGTCGGCAGCGAGCCCGAGGTCGGTGGACACCTCTCCAGGGCAGGCATGGAAGTCGCCGCTCTCGTCGGACGGCGTACCCGGGTGGGGGAACGGTTCGATTCGGCTGCCGGGCGCCTCGACCGCGATGACCGACGTGAGCGCCGCGGCGATCTCGTCGATGTGACCACCGCCGTCCCGGGCGTCCATGTGCAGCACGGGCAGCCCGTCCTCGACGGACGCCGTGCAGTAGTTGGGCAAGCCCATCGAGGGGTCGTCCGGATGAGGTATGCGCCAGACGGCGTCCGCCGCCTTCCGCAGCGCGGCGACCCCCGTCCCGGCGTCGGACGCACCCCGCAGCACCAGCCGCGCCTGGTCGTAGTTGTCCGAGAGGTAGCCGATCAGAACGGCGTCCTGTCGCTGCACCAACTCGCTCCTCATCGCTTCGGCCAGTGCCACGAAGGCTGGTCCAACGGCCCCTCGCGCCCGGCGACTTCAGTACGGCCGTACTCGTCCTTCACCAGCTCTGTCGAGTTCACATCCAGCCGGTGGCGCCCCGAACCGCGCTCCAGCTCCTCCGCCAGATCGCCTGCGTGCGTCACCACCACGACCTGCGTGTCCTGGGCGGCGGTGAGGATGAGCTCAGCGAGTGCGGGCAACAGCTCCGGATGGAGGCTGGACTCCGGCTCGTTGAGCACCATGAGCGCGGGCGGCCGCGGTGTGAGCAGTGCGGCCGTCCAGAGGAGGTAGCGCAGAGTGCCGTCGGAGAGCTCGGCGGCACCGAGCGGGCGCATCATCCCCGGCTGGTGCAGGTGCACCTCGAACCTGCCGCCCTGGGCCGCGATCTCCAGCCGGCTGCCCGGGAAGGCCGCTTCCACCGCGCTCTCCAGAGCCTTCGCGTCGCCGATCTCCGAGATGGTCCGCAGGGCGGCCGCCAGATCCGAGCCGTCATGGCTGAGCACCGGGGTGCGGGTGCCGATCTGAGCGGCGCGGGCGGGCGCGTCCGCGTCGGTGCGTACGTGGTCGTAGAACCGCCAGGACCTGATGTGCTCGCGCAGCCGCAGCAGATCAGGTGCGAGCTGGGGGTCGGCCATCTCGCTCAGCATGCTGTCGTACGGGCGCAGTTCGTTCACCGAGCGATGCCAGTCGCCGCTGGCGGTGCGCGTCCGCACGAACGGGCCCGACCGCTCCGACAGCATCGCGGACGGGCGCAGAACAGGACCCGCCCAGGTGCACTCGACCTTGATCTCCGGGTCGAGGTCGAACAGCGAGTCCGACGGGACCGGGTGCCCGAAGTCGACGGCGTAACCGAACTCGTCCCCGGCGAAGCCGAGCCGCAGACTGACGGGGCCGCTCCGGCCGGCGCCCTGGGCCGGTCTCTCCGTCCCCGCCCACAGCGTCGAGCGCAGACCGCCCTCGCGCGCCAGGGCTGCCACCGCGCCACCACGGGCGGCGTCTCCCAGCAGGCGCAGGGCGCGGTAGAGGCTGGACTTCCCGGTCCCGTTCGCCCCGGTGATCACGTTGAGTCTGTCCAGGGGAACGACCAGTTCGCTCAGGGACCGGTAGTTCTCGACGGCGAGGGTGGTGATCATGGGCTCTCTGTGGGCTCGGTGACGCTGAACCCTCAGTGTGACGCGTGGGTCTGACAAGCCGCCCTTCGCAGGCTCCGCGGTCTCGCGGTGTGGTTGGTCGAGACAGTTGCCACTTGGTCTCGATGCCTGTCACCCCGGTCGACCGGGCTCGGTCCGGTCTTGGGTCGCCCTTCAGGGCCCTGCATCCGCGTCCTTATGGATGAACGCGGATGATGGTCTTTCCCTTCGTCCGCTCGGTCGGGTTGAAGGCGGCGACGGCGTCGTCGAGTGGCGCAACCTTGCCGATGTTCGTTCGCAGGCGGCCATCCCGCACCCGGCGGGCGATCTCGTTCAGCTGCGCGCGATCGGCCTCGACGACGAAGTCCACCGCCAGGCCCTCGGCCACCTGGGCTTCGGGCGGGCCGGCGATGGTCACCAACATCCCGCCGGTTCGAACCAGACCCGCGGACCGCTTCTGGATGCCGCCGCCGATCACGTCGAAGACCAGATCGACTCCGCCGACGTCTTCCAGCGTGTCGTTGTCGAGATCGACGAACTCCTGTGCACCGAAGTCGAGTGCGGTCTGCCGATCGGCGGCACGTCCGGTGCCGATGACATGGGCACCGGCCTCTTTGGCGAGCTGGGTCACGAAAGAGCCGACTCCGCCGGCCGCGCCGTGAACCAGGACGCTCTGTCCCACCTGGAAGCGGCCGTGCACGAACAGTCCCTGCCATGCGGTCAGTCCCGAGATCGGCAGGCTCGCGCCCACAGTGAAGTCGATGTCGCCCGGCAGTGGCGCAACGTTGCGCGCCTCGATGGCTACGTACTCGGCCAGGGTGCCGTCGCGAGTCCAGTCCGCGAGGCCGAAAACCCGCTGCCCCGCCGACAGCCCCCTTGTGCCATAGCCGAGCGCGCTGACCACACCGGCCATCTCGTGGCCGGGGACCGACGGCGTGCGGTCGCGGCCGAGGCGATCGGTCCAGGTTCCCGGCCAGGTCAGCTCGCCAGGGGTGAAGCCCGACGCATGTACCTCAACGAGTACATCGTTTCCGGCCGCCTCCGGCTTCGGCCGCTCCGCCAGCGTCATCCCCGCCGTTCCCGCGGCCTCGTCTGCCACCACAATCGCCTTCATTCGGACGCCTCTCTGTACCAGTCGCTCGCCGGGTGCGGCACTCAAGCTTCGTTGCTTTGTGACGCCGAAGGTCGGTAACACACCCCAGCTGACCGGGAAGATCTTTGACGCGGAGAGCGCCCCCGGTGCGTCGCGATCGAGGCCGTGCAGCGCTGTCGCTCTGGCTGGCCCCTCGGCGGCCCGACCGGTGGGTTTGACGGCTCAGCGATGGTCAGGCGCTCGGATCCGTTCACGTTCGGAGTCGAGCTCGCGTGCGCGAAGGTAGTGGCAACAAGAACGACCAACTGGTGACGGTCATCGCGGTCAGGCTTGCTCGGAAGCCCATGCCGATCACCGAACCTGGGGCCAGCTGCGTCAACCGGTCACACGCGGCCCCGCTGCTGCGTACGCGTCGCAGCTCACGGAAAGTGGAGTACAACTCGGCACGTCTCACCGTGATTTCACCGTTCACATCACTCAACGTGTCCACTCCTGTCTACGCTGGGTGACGTGAGAACAGCACGGAGTGTGCGCGCACCGGCACGCACGGCTGCGCTCACGGATTCGGTACTCGCAGACGGAGGGTGCATGCCGGACACGGGGACTGCGGACGGGAACGCAGCAGGCCGCCCTGAACCTGAACAGGACGAGGACGCAGCCTCGGACCTCTTCCGTGCGATCGGCAGACAGGTGCGCCTGCTGCGTGAGCGGGCGGGGCTCACGCAGCGGGAGCTGGGGGAGAGGCTGAGCTACGGCGAGGACCTGATCTCCTCGCTGGAGCGCGGCCGGCGGACACCGCAGCCGGAGTTCCTGGACGCAGCGGACGAACTGCTCGGCGCCGACGGCATGTTGAAGGCGACGAAGGAAGACGTCACCCGCGCGAGGACCCGTGCGCGGGTCCGCCACCCGGCCTGGTTCCGCGACTACGCCCGTCTCGAGCGTGAGGCGGTCGAGATCAGCTTCTTCAGCACGCTGACGGTCCCGGGCCTGCTGCAGACGGAGGAGTACGCGCGGGCAACGTTCATGGTGCGGCAGCCACTGCTCGACGACGAGACGATCGAACAACGCGTCGCGGCACGGCTGGAACGGCAGGAGATCATCAACCGATGGCCCGCCCCGCTTGTCACAGTCGTCCTGGACGAGTCCGTTCTCCGACGTGCAATTGGCGGAGGCGACGTCCAGCGAAGCCAGTTGAGATCTTTGACGGAGGCGGGCCGGGCACGCAGCACGACCATTCAGGTGTTGCCGCTGGACTGCGACGGCTATGCAGGCGTCGATGGCCCCTTCATCCTTCTGACTCCCCGCGGCAAGCCGCAGCTCGGCTACCTGGAGGTCCAAGGCGAGAACCGGTTGGTCACAGACTCCGAGCAGGTACGTAACCTGGCTGCGCGCTACGGCAGTATCCGAGGTCAGGCACTCACGCCCCGTGAGTCGCTGGTTCTCATCGAGAAGATGCTGGGAGACACATGAACGTCGGGTCGCACGTGTGTGGGCTGTCCAACCTGCGCTGGATCAAGAGCAGTTACAGCGGCGGCGAAGGCGGCGAATGCGTCGAGGTGGCGCTCTCTCACACCTCGGTCCACATCCGCGACTCGAAGGACGCTGAGGGAACCCGGCTGACCGTCGGCTGTGACCAGTGGACGGAGTTCGTGCGGTTCGCTCTCGAGGACGCAGGCGGGGCGCTCTGAGGGGCCTCTGCGCTGTACTCTTTCCTGCCCTCGCAGGACCGGCGAGACGCTGAGTCCGCACTTCGCAGCGGGGGAATTTCATGGCGAATCCAGGAGAGATCATGACCAAGCCGATGCTGTTCGTGGTTGCTGCGTTGTTGCTCGTACTCGGTGTCGGACTGATGGTCTGGGAGCCCGCAGGGCCCGAGGCGGAGTGCGCCAAGGACTCCGGTAAGACCTCGGGTTTCGTGGACGAGGAGAAGAACTGCCCCATATCGATCGAGAGTTACGAACGCATCCGTGAGGCCGAGACCGGCCCGCAGTGGGACAACATCGGAGGTCTGGTCCTGGCCGTCGGCGGCGTGACGACCGCGGCTGTCGCCGCCTTCAGAAAGACCAGAACGGCGTCCTGACCTCCCGCTCCCGCTCCGGCACCGGCTGTCCCTCGGTGCCGGAGCGGTTCGGAGCCGGATGAGGTCGCGAACAGTGCTCGCATGACCGGTCGGCGGTAGCCGACCGTCACCACAGCCCCCAAGGAAGGGCAGATGGCGCCCCGTTCAGAATTACCCCTGCTGACTCCTGCCCTGCGGATACTCATGGGCCTGCTGGGAGCCGGAACCTTCGGTGCCGGTGTACTCGCTGTGTTCGTCACCGAGAACGGGACCGGCACCGGTGTCCTGCTGATCATGGGCGGGGGTCTACTGGTTTTCGCTCTGCTCGGCAATCGAATAGAGAGCCTCGAGTTCGGCGGCACCAAGCTCAAACTGCGCGCTGCCGCGGCGGAGAGGTACGCGTTGGCGGCGGAGTCGGAAGACCGAGGGGACCATGATGCGGCCGACCGGCTGCGCTCAGAGGCTCAGGCCTTGATGGACACGGCAGGCCCCATCGCGTCGGACTATCGATCCGTGCGTAGCTCGATGGGTGCTGGGCAGGACCGAACTCGCGCCATGCAGCAGGTGGTTGAGAAGGCACGCCGTCTCGCTGCGGACAGATCGTTCGAGCCCTCGGTGGTCCAAGGCTGGCTCCGGGACGGGACCGAGGAAAAACGCATCACTGCTCTGGCCATGATGCAGTCGAGAAGTGAGCTCCGGGATTTCGACGCGGTGCTGGCGGCCATCGAGCACTCACGCAGCGCCTTCGAGCAGTATCACGCGATGAAGCTCGCCAAGTCGATGCTCGTCGATCTCGACTCGACACAGATCGGCAAGCTCACCGACGCCGTCAAAGCTCAGCGGGACTGGCGCTTCCGGGCGGACAGCGACCGCTGGCGGCTGAGCGAAGAGATCCTCGGAAGGGCTGACGGGCAGTCGGGCACTCGCTGAGCGGAGTCGTACGCGTCACGCAGGAAACCCGCTCACGCGAGTCAACTCGCCCCGATCCTGCGGCAGATCGACTCCGGCAACGAGTAAGGCGTCTCCTGCGGCAGCTTCGACTCGGCCTCGTCCAGCCTCCGCGCCTTCACGTCGGCATGGATGGAGTGAGCCAGGTCGGTGACGTCCGCGACGCCGGTGATCCAGTCGTCGACGTAGTGGTGGACGGCCGGCCCGGACAGACCGATCTGGATGGCCCGGTACGACTTCCGCTCAAGGTCGACGGATCGCTCGGGATCCCACTGGACGCGTACCGGGCTGGACTCCTTCTGCTGCTTCCACTCGTCCATGTCGGCGTGCAGCTTCGCGTCGTAGTGGCTCAGGCTGGCGTTCGCGAGAGCCCATTCGAAGCCGTCGCGGGTCATTTCGACGGCCAACACCCGCTCCTGGTCGGGCTTCTCGCCCCACCCGGACCGGTACATCATCCAGAGGAACGACGGCTTGATCCACGTCATCCGCTCCCGCTTGAACGGAGCCACGAACGTACCGGCGGCCACCGCTCGTTCGGCGATCGCCGCGGAGTACGCCTGGTAGACGGTGATGGTCGTGTCCGTGTGCTTCGCGCGCACGGTGCGCACGTCTTCTTCTTCCTGTGTGGTCAACACAGCTTCCCCCGTTGGTGGTTGAGGTCTTACGCAGCCCTCACAGGGCGCGCAGGACAGGGTCGCGATGGGCTGCCCCAAGCCGTGATTGCTTGGGCGCGCACGCATCGGCGGCCTCCCGTCCCGGTAGTCGCCCGGGCCCAGGAGGGCACTCGGCATGCTGCCCGCGTCTGGGAGCCGGGGCAAACGAATTCGGCGCCCAACGTGCCGGTTCCCGGCACTCGCGCTCTCGTCGAGGCGCCTCAGCCGAATGCGCGTGGGGGGGCACCCCTCGTGACCACGGCGCAGGAGCGGGACCCGCGAGCCTGAGCTGAGCCGCAGTCAGCGACCGTTCCACAGCGCATCCGCCACTCCCAGCAGGCGAGGGGCCGAGGCGACCCAGACTCCTGCGAGGAATCCCGTCGTCATCCAGACCGTCTTCTGCGAGAGCCTGATTCTGATGTTGACTGTGACCGGCGAGCCGGACCAGTGGGTCTGAGCCTTCGTCTGTCTGGCCACGATGTCGTATCCCCTCTTGCGCAGCCTTCCGGACACTTCTCCCACCTGTGTGGCACGGAGCACTCGGGCCCCGCGTTCGTCCGGAAGGCAACGCACGGTGTCATTCACGTTCAGTTCACGGGGGCGAGGCGGTAAGCCACTCACTCCTCGCCGAGACGGAACTTGTCATTGATCAGGGAGTCGACATCGGAACCGTCACCCATGTCGATGCAGCCGGGAATCAGGCGAGAGACGATATCCCCGAGAGTCGACTCCTTCGCGGTGTCACCGAAATCCGTGTCGGGATCACCCCACGCTCTTCCGGCGATGCCCAGGTCCACACAGTTGAGCATGCGAGCGAACTGTGCGAACGACAGGTCGGGGCGAAGCCGCTGACCCCGAGCTGCGAGTACCTCCTTGTACAGACGCGCCCATTCCGACTCTGCGAGACGGTAGGCGTTGCGAAGCGCGTCCCTGATCACAGGGTCCGCATCCGCGTACACCGCGGCGTAGAGGTGCAGCCGGTGCAGATCCGAATTGAACGCAGCCTGCTGTACCAGAAGCGCAGTCTCCCGGACTGCGCCTGCGAAGTCCTCAGCGGTCTTGAGGCGTTCGACGACCTCTGGGTTCTTGGCGATGTGAAGGGACCAGTGCGCCCGGTACAAGGCGATGCTGAGGAGGTCGGCCAGGAAGTCCCCGTGCCTGGCCCACGTGGACGAGAAAGTACGCACTGTCATCGCTTTGACAGGGTTCCAGAGCCTGTTGACGGCCTCGGCCACTCCGTTGTAGGACACCATCTGCCCGGATCTGCAGGGGATCGGGCCAGAGGTTTCCTTCACTTGTACCAGTGGCTCGGAGAACATACGCTCCAATTGATGCAGACCCCCCAGGATGCAAAGGCGGGTCCTCTCACTTTCGACCTTTTTGCGCCGGGCCTCTTCATCGGTGCCCACCACGCGGTGCACGATGGGCCAGAGGGGGCCCACTTCCAAGTTGCTGCTCATGAGCTCACTTTGGTAGCCAGTTCAGGCACTGACAAGGTCGTCCGCGCTACGTAACATCTGCTCAACTCCAAGGACACGCCGAGAGGTTATGCGCTAGTGCCCATCCGTAAGTGATCTCGCTGTGGGCTGATCTTGGGGTGGCGCTGGTGTGATCGCGGCGTCCGAACCGTCCTGGACGGCTCCGCCAACTGAGGCTTATCAGCGGCAAGGTCTCGGTGAGCCGAGTCGAGGGTCGCGTGTGCGGACGGGGTGGGGCGCTGGGGCGGCCCTGATCGAGTCCGACACCGACACGCGCCTACAGCTCGATGGAGCGATAGGTCAGCGCCTCATCGACCACCTGTTCGGTGGTCAGCGGAGGGTCCGATTGGTAGATCAGCCCGACAACTCGGGGATGGGGGACGTTCTCCACCAACTGATCGACCAGTTCGTCGTGTTCGCGTTCTGTGCCCTCCCCGACCATGATCCGATCCACTAGGGCAACCAGTTCATTTCGCGTCATGCCTCATTGCCTCTTCGTGGAAGCCGCCGGCGGTGCGCTCCATGCCGACGGATCGATCGGTCCTTCAGCAGCGCGGCCTCTGCGGTAGGGAAGCCTGAACAGGTGCGTGCCGGCGTCTAGTACAGGGGTTCGCGTCCCGTGACAGCCCGATAGACGTTATCCATCCAGTCGTCAGCGGCGTCCAGGTACGGCGGTCAAGCCGAACTCCCGTGGGTGGCTACTCAGTTGGCGGTGGTGGCCGTGAGGTGGTTTTGGATCTAAGAAGGAACCTCCCAGTTCTTTGTTTCAGCCACCGCCTGGAGGTGATCCGCGATACTGGCCCGAAAACTAAAGCAGGACGCTCTTAGTTCCTCGATCGCCGTTGGTGTGAGCCTGTGACCCGCGCCATCGATCAAGGTGCCTGCAAAAGAGGCTTGGGCTTCCTGTTCCAGATGCTGCAGTTCGCCTGCTGGTCGAGGGGCATCGCCGTATCTCGTGACAACGGTCCCCCCACCGTTCAAAGTGAGGTCGAAATCCGAAAGGAGTGTTTCCAGCGTCTGTCCCGACATTTCAGCCTGCTGAGGGGCCGGGTTCAAGTAGACGGAAAGGGTGTTGACGGCCAACATCGCAATCTGAGATGAGTAGAAGCCCTGGCTGTGTGGGTCATCTTCCTCGTCCTCGTACAGTTCGGCAACCAACTCCTCGACGGCCTCGGAGGCTTCATCCTCGACATCCTCACCGGCCACCGCGCGCCAGCCCAGGTTCAACGCTTCGTGGAACCCCTCCTGTTCGGAACGGTCATTGAGTAGTTCGAAAATGCCGCTTGCCCCGGTCGGCGCAACTCGCACAAAAGGCAACGAGTTCCCCAGAGGAGGCAGAGCGCAGTGCGTTGTACACAACTTCAGCGCGAGCCATGCGAGTATTGCCTCCAAGCCCCGAACGTTGTAGGCAGCGTGTCCTGCGCCAAAGTGTCAGAGCCTGGGGTTCACCAGCTGGTCAAGCCCTGCCTATCTCTTCAGGGGAAGTCGTCATTCTTGCTTTTTGCGAAGCGTTCGCGAAATATCGATGTCCTTTTGCAGGGCGCTGAGTCGAGGTGGCTCGCGGGTCTCATCCAGCACCACGACGTGCAGGGAATCACCGACCGCGGGGAGTGGCACCTCTTCGTCCCACCATGATGGATGCTTAGTCTGATCGATAAACCCTTCCCGATGAATCTCTGTGATATCTACAAAGGATCCATAGGGAAGGATCCTGGTGATCGTCACGTCAAATTCTTGATGCTCTTGCACTCTTCGCCTAACCGTTGCCGCCGATGGGTACCCAGGTGCGTTCGCGTGTGAGTTCGTTAAAGCGATCCAGTCGATCCACGGGTATTACAAACTCAATCCGTGCCTGCCCATTGGGGCCTTCGCGGTCGTAGCGCTTTGCTGTGTCCGCAAATTCCTCAAGGAAGGCAGGCTCCATGTCGTAGCGGACCATTCCCGAAGCGAAATTTCGACCCGTTGGGCTCATGTACTCTGCCGCTACGCTCCGTTCGCCAAAATAAATGCTTCCGTCCGAACCATCGCCGGGCTGATGATTTGCCGGATTAGGGCCGTGCCTTCGCTCATATTCCGCATCGGCAGCCTTGGGCGTCCGGTAGATGGATACCACGTCGCACGGAGAGAGCCCGAGGACATCCGTCCAAGTATGCGGATTGTGAACGTACGTCGCCGGGTTCGGCGCCGGCGTCAACCCCAGAGGATCGGGGCTCGCGTAGCGCGCCGTGTCGGGGTCGTAGTGGCGGAAGTAGTTGTAGTGCAGGCCGGTTTCCGGGTCGGCGTATTGGCCCGGGAAACGAAGCGGCGTGTGGGCCGTGGCCCCGCGGTTGTGCGTGGTCGTGCCCCACAGCGTGGTGCGGGTGTACCAGGCGATCTCGCCCGTCTCGTCGACGAGTTCCGTCGGTGTGCCGACCAGGTCGGTGGCGATGGCGAAGAAGCGGGAGTCGATCTCCGACTGGTCCGTCGGGTCAAGACGGCGCTCGAGCTGGGTGAGCGGACGGTGACCCTCGTAGTCCCAGGTCAGCGTGACGCCGTTGGCGGGCGTGGACTGTTCGGCGAGCCGCGGGCCGTCCCAGGTGAAGTGGATGGCTTCGGCCACTGAACCATCGGTCGTCAGGCGGTACTTGGCGGTGCGGCGACCCAGCGGGTCGTAGCTGTACGTCCAGACTGTGCCGTCCGGGGTGGTGCAGGAGACGAGTCGGTCCTCGGCGTCCCACTGGTAGCGCCAGGTGTCCGGTTTCTTCGACAGACGACTCTTCCGACGCAAAGTCAGGCGCCCTGCGGCGTCGTGTTCGTAGCGCACTGCGCCGGCAGTGAGCAGCTGCGTTCCGCTGTACGTCCGCTCGCCTCGTGCCTCCGGATGGCGTGCCCGCTCTGGCCAGTCGGCGCTGGTCTGGTTGCCCGCGGCGTCGTAGGCGTACTGCTCGGTCCAGTTCTCCGCCGTGACCGTGAGAGGGCGCCCCACAGCGTCCAGGTCGAACTCTCGTGTGCGGCCTGTCAGTTGGTCGGTGACGGCCGTGAGATGGTTGTCGGGACGGTAGGAGTAGGCGCGGGAACGCAGAGTCCGTGCCTGGGTCGCGAGGGACTGTTCGGCGGGGCGTCCCACGACGTCCCAGCTTGTGGTGAAGGTGACGGGCTGTGTCCCCGAGCCGAAGGCGCGCTCGATCTCGCGGCCCAACTCGTCGTGGGAGAAGTCCAGGTGGTGGCTGTGCACGTCGAGTCGCGTGCGGTTGCCCACCTCGTCGTAGGTGAGCTGCGTGACCGCCCCGGTGGGCGTGACGCGGGAGGTGCGGCGGCCTGCTGCGTCGTAGGTGAAGCGCGTGGTGCGGCCGTCGGCCGTCTCCGACAGCAGCCGTCCCACGACGTCCCGCTCGAAGCTGAGCGCAGAGGTGGGGGACGCCGCTGATATCAACTGCCCCGCGGTGTCATAGCAATAGGCGGTGCGGACCCCCGCAGCATCCTTCTCCACCAGTCGCCCGAGTGCGTCGTACGTGTGGTGGATCTGCTCGCCGAGAGGAGTCGTACGAGTGACGACCCGCCCTGCCGCGTCCCGCTCGTAGCTCACCAGGCGGTCGTCGAAGTCCGTCTCGACGGTCAGACGCCCGGCCAGGTCATACGCGTAATCCCAAGTCAGGCCCTGCGGGTTGAGGACCCGGGTGAGGCGGAGTTCGGTGTCGTAGCCGAACTCGTAGCGCACTCCGTCGGGCGTCGTGCGAGCCGACATCTTGTCGAAGTGCGTGTATTCGAAGGCCGTGACACCACCGTTGGGGTCCGTGTGCGCGAGGCAGTTGCCCTCGCCGTCCCACTTCCACGATTCGACCGCCCCGTCAGGTGCGGTCCGACGAGCGGGCTTGCCCTCGGTCGTCCACTCCATCCGCGTGACCGCCCCCAGCGGGTCGGTCATCTGTGCGAGGCGTCCGAACGCGTCCCGTTCGGCGACGGCCGTCACCCCCGGGTGATCGGATGCCGAAGTCGGCAGACCGGCCTGGTTGTTGACGAAGGTGCGCGCGGTGCCGGTCGTGTCCGTGACCGAGTCGACCGCGCCCGCCGCGTCGTGCGTGAAGACCGTCGCCGCGCCGTCCGGAGCCGTGATCGCGGTGCTGTTGCCGCGCTCGTCCCAGGCCTGCCGCCACACGGAGCCGTCCGGGCCCGTCAACTGCACCGGCAGGTTGAGGGAGTTGTAGGACGCGGTGGAGGTGCTGCCGTCCGGGAGGTGGACGGCGAGGAGGTTGCCGCCCTCGTCCCACTCCAGGCGGGTCGTGTTGCCGAGCGGGTCGGTACGGCTCAGCAGCCGGTCGTAGCGGTCCCACTCCTGCCGGACCGTGTGCCCGTTGGGGTCGGTCTCGGCAATGACCTGACGCAGCTCGTTGAGGTGGAGGACCGTCACCGCGCCGGTCGAGTCCGTGTAGTACGTGATCCGGTTGTCGGTGTCGTAGGTGAAGCGGGAGGAGAGGTAGCCCTCGGGCCCGACGGTCGCTGAGACGCGGCCCGCGTCGTCGTAGACGTATCCGTACGTGGAGTTGTTGCGGTCGGTCCACGAGGTGATCCGGCCGGCGTCGTCGTAGGTGAACCGCAGAGGGATGTCACTGGAGTTTATGACCGCGTCGAGATTGCCCGAGAGGTCGTAGCCGAAGGACATCACGCGGACCAGGCGCTCGGGTGTGCGCAGCGATACGCCGATGACGCGGCCCAGTTCGGCGTCGGTCGTCAGCCGCACGGAGTAGCCGCCGTCGTGGACCACCGTCGCGGGCAGACCGTCGTCGCCGCGCGTGATCTCGATGCCGTTGCCGTTGCGGTCCTCGATCGCAGTCAGCCAGTAAAGGCCGCCCTTGTACGGGTTGCCGGTGAAGCGGCGCGTGTGGCCGGTGTGCGGATCGGTGACCGTGTAGGTGACATCGCCCAGGACGGTCTGCTCGGCCCAGGCCAGCGGCAGCCGGTCGCCCTCGACCGGCCAGACCTGCTCGCCCTCCTCGCGGGGCAGCCCCGGGTAGACCAGCAGGGAGCCGTCCTCACGGGCCCAGGTCGCCCCACGGTCGTCCAGCTCCAGCCGCTCGTCCAGCGTGGAGGCCCAACTCGGCCCGAACCACTGCCCGTAGCGGTAGCTGGAGACGTGCGTACGTCGCAGGACGAGCGGCAGTACGCCCGGCAGCGCCAGGTCCGTCTGGGCGAGGATCATCTCCCCGGTGGCCACGTCGACCGGGTCCGTCTTGCAGACGCGGTTGGGCTCCGAGCGGGAGACGGCGCCCGGGTCGGTCTTGGCGTCACGCGTCGAAGTCGGCCTCGTGCTGGGCGAGTTGCGCTTCTCAGTGCTCACCTTGCCCGGACCGCGGTCCTTGCCGTCGCCCGGTTTGTCGACGCCCTTGAAGCTGTCGCGGGTCTTCTGCTCGTTCGTCTTGTGGTCGTCGGAGATCTTCTTGATGCCCTTCGGGAGGGTGTCCCCGACGTGGTCGCCGAGGTCCTTGAGTCCCTTGGTGAGCTTCTCCGTCACCCCGTCTATCGTCGTGTCCAGGACGGCCGTCAGCGCGTCCTTGCCCTTGGCTCGGCCGTGGTGCCCCTTGGCCTTGGACAGCTTTCCCCTGGCCCGGGTGTTCATGGAGATCTTGACGCCGGCCAGCTTCGTGCCGGCGTTGTCGTGCTCCCCGTGGTCGATGTGGAGCTTGCCGCCGCCGGCTCCGCCGCCCCCGCCCGCGGAGTTGAGCTGCGTGCCGCCCTTGTGGCCCCCGCCGTCGCCTCCGCTCACGCCGAGCGCGTCGGTGGCCACGCCTATCGCCAGGTCCGCGACCAGGTTCTCCAGCGCGGCGACAGCGGGCTCGGTGAGCTTGGCGACGACCTCCTCGACGGCGGCCTCGGCCATCTCCTTGAGTATTCGCTTGAACGCGATGCGCGTCGCCGCGATCTTCCCCGCCGCCAGCAGCGCGGTCAGGCCCGCCGTGAACGGCGCCGCCGCCAGGGCGATGCCCACGGTCGCGCACAGCTCGGCGAGTTCGGCCACGGCGGCGATCTTCCGCGCGACGATGATGTCCGCGACCTTGTCCAGCGCTCCGGCGATGATCCGTGCGGCCTTGGCCAGATCCTTGTGCTTGCCCTGGACCTTCGACCAGTGGCCGTTGAGCGCTGTCAGCGCCTCACTGTTCCCGGAGCCGACCAGCCGCTGGATGTGCTGGTGCGCCGAGTGCCCGTCGTCGTCCGCGTCGTCGGCGAACTCCCGCAACGAGTCCGCCATGTCGCGGTACGCGTCCTCGTCGACGTTCGGCCATCCGACGCCGACCACGTCCAGCATGGTGTCGACGCCCTCAGGAATCGTGTAGCCCACGACTCAACACCCCCCGTGTCCCCGTGACTTGAGCCGCCATGTGCGCAAACAACCATGTCACGAGACGTGTTGACGCCTCCAGCGGGTTACCGGTCAGTGCGACGGTTCGACGGCGAGAGGGGCCCGGCCGCACCCGGCCGGGCCCCTCGTTCACTGCGGGACTCCTGCTGTCACAGCTCCTTGATCCGCACGTCCCGGTACGAGATCACGTCCGTGACGCCGTGGACCTGGAGACCGATGTAGCCCGTGGAGTAGCGGCGTCCGTCGGTGCCCGGGTCGTCGTCCCTCGGCGGTTCGAAGACCTGGCCGCCGTCGTTGTCGAACTCGTTGATGAGCACGCCGTTCCGGTAGATGGAGTAGTGCTGGCCGACGACCTTGATCTCGTAGTCGTTCCAGGTGCCCTTGGGCGTGACGCCGGCACCGCCGAGGCCCACACGGTCGAAGCCGTAGACCGAGCCCGTCTTGTACATGTCGCCGTCGGGCCGGTCGAGGATCTGCAGCTCGTGCCCGTACTTGATGGCGACCCACTCCGGCCGGGACTCCTCCGGGTTGTCGTGGACGTTCGGGAAGCGGGCGAAGACACCGGAGTTGGCGTTGCCGTCACCGGGAGCGTCGTCGCGGAACTGCAGCTTCAGCGAGTAGTCCCCGTACTTGCGCTTCGGGTACCACAGCATCCCCATGCCTTCGACTTCGGTGCTGCTGGTGATGCTGCCGTCGTCGTTGAGACCGAAGGCGCCGCCGCCGACCTGCTGCCACCGGTCGAAGGACTCCTTGGTGCCGTCGAGCAGCTTCTTGTACCCGGTCTGCTGTCCGGGCTCGCCGATGCCGGAGTCCTTCGCCGCGCGGTTGATGAGCTTGTGCTCCCGCGCGTCGAGCACTTTGTCCTCGAGCAACTCGTCGGTGACCGCGGTGACGTGCTTGAGGAACAACGCGTGCGAGGACCAGTCCTTCTCGTCCTCGATCAGCTCGCCGACGGTGCAGCGTTCGCCCGTCATGCGGTTGGGCACGCCGGTGTCGATCTCACCGACGAAGACCGTCAACCGCTCGTCGAACTCCGGGCAGTCGGGCGCAGGCACGCCTCCGCCCGGCACGACGTCGAATGACTCCGCGACGGCCTGAGAGGTGTTGCCGGCCTTGTCCGTCGCCCGGTGGGCGACGCTGTGATGACCGGCCCGGTCGACGACGACGGGGTCGGCGTAGGCGAGGAACGGGCCCCCGTCGAGGGAGTATTCGACCTTCTCCACGCCCGAGCCCTCGTCGGTCGCGGTGAGGGTGACCGTCGCCTTGCCCACATAGGCGCCGTCGGAGTTCTTCCTCCCCTCCGTCTCGGCGACCGTCTCCGGCGCCGTCGTGTCCTCCTGGGGCTGCTCCACGACGGTGAACTCGACGGACTCGGCCTCGGCCGCGTTGCCCGCCTTGTCGGTCGCCTTGAAGTGGAAGGTGTGCTCGCCCGGCTCGTGCACCATCACCGGTGCGGTGTAGGGCTGGAACTCGCCGTCTCCCAGGGCGTATTCGACCGTGTTCACGCCCGATCCCGCGTCGGATGCGGTCACGGTGACGGTGGCCATGCCGACGTATGCGCCCTGGTCGTCCTGCTCACCGTCGACTGTCGCGGACGTCTCGGGGGGAGTCGTGTCGTCCGTCGGCGGCGCGACGACGGTGAACTCCACCGTCTTCTCCTCCGCCGCGTTGCCGTCCTTGTCGGTGGCTCTGTACCGGAAGGTGTGGGTGCCGACTTCGTGCACCATCACCGGCTCGCTGTAGGCCTGGTATCCGCCGTCGCCGAGGGCGTATTCGACGGTGTCGACGCCCGATCCGGCGTCGGAGGCGGTGACGGCGACAGTGGCCATGCCGATGTACGCACCGTCGGCGTTCTGGTCGCCGTCCACCTTCGCCGACGTCTCCGGCGGCGTGGTGTCCTCGCCCCCGCCGCCGTCGGTGACCACGAGCGTGCCCTGCATCTGGCCGTGACCCGGGATCGTGCAGTGGTACTTGTAGGTTCCGGGAGTCAGCGTGACCTCCACGGAGTGCTTGCCGCCCTGTGCGTCCGAGGGGTTGGCCAGGATGTTGACGTTCACGTCGTCGTTGTAGTCGGGGTCACTGGTGACGAACGTCAACGTGTGCGGCATGGACGTGGTGTTGCCGGTCGCCTCGCTGTTCTCGAAGACGATCGTCGCCGCCCCGGCGACGGCCGTCTCCGGGGCCGAGGTGTACTGGGTGATGTCGTCGCTCGCGGTCCAGTTCAGCACCTGTTCCGCGCGCGTGCCGCCGCCCTGCGGGGGCTGCTGCCCGTACGCGGGCGTCGACGTGAGGCCCAGCATCATCAGCAACGCCGCGAAGAGCGCCGTGACAGCTGTACGCCCCCTGC
This sequence comes from Streptomyces albidus (ex Kaewkla and Franco 2022), assembly GCF_013870515.1. GTDB lineage: Bacteria > Actinomycetota > Actinomycetes > Streptomycetales > Streptomycetaceae > Streptomyces > Streptomyces albidus. The sequence goes on along the minus strand of NZ_JACBXA010000008.1, from coordinate 26,888 downwards.
GCCGTCGCCTTGCGGCGGGTGTCGTCCGTGAGGTCGGAATCATCGGGCCGCCGCCTTTCCGATCACGTCGCCGGCCGAGGGGGTGGTCTCGCCGCCCTGGTAACTCACACGCCACAGCGCGGACTTGTCGTCGGACGTGAAGAACCCGCGCCCGTAGTCGAGGACGTAGAGCGAACCGTCGGGAGCGAACTTCCAGTCCATCAGGTTGCGGATGCCGTCCTCACCGATCGGGATGATCTTGCGCAGGCTCTCCGCGTGCACGGGGAGGGCGCCCGTCTTGTCGCCGTCCGGCATCACCACGGCGTGCCTTGGTTGTTCGGAGTCGTAGAAGTCTCCGACGAACCACTTGCCGTCCCAGTACGCCGGCCACTTCTCCTTCGAGGCGGTGTCCTTGTCGAAGCGGTAGACGGGGCCGTCCATCGTGGCCTGGCCGCCGCCCTTGAGCCACGGCAGCAGCAGCTCTTGCTCGTCCAGCTTGTAGCTGGGCACGCCGTTCTCATCGCGCGGATAGTCGGGGCCGCCGCCCTGCGGCGAGTACCAGATGTTGTTGGGCTGCGCCGGCGGGATGTTGACGAGCCCGTCGTTGTTCGGCGACTCGTTCTTGAGGTTGTCGCAGTCGTACCAGCCCAGCGGCTTCTCAGGGTCCGGCAGATTGCGGTCGCGGTAGGGCTGCTCGTTGCCCATGCAGTACGGCCAGCCCTGGTTGCCCGCATGCGTGATGCGGGCGAAGGTGTCGTACTTGGCGGGACCCCAAGTGGTGCTCGGCTGGCCCGCGTCGGGGCCGACCCATCCCGCGTAGAGGACGTCGGTCTTCGCGTCGATGGAGATGCGCGCGGGGTTGCGGACGCCCATCACGTAGATCTCACCGCGTGTCTTGCCGCCCCCCTCGTCGGTCTCCTCGCCGGTGAAGAGGTTGCCCTCGGGCAGCGTGTAGGTGCCGTCGTCCTCGGGGTGTACGCGCAGGATCTTGCCGTTGAGGTTGTTGGTGTTGCCCGCCGTGCGGCGTGCGTCGGCGAAGGAGACGCCCTTGAAGTCGGGCTCGGGGTTGTTGCCCGAGTAACCGTCGCTGAACTGCGAGGAGTTGTTGTCCCCGGTCGCGATGTAGAGGTTGCGCTTGGAGTCGAAGGCCATGCCTCCGCCCGCGTGGCAGCAGCTGTGCACCTGCACCGGCCACTCGAGCAGGACCTTCTCCGAGGACTCGTCCAGCTTGCCGGTCCGGGCGTCCACGGTGAAGCGGGAGACGCGGCGCTCGGCCATGTGCGTCTCGCGGTTGAGCTTCGAGTGCGGCGTCCAGTGAAGGTACATCCAGCCGTTGTCGGCGAAGCCGGGGTCGAGCGCGATGCCGAGCAACCCCTCCTCCACCTTGACCAGTTCGTCGCCGCCGCCCTTGTTGCCGAAGACGGTCAGCGAGCCCACCGGCGACGACTTCTTCGTCGCCGGGTCCCACACGTGGACGGTGCCCTGGCCCTTGCCGATCTGGGGGTCGTCCCAGTCGGTCACCACGGGAGCCTCACCGTCGCCGCCGCCGCGCCCGATGTAGAAGACCCGTCCGTCCTCGGCGGTCACCAGGCCGTGCGGCTCGCCGATCTGGTCGGACTCGCCGGGCTTGTTCGGCGAAGTGACGCGTTCGGCCTTGTAGTTGGAGGTGATGGTGGCCTGGCAGTCGGCGCGGGCGAGCCGCGTCGTCCACATCAGCGCGCCGCGCAGGTGGGAGCGGAAGTCGGCTTCCTGATAGCTGTCGGACGTGCCGCCCATGCCGGTGTAGAAGGACCGCCCGCCGTCGTAGTCACGGCACCACGAGACGGGGTGGTCCCAGCCCAGTGCGCCGTCGCCGGGAGAGTAGGTGTTCTCCCGCACGCGGGCGACCGTGTGGACCGAACCGCTCGGGTTCTTCTCCCAGTTGAGCCACTTGTCGGGACGCTTCCACTCCTTGGGAAGGTCCTTGGTCGCTGGGTTGCCGCGGTCGCCGACCTCGACGGTGGCGCGCTGTGCCTTGTCCGGGCTTGTGGCTGAGGGGCGGGCGCCCACCAGGCCGGTGAACCAGTCGGAATAGGGCTCGGCGCGGGCCGCGTCGTGGACGCCGAGGAATCCGCCGCCGGTCTTCATGTAGCTCTCCAGACCCGCCTCCTGGGCCGGGTCGAGCACATCGCCGCCGCCGGTGAGGAAGACGACCGCGTTGTAGCGGCCGAGCTTCTCGGTGGCGAAGACGGACGGGTCGGCGGTCGCGGTGATGGTGAACCGCTCGGCCGCCGGGCCCTGTTGGCCGATCTTCTCGATCGCTTCGATCCCGGCGTCGACTGTCGGCGGTTCCTCGCCGGCGGAGCCGTGGAAGACCAGCACCCGTACGTCCTCCCCGCCCGGCGGGCTGGGGAGTTGGAGCCTCGGAGACGATTCGTCGGGTGCGGTGCCCGCGAGAGCGGGGGAGCCGCCCAGCAGGGAGGCGGATACCGCCCCCGCCATGAGCGCCGCGAGCCACCCGCGCCGGTACCTCTGCCGTGACGTGCGCAACCCTCGTAGAAGTGAGGGTTTTTGCCGCGGTTCGAGCCGCATGACTGCTCCACCCCTCTTAAGTCACAGAAACGACGATGAAGTTAGACGTCTTTCGGTGGAACGCCAAGAGCTATGACCAGGATTCAACGAACTTTGTCCTGGATATGGATAAACGAGGGCCGTGGCGCTACCGTCCTTCCCGGCTCAGCCCCCAACACCTCAGCGCACAACAGGAGTTCAGGCCGTCGTCGAAGAGGGAGCAACGGTGACCGAGACGCCAGGGACGCAGCCCGAGAAGCCCGAAAGCATCGACCGCCGGGGTTTCAGCAGACGCCTCCTCGCGGGAACGGCCGCCGCCGCGATCGGCCCGGCCGTCCTGGGCCCCGCGCAGGCCGCCTCAGCCGCACCCGCGTCCCCGGAGGCGGCCCCCACTGCATCGGCGGCCGCCGTGCGCCGCGCGCGAGCAGGCGGCGAGGTGCGCCATATGAAGCTCTTCGCGGAGAGGCTGGCGGACGATCAGATCGGCTACGGCCTGGAGAAGGGCAAGGCCACAGTGCCGGGCCCGCTGATCGAACTCGTCGAAGGGGACACCCTGCACGTCGAGTTCGAGAACACCACCGACGTCGCCGTCAGCCTGCACCCGCACGGCGTCGACTACGACCGTGCCAATGACGGCACCAAGATGAACGACAGCGTCGTGGAGCCGGGCAAGAAGCGCACGTACACCTGGCGTACTCACGCTCCGGGCAAGCGCAAGGACGGCACGTACCGCCCGGGAAGCGCGGGTTACTGGCACTACCACGACCACGTGGTGGGCACCGAGCACGGCACCGGCGGCATCCGTGCCGGGCTCTACGGGCCGGTGGTGGTGCGCAGGGAGGGCGACATCCTTCCGGACGCCCAATTCACCGTCGTCTTCAACGACATGACGATCAACAACCTGCCCAAGGGCCCGGACTTCAAGGTCACCGTGAACGACCGCGTCGAGATCATCATGATCACGCACGGGGAGTACTACCACACCTTCCACATGCACGGTCATCGCTGGGCGGACAACCGCACGGGTCTGCTGGAAGGCCCCGGCGACCCCAGCCGCATCATCGACAACAAGATCACCGGTCCGGCGGACTCCTTCGGCTTCCAGATCATCGCCGGCGAGGAGGCGGGAGCGGGGGCGTGGATGTACCACTGCCACGTCCAGAGCCACTCCGACATGGGCATGGCCGGACTGCTGCTGGTCGCCAAGCCGGACGGCACGGTGCCGGGTCACGACGGCCACGATCACTGACGCCTGAAGTGTGTTAGGTTGTACGAGTTGCAGTTTTGGTACCCATGACTTGTGTGCGCCTGATGGTTGTGACCTTCGGGCGCATTTCTGTTTTCCGGTCTTTCTGGATGGGGTCAGGGCGGCGACGGTGCTCCGCGAGGTGCGGGGCTCCAGCTTTTGCCTTTGAAGGAGATCGCATGGCATCCGGCACCGTGAAGTGGTTCAACTCGGAAAAGGGCTTCGGCTTCATCGAGCAGGAGGGCGGCGGCGCTGACGTCTTCGCTCACTACTCGAACATCAACGCCCAGGGCTACCGAGAGCTCCACGAGGGCCAGAAGGTGACGTTCGACGTCACGCAGGGCCAGAAGGGCCCCCAGGCGGAGAACATCGTTCCTGCCTGATCTCGGAGCAGACCCGGCCGGGGCCCGCACCTTCGAGGTGCGGGCCCCGGCTCATGCACGGATCGCAGTACTCCGAATTTCCGGCTCGTTCTTGTGGTTCTCCGTACGGCCGAATTGCCGCGGAGCCCTCCTCGACGCGTGCCGACCGAGGAAGGTTCCCAGGTGAATCCCAGCAGGACCCGCTCCACCCGACAGCGCCACGCCCGCCCGCGCAACGCGGCGCCCAAGCGCAAGCCGCTCATCGCACCGCAGAAGGACTTCGCGCTGCCGGTGAGCACCACTCCCGCTCTGCCCCCGGTCGAGCGCTTCGCCGACCTCGACATGCCCGAGCAGCTGCTGTCGACGCTGACGGCGCAGGGCGTGACCGTCCCGTTCCCCATCCAGGGATCCACGCTGCCCAACTCGCTCGCGGGCCGCGACGTCCTGGGCCGCGGACGCACCGGGTCGGGCAAGACCCTCGCCTTCGGGCTCGCGCTGCTCGCCCGCACCGCCGGTCGCCGCGCCGAATCCCGTAGGCCTCTCGCTCTCGTCCTCGTGCCCACACGGGAACTGGCCGAGCAGGTCGGCACCGCGCTCGCCCCCTACGCCCGGTCGCTGCGCCTGCGTACGGCCACCGTCGTCGGCGGGATGGGCATCTCACGCCAGGCCGGCGCCCTTCGTGACGGCGTCGAACTGGTCGTGGCCACCCCGGGACGCCTCAAGGACCTGATCGAGCGGCGTGACTGCAGCCTCGGGGACGTGCGGATCACCGTCCTCGACGAGGCCGACCAGATGGCCGACATGGGCTTCCTGCCGCAGGTCACCGCCCTGCTGAAGCAGGTGCCGGACGACGGCCAGCGCATGCTCTTCTCCGCCACCCTGGACCGGGACGTGGACCGGCTGGTGCGGATGTTCCTCAACGACCCGGTCGTGCACTCCGTGGACGCCCCGGCGGGCACCGTCACGGAGATGGAGCACCACATAGTCCACGTGGCGAGTGCGGACAAGATGAGCACGGCCGCGCGCATCGCGGCCCGCGACGGCCGGGTCCTGATGTTCCGTGACACCAAGCGTTCGGTGGACCGGCTGACGAAGGACCTGCTGCGCAGCGGCGTACGGGCGGCGGCGCTGCACGGCGGTAAGTCGCAGCCGCAGCGCAACCGCGCGCTGGAGCACTTCAAGAACGGGCACGTGACCGTGCTCGTGGCCACCAACGTCGCCGCGCGGGGCATCCACATCGACGACCTCGACCTGGTGGTCAACGTCGACCCGCCCACCGACCACAAGGACTACCTGCACCGCGGAGGCCGTACCGCCCGCGCCGGTGCCTCCGGAAGCGTGCTCACCCTCGTACTTCCCGAGGAGCGCCGCGAGTTGAACCGTCTCGTCGCCGCCGTGGGGGTCACCGCGAAGACCGTCACGGCCGCCTCGCGGGACGCCGACCTGACACGGATCGCGGGCGCACAGGAGCCGTCCGGAGTTCCGGTCATCGTTGCCGAACCCGTCCCCGCGCGTGCCCCCGGCACCGGCGGCGGTCGCAGCGGCGGCAGCCGGACGCGGGCGCCGCGACACCAGCCGGACGCACACAGCGACGCCGAAGCCGACCACGGATGACAAGCGCCGTGAGCTGCTGCGGCGCCTGGCCGCCGTCGGCGAGGCCCCTGCCTCAATCCGCCAGGCCGCCGACGCCCTCGGCTGCCGCCAGGCCAAAGCCAAGCAACTCCTGGCCGCCGAGGGCCTGCTCACGACTTCCGGCTCCACCGGCAACGACCGCACCACCAACCAGAAATGAGGTACCGCACCGTGTCCGACGAGACCATCCGCTACAGCCGCTGGCACACACCACGCGTCGCAGCAGCCAACGCCCTCGACGTCCTGGCGAGCCTGGCCGACGTCGTCTGCGTCCTGCCTGGCTTGTACGCCGGAGTCATCGCCGCATCCGCCGCCATCGGCGACTCACCCACCCACAGCCCCTCGGACGCACCCGGCCTGGCACTGGTCGCGCTCGCCTGCTTCGGCGCCGGACGAATCATGCGTCTCGCCCTGAGCGCACCGGCGAAGCGGCTGCATCCCGACTACGGGCACATGCCTGGCTGGGCCGTCCCCACCCGCATCCGCACCCGCGTGCACAACCACCTCACCAAGCTCGGTGAGGCCCGCGCACGGACGATCGCCGACGACCTCGACCTACACCACAGCACCGTCACCTCAGCCCTGCGATACATGGCCACCGACGGGCTGGCCACCAAGAGCCGCTCAGGCATGTGGAGGTTCACCCCGCATACCCGGGCCGAAAGGCCGCAGGTCCCCGTCGCTCCTGGTGGGGCGGGTGAGGAGCGGTGAGTCGCCGTCAAAAAGCGCGTCGGCAGCGCGAGGCCGCGCACTTCGCGGCCAAGCGTGCCGCAGCACCGACCGCTGCCGCCGGGGCGGCCGTCGCCTTCGACCAACTGCGTGCCAGCCTCGCCGACCTGCCCGGCGACCAACGCGAGCGGGCCTGGCAGCAGGTCACCGACGACCTCGACGCCTGGGCCCAGCACTTCACCCGGTCTCACGCAGCGTGAGCGGGTGCGTGAAGTTCACAGCGACATTCACACGCCCGCCCACGCCAACGCGGAGGCGCGCGCAGGCGCGCACGAACCGCCGATCACAACACGTCACAAAAGTTGATCTTGAAGGGAGCTGAATCCATGTCGTTCTTCGACGCTTCGATCTCTGTAACCGTCGGCGTTCTCTGCCTCGTCGCCGCCGTGCTGCTGCGGACGGTCGGCCGCCGAACAGCCCCGCGGCTGACAGCACTGCTCGTCCTCGCCGGTGTCGTGGGCATCGTCGGCACACCCGTGGGTGGCTGGCTGCGGACGGCCGTCGGCTGGGCCGACACAGCCGTGAACACAGTCATCGGCCGCTACACCGGCGCCGCCGCGATCAGTCTGATCGGCCTCGTGGCCTTCGCCGTTCTCTCCTTCGACCTCGTCCTGAGGTCCGTCTCCAACCGCACGCTCGCCTCCGCGGCCGTGCTGCCGGTGGCCGGGGTCTCCATCCCCGGCACGGCCGGCGCCGTGGTCATGGGCGTCGTCGGCGCGATCGCCGGCGCCTTCGGAGCCATCGGCGGCTTCCTCTTCTAACCGCCCCGCCACGTGCCAACCCAAGCCACTCAACTCCCTTGGAGGTGAGGCCCTATGGGTCTCCTGATCATCGTCCTCGCGCTGTGCTGGGCCGTCGGCGACGGCGCCAGCAACGCCACCAGCAGCGTCCGAGACAACTACCGCACCGGACGCGACCGCCGACACCAGAAGGCCGACAGGCGCCGCAAGCTCGCGGCCCGCGGCGGCGGCCCCGCCCCGCGCAGCGCGAGCACCGGCGTGAAGGTCGCTTCCGGCGCGACCACGATCGCCGTCGGCGGCTTCCTGATCACCCGCGGCTTCATCGACGGCTTCCGCGCCGGATGGCCCAAGGGCAAGGAACGCGCCCGCCGTTGGGCCGACACCCGCAAGAACGGCTCATCCGAGACCTCGGAAGGAGACAGCGGCGGTACCCCGCCGCCCGACGGCGACGGGCCGGCGCCGCTCGCCAAACCCAGTGCGGACGACGCCGGCGGCAAGGCGACCGTCCACGTCATCACCAGCGCTCCCTCAGCTACCCCACCCAAGACTCCCGCCGCCAAACCGGGCGGTGGGCCCACCCCCGCTCCTGCCTCTGGAGGTTCCGCAGCCATGTCCATCAACACCGTCACCGGCGGCGAGGTCCACAACTTCGACCAGCTGCTCGCTGAACTCAACGCCATCGCCGTCGAAGCGCACGCCGAACTGGAGGACGCCCAGGCCGACGCCGAACGCGCCAACCAGGACGCCCAGCGCATCGAGACCATGGCCGGCTCGCTGGCCGAACTGCACCTGGACAGGGAGACCCTCGAAAAGATCAGCGCGCTGGCAGACGCTTCCAGCACGCGACTGGAAGCGGCCAACGCCAGGGCCGTCGCGGCGGAGACCCGCGCCAGCGGCGCGATGGCCACCGCCCAGCACGTCCAGCAGACCCACCAGGCCCTCGCCGAGGCATACGCCTCCGCTCCTGAGGGCGGCGCGAAGAAGGAGTTCTACACCGCCTGAGCGACCGACCGGTCCGGCCCCGGCACGCCTTGCCGGGGCCGGACCCCAAGCCCGCTCATCTCCCGCCGTCCGCAGTCCCGTTCAAGGAGCAACCTCGGCATGCTGCGTCGTCGCCCCCGCATCGTCATCCGCCGCTCGAAGCTGGAGACCGCGATCTCCACCGCCCGCGCGCTCTTCCGTACGGGCCGCGGCATCGTGCGCTTCTCCTGGCGACACCGCCGCCCCCTCGCCCCCGTCCACGCCGCGATCACTCTCGGCACCCTTGGTGCGGCCTGCGGTGCAGCAGCCGACGGGTGGAAGACCGCCCTGCTCCTGGACGTCGGCCTGGCCGCAGGCACCGCCTGGTGGCTCCGGCGCCGCACGACCAAGGGCCGGCCCCTGCGTCGCAACGAGCGTGCGTACGCGCTGACTTCCGCCGGCACCGCTGGCGCGCTGCTGCTGGCGATGGCTGCCCGTGGCGGGATCGCCCCGCCCATGCCCGGTCTGCTGCTGGTCTGGCTGCTGGCCACCGGCATCCCGTGGTGGTGGCACCACCGCATCCGAGGCGACGCCGAAGGCAGCCTCGGCGAAGAGATCGAACTGTGGGAAGCCCGCGTCGCCCACGACCGCGGCGTGCTCACCGGCTCCTGGCTGACGGACCTCACCCTCCGCGCGGACGGCAACGGCTCCAGCGCCCTGATCAATCTGCCGCCCGGCGAACTGACCACCGACCAGGCCATCGCCTCGACGGGCCGCATCGCCTCCGCCTTCGGCGTTCCCGCATCGTCCGTGGTCATCGAAGCAACCCGCGAGGGAGCCAATGACAAGGCCGAACTCGCCCTCTACCGCACCAACCCGCTCCAGGCCGTGCACTACTGGCCCGGCCCCCACCTGCTCGACCACGAATCCGGCATCGCCCCCATCGGCGTCTACCCGGACGGCGGCCACGCCCTCTACCGCTTCTGGCGCCCCGGTTCCGGACCCGTCCACGACCTCATCGCCGGCACCACCGACGCCGGCAAGTCCCGCCTGCTCGACCAACTCCTCGCCTACGAGCGACACTCGCCGCTGACGGTCTCCTGGGTCATCGACCCCCAGCGCGGCCAGTCCCTCCCGGACTGGCAGGACGCCGTCGACTGGTTCGCCGACTCCGTCGCCGAGGGCAAGAAGCTCCTCAAGGCAGCCCAGCGCGAGATGTACCGCCGCAACAAGCTCCTCGCCCGCATGGAATGGACCGACGAGAAGGGCCGACTGCGCCGCGGCAAAGCCTCCTTCACCCCCACCGAAGAGCTGCCGCTGCTGTGCCTGACGATCGAAGAAGCGCACGCGGTCCTCGCCGACCCGGCAAACGTAAAGATCGTTGAGGATCTGGCGAAGATGGCCCGCAAGTGCGGCATCAAGCTCCGGTTGGTTACCCAGGTCCCGCTGCTCTCGCAGTTGGGCAACTCCATGACACTGCGGGACATGGTCGCCGCCGGCAACGTCGTCGTCCTGCGCACCGCCAACCGCCTGTCCGGGCAGGTCTCCTTCAACGGCACCATTCCCGCCGACCCGCACGCCCTGCCGCGGGAGTTCCCCGACGGCACTTCCAGCTCCGGGCTGGGCTACAGCCTCGGCCCGCAAGCCCGCTCCTCAGTGATGCGCACCCACTACGTCGAAGACCCCTTCGAGTGGGCCACCACCGGCGAGACCACCGCCCTGCCCGCCGATGCAGTCGAGAGCGTCGGCAAGGACTACGCCACTTGGCGACAGCGCCGCGACGAGGAATGGAGCACCCCCGAACCGGAGGTCCTCGAGGAGCCGGTCGAGGAGGAGCCCGCAGCCGCCTTCGCCCCGGTCGTCCCGGCCGACGACAGCGCCAAGGACGCCATCTGCGGCTACCTCGCCGAGCGCGGCCAGGTCCGCACCGGGGTCATAGCCCATGACCTCGACATCCCGCTGCCGACCGTCAGCCAGTCCCTGCGCCGCCTCGCCAACGAAGGACGCGTCACCCGCGTCCGGCACGGCGTCTGGGCCGCCACCGAGGGCACTGACGCCGCCGAGCGCGACGAAGCCGCCTGACCCCCAAATTCCCCTTGCCCACAGCCACTTGTGGAAGGCCCGTACGTGAGCCAGCAGACCCAGCACGACCACTCAGACAACATCCGCCCCTTGCGCCCCGACACCCGTGGCATCGAGGCAGCCATGCCGCACGACCAGCAGGCCGAACAGGCCGCCCTGGGCGCCATGCTGCTGGCGCTCCCCGGTACGGGCGGCAGCCAGGACCAAGTGATCGCAGACGTCACCGCGTTGATCAGCGCGGAGGACTACTACCGGCCCGCACACGCCACTATCCACGCCGCGATCCTCGGCATGCACGAGCGCGGCGAGCCCGTCGACCCGATCACGCTTATCAGCCACCTCACCAAGAGAGGCGACATCAACCGCGTCGGTGGGCCGGGCTACGTGCAGTCCCTCGCCCAGGCCGTCCCAACGGCGGCCAACGCCGAGGAGTACGCCCGGATCGTCGTTGAGCGTGCGAAGCAGCGGCGCCTCATCGAGGCAAGCACCCGGGCCGCCGCCGTGGGTCGAAGTGGCAGTGACGACGTCGACCAGGCCGCGGCCGACGCCGAAGCTGAGTTCGTCGCCATCCGCACCGAGGAGCGCTGGCCGGCACCGATCCCCCTCGGCACCCATGCCGCCCTGCCCACCTTCCCCGTGGACGCGCTGCCCGGCTGGGTCGGTGAACACGTCGCCGCGGTCGCCGAGTTCACCCAGACCCCGCCCGACATGGCCGCCACCATGGCTCTCGCCGCGCTGTCCACGGCGGCCGGTGGTCGCGTTCACGTACAGATCCGCCCCGGCTGGGTCGAGCAGTCCAACCTCTACCTCGTCTGCGCGATGCCGCCGGCCTCCCGCAAGTCCGACGTCTTCGCGCAGATGACTGCCCCCATCTACGAGGTCGAGAAGCAGCTCCAGGAGGGCTCACGCGCTGCACGCGTCGAAGCCCAGACCGCCAAGGACGCCGCCGAGGCCGAAGCCGACGCGCTCATGGCCAAGGCACGTAAGCCTGACCAGGCCGCCGAGCTGCTGGTCGCCGAAGCCTCCGCCGCCCGCATGCTCGCCGAAGACATCGTCGTGCCGCCCAAGCCGCGACTCACCGCGGCCGGCGACATCACACCGGAACCGCTCACGCATCAACTCGCCGTGCATCGGTGCCTGGCCGTGCTCTCCCCCGAAGGCGACCTCTTCGACATCATCGCCGGCCGCTACAGCGCCCGCCCCAACCTCGGCGTCTTCCTCAAAGGCCACAAGGGCGAACGCCTGGAGACCGACCGCATCACCCGCGAACAGCCCTCCATCGACAAGCCCGCACTGACCATCGGCATCACCCCGCAGCCCTCCGTCCTTCAAGACCTCGGCGACGCCCACGGCGCCCGAGACCGCGGCCTCCTCGCCCGCTTCCTCTTCGCCTTGCCAGCCTCGAACCTCGGCTACCGCAAGACCCGCACCGCGCCCGTCCCCGAAACCGTCGCCCGCACCTACGCCGCACGGCTCGACGCACTCCTGCGGACGCTGACCGATCTTCCCGAGCCGGTCACCCTGACCATGGACGCCCGCGCCGACCAGGCCGTCGAAGAGCTCCAGGCCCAACTCGAAGTCCAGCTACGACCCGGCCAGCACCTCGAGCATCTCCAGGACTGGGCCGGAAAGCTGGTCGGCACGACAGCCCGCGTCGCCTGCCTGCTCCACCTCTCCGACAACCTCAACAACGGCTGGGGCCAGCCCCTCACCGCCGAGACCGTGCACCGCGCTGCCGCCATCACCGGCTACTACACCGAGCACGCCCTGGCCGTCTTCGACCTCATCGGCTCCGATCCCGCCACCGAAGACGCCCGCACCATCCTCGACTGGCTGTCCCGCCCCAAGTCCGATGGCACCCACCGCCGCAGCATCAAACGCCGCGACGCCGTCGCCGCCTCCCGCCGCTTCCGCACCGTCACCCAGGTCGACCCCGCCCTCCAACTCCTCGAAGCACACGGCTACCTGAAAGGCGAACAGCCGATTCATTCCGGCCAGCGCTGGCGCCCCGAGACGACTACGTACCGCGTTCACCCGTGGCTCCACAGGCCTGTGGACGGTGCCGATGCCCGCTAACCGTCAGCACTGTCAGCAGAAGTCTCCCACCAGCACAAACGCATGCCAGCACAGCGTCAGCAAACGTCAGCACTGTCAGCAGAAGACCGGGCTTTTGCTGACAGTGCTGACACCTGCTGACACCCGTCAGCACAACGAAACCGCAGGTCCGCGACTTTTGCTGACAGTGCTGACGGTCTACGCCCTCCGAGCCCGTCCGCCGCCTCCGCACTCACTCTCCGCAACGACCTCACGCGGCCGAAAGCCACCGGCGACCGCCATGCGCATCCGGCACGGAACGACTGCCAACACACAGTCGGCCACCTCGCCCAGACACCTAGACGTGCTCGACATCAACCGGCCAACACCCCGACCGCGCACCCGGCGCCTCGTCCGCCTCTACGTCACCCGCCGACAAGCGCCGCGACCACTAAGGAGTCAGACACCCGTGACCAAGACGACCCCCGCCGAACCGCCCGAGGATGACGGTGACCAGAGTGAGAAGCGCCGGCGCCGAGCTGGAAGGAGAAAGGGTCCCCCCGACCCCTCAGCCCTGCGCGATGGCGTGAAGAAGCGAGGATCGACGTGGTCGTACGTGATCCGGATCTACGACCCGAGCATCGGTAAGACCAGGCCCACTTGGGTCGGCGGCTTCCAAACCGAAGACGAGGCAAAAGCCGCCCGCGACGAAGCACGGGTCAAGGCCCGCAACGGCCTCTACGTGAACCGCAGCACCATCACCGTCGGCGAGTTCCTTGCCGAATGGCTCGATGTCCACGCGGCGGAAGTCAAGCCGCGCACTCTCGACGGCTACCGGTGGCTCATCGAGCGGTACGTACTGCCGCACATGGGCAAGGCACGACTGCAGTCAGTGCGGCCCGCGACCATCACGAGGTTCTACCTCCAACTCCAGGAGAACGGCGGCAAGAACGGCCGGTCTCTCTCCGCTCGGACTGTGGGCCATGTGCACGCAGTGCTTCGGAAGGCATTCCGGGACGCCGTGCACATCGACCAGCTCTTGGCTAGCAACCCCGTGGAGCGTGCGAAGCGCCCGCGTCGCGAACGCCGGGGGCCCGGTGATATGTGGACAAAGACCCAGCTCCGGACCTTCCTCCACCACGCATCGCAGCACCGCATGGGCACCTTCTTCCATCTCGCCGCCTACACCGGAGCCCGCCGCGGAGAGCTGCTCTTCCTCCGTTGGTCAGCAGTCGATTTCGATCGCCGGGAAGTGGCGATTCGCGGCAGTGCCGGCTACATCAGCGGCCGACGAATCGAGGGCTCCACCAAGACGGGCCGCAGCCGCACAGTGAGCATCGACCGAACGACCATAGAAGTGATGAAGCAGCACCGCGCGATGCAGGATGTCGAGCGCGAGAAGCTAGGTATGAGCCCAACCGAGCCGGACGACTTGGTGTTCGCCAACGAGGCCGGCGAGCCCCTCCATCCCGACACCGTCTCGTCTCTCATGGCGAAGCTCATCACGAGCTTCAACGCACAGCCGGACGGCGAGCCGCCGGTGAGTCCGCTGCCACGCGCACGACTTCACGACCTCCGGCACCTCCACGCGACCACCCTTCTCATGGCGAAGGTGCCAGTCCATGTCGTCGCCATGCGGCTCGGACACCAAGATCCGTCTATCACCCTCCGCGTCTACGCCCACGTGATCGTGGACCGCTCCGTCGACATCGCAGACCTCTTCGAGAGGGAGCTGAGGCCGGGCGACGAAGACGAGTGCTAGGCCGGTGCACCAACAAGGCAGGAAGTCAAACGAACCCACGCTCTGAGCTTGGGAATCACCGTGCAGATCGGGCTAGTTGGCTCCTGAGTTGCAAGAGGGGAACTGTCTCATCGTCGCACGGCTCTTCCAACGGCCGCTGTTGACCGTGGTTTGCCGCCTCTTCTGGGTGCGCATCTGGTGCGGTAGCCGTGCAGCGAACACGAGGCCGGTTACGCCGTTGTTCAACGTGACCCAACCGTCTTGGTACGACCAAGGTTATTCGCCCAGGTCCTTCCCGTGGCCTCACCAGACTGTTCATCAGGCTCGCTGAGCGCGCCACGGCTCCACGTGATGACACCTTTTCCGCTGGGTATAGCCGCCGAGAACGTTCGCGCTGACGGAACCCCAGAAGGGCGCGGACTCGCGGAAGTGCCCGCCCCCCGTGTGCCAGTGGACGCCGGGGTAGGCGCGCCGTAGGGACTGGAGAGCGGCCGAGGCGAGGCCGCAGCGTGTGTAGCCCTCATAGGAGTGCGGCGATTCCACCCAGCCGATGGCGCACAGATCGCAAACCACGTACTCGACCTCGAAAGCCAGGTCGGCTCCGAGATAGGCAGCTCGGATGCGCCAACCCGTTCGTTCGAAGGCCCCAGCTGGCCTGTCAACCCAGGGGCGCGGCGGGGTGGCGTTCCAGGCGACGCGGTAGGACTCGGGGTACATGTATCGGCGGAGTCGGTCGCGCCAAGTCGGCTTGTCGGGCCACTCTCGCATCCAATGCACGTGGTCAGCGAGGTTCGCGATGGCACGGATAGCCGCCTTCTTCTCTGCCAAGGCTCTCCTTATGCGTGTCTGACTTGAATGGGCGCGTCAGTCCCCACTCGTTCTGAGGCGTCTGTGATACGACGTCAGTCGGTCTGGTAGAGACGGAGTGCGGGGCGCCCAGGTCACGTCGCATGGTCACCCGGAGTTCGGCCAGGGCCTCGTCTATGGCGTCATCCAACTCGCGGTACGGCGTACTGCCGGCAGGGGGATGATCGCAGCTGAAGCGATGGAACTCTTCGTTGAGATCTCAGTCAGCTGAGGATTGGGACTCTTCCGCCCATGCAGTGAACTCGGCCAAGTACCCTCGACTGTTAATGGTGTGTGGGTGCTCGGTTCCTAGGCTGCGTTCGCGCTTCACCACGACGTCGTTCATCGTCTCGATCGCAGTCGTGAAATGCCCCAGTGACGCCCGTGTTCGTGCGTACAACGTCTGAGCGGCAAACGTGATTGGGAAGTCCGAACCGTAGCGGCGTTCGTATTCATCCACGACTGAGCGTGCTCCTTCGTCAGCCGCTTCCAGGCGCCGTAGCCTGAACAGGGCAAGGGCATAGGCGTGTCTGGCCCCAAGGGTTTCGTCGTGGCCCTCCCCTAGGTACGTGGCACACTCCAAAGGGAGCGGCACCGACATCTGGTCAACTTCAGCAGCGAGTTCGGAGTCATGCAGGTATTCGAGGATGGCCGCCCGAGCCCTCAACGTGAGGGGATGTCTGAGTCCGAGTACACGGCTGCGTGCGCTGATCGCGTGGCGCAGCAGGGGTATGCCCTCCGAAGCCCTACCCATTTGCTGGAGAGGCAAGTTGAGGCCGTAGTAACTGTCCAAGGTGTCGGGATCCTCTGTCCCGAACAGCCGCTCTCTGTCTTCGAGGACCCGGCGGAGGAGAGTTTCCGCTGCATCGAATTTGCCGAGACGGAAAAGTGCCCGACCTGCGCGTGAATAAGCGCCGAGGATCAATCGGTGCTCGGCGCCGAGGGTTGGCTCTGCTGCAGCCGCTGAAGCCGAGGCCAGCTCCCAGGCTGTCAGATAATCGCCAGTACGGTGCAGGGCAATGGCAAGACGCAACGCTACATCGAGAGCGTCAGCGGTGATAGACAACTCATTTGAGCGCTGCAACAATGCCAGCGCATGTGGTGCGAAGAGCCGCAACTGCAGATTCTGCGGCCCGCGCTGAGGAACGGCTGGTACGGCCTTATCGAGCAATCGTGCAGCTGCCACTGCAAGCTCAGGGACCGCGCTGGCCGAAGTGCCCGCGGCGACGCTCGCCATCAACACACCGTGCGCCTGGGCGCAACGCACACCTGCGTCGACAAGAGTCACCAGGGACTGGTCGAGCAGCCCCCGTAACGCTGCTTCAGCCCTGCCCCTCGGCAGCAGACCCGCTTTGTCCAGGCCGCTCAATAGCGACAGTGGCAACGGGGCGGCCCCGTAGCAGGCCAACAAGCGCAGTAGCGTGGTCGATTCGGGCAGACCCTGTGCTGAGAGCGCGTCCAGCGAGAGCTGCCACGTCCGGCTGAGCAGGCCCCGCGCATCTTCACCAGGCAGAGAAACCGCACCCTGGTCGATGAAGCCGACTTGCTCGGGCCCGTCAAGGTGCTCCCCGTACCTAGCCATCGTCCATGGGTCAATGAACTGATGCGCTAGGAAACCACCCGCGAGGGTCAGCGCCAGAGGCAGCCGGCCCAACCGGTCCGCGACCGACCTCGCCTCCTCCACGGTCCCCGTCTGCGGTGCGAGATCGCACAGCACCTGCGCTGCCGCCTCGGGCGGCAATACCCCGACGTGATGCAACTCGGCGTCGGTCCAGCGATGGGCCGCCGCTTGGCGGGTAGTGACCAACACGGTGCCGCGCGGACTGCTGCGCAACCAACCGTCCTGAAGGACAGCGGGGTCATCGGCATTGTCGAGTACGAGGAGCCAAGACTGCTCGGACCCGTCAAGCTTGTCCCATACGAGGTCGGCGGCGGCGCGCAGCCCATTGCGAGCTGCCAGCAACTCGCCCTCCTCCGCGCCTCGATCGGCAGCGACGGCGAGCATGCCGCCTCGGAGAGCCGCTGGGTCGGACGCGTTGACCCATAAGCCGATTCGCTTGGCAACGTCCGTCGCGTACCGGAAGACTTCGTGAGCAACTGCGGTCTTGCCGCAACCGCCCATTCCATGCAGGACGTAGATCTGGCCACAGTTGCCAGGCTCGACAGCCGTGTGCAGACGTTCTGTCAGCTCGGTACGGTCGCGGAAGACGGCGGGGGCACGACCGCCTGTCGGACGACGCACCGACTCGATACGTGACGAATCGACGACCCTCCAATCGGAGCTGCTGTGGTGGTGATGCTCGATGATTTGCTGGTCACCGGCTGCCTGATAGACCCGTCCCTCGCTGTCGGCGCGCCCGTCCATGGCGCTGCGCCCGCTCATGTCTCACCGATGTGCTGGTCGCGGCCTGCTTGATAGACCCTGGCCTGACCCGAGGCCGTGGCGTGCTGCATGACCGTCTGCGTCGGTGCCGCGCCCGGGGCGAGTTCATTGAGGAGACGGCGCAATTCCTCAGCCACCTCCGGCTGGGCCATGAGCAGCCGTCGTATCCGACCTGCCCACTCCGCCTGCAGTTCCTGCGCCACCTCCTCATCGCCCGAAGTCTCCGCGGCGAGCAAGTCCTCGCGCGTAGCAGCAAGTTCAGCTGTCACAGCGTCCGCACGCTCAGGATGTACGCGCCGCCACACGTTGGCGACTGCGACACGAGTACGCTCCCAGACGTCTGTAGCCATCAACGTGACCACGGTTGTCCCTGCGGTACTCGCCAGCGCGGCCAGCTCCGGCTCCACGGATCCTCCTGCTTCCAAGTCAACTGCTCTGCGTGTCAAGCCACATACCCTATGGCCCTCGCAGTCACCCGCGATGGCATTGCTCGGTGCGAATGGCTGCAGGGAGCGCGCCGGCCCTCAAGTGACCGCACCGATCGTGAATCGCCCACGCCTCACCACCGCTCTCCACCACCCGATGTGGGAGTCCGTACAAGCTGGGATGGCACAGGACGCATGTCGAAGCGCCTTCCGTCCTGTCAGAGAAGGGCGGTCATGTCAGCAGCGTCCGTCTTCCTGCTATCACCAGCATTGCTCCGCCCGGTGGCCGATGCCCACGAGCATGGTGCTGCCTTGGGCGGCGTATCGGGACCGCAGGAGTGTGTACGATCCTTTGCCCCCAGAAGATTGGGGTAGTCAAAACCGCAGCTCAGGGCAGATGTGGTGCACGTGCGTCCGCCTCGGTGAGCTGCCGGTGTTCGGGCGCGTGCGTGCCGTGTGGTCCCAGCAGTTGCCGCTTGCGCTCATGCGGTGGTGTGTGCTCTGTGCTCCCACTATGCGCACTTGTGCGGCGTGGCTCCTCGCCACATGGTCATCTGGGCTGCTCTGTCCGTCGGCGAAAGGGAGATCGGATGACCGACTCGGCTGTTCCCTGGGCACGCCAGACCTTCGGCGACCTGGCAGAGCCGCTGGCGACGGCCATTGTGAAGAGCCTGACGCGAGCACATGAGCGGGCGAGGAGTGGTCATGACGGCGTGCACACCCAGACGTTGGAAGCCTACGGGCACGGGTTGTATGCGGCCCAGTTCGAGGAACTCATGGCCGGCTTGGAGGGCCTCGCCGGAGCCACGTCAGTCCGTCTGCATGCCCGGACTGTCATGGTCGTCGCAGACCACCTGATCTATCCCTTCCGGTATGCCAGCAAGGACCTGCCCGTCACCGCAGCCAGGCTGAAGAAGAAGGATGGTCTGCGGGCTGAACTCATCCGTGAGTTCGGACCGGAGCCCATGCAGGGCGAACTCGACCTGGGCCTGGAGGAGTTCGAGAACCATGAGAGTCACCGGGGGCTCGCGCAGATACCTCCTGGCACGAGCTTGGTCATCGTCGCCTACGCCTGCTCCATGAGCGAGGGCATCCTGCGCCTTGAGTGGGGCGTAGCCGACTTGCGACCCGACCGATACCTCCAGTGGCACCGCCACGAGGCTATGTAGCTTCCCCCGCCGGCGACTCCAGCTCGCCAGAGTGCGCCACTTCTCCGGGCTTCGGCATAGCCGTACCAGTGTCGCAGACGGGTGAGGGTGGCCCAGGCCAGAGCGGGGTGGGGACGGTCACCCTCCGGCATCGACTGTCAGCGTCGGCCAACCTCGCACGGCCCAGAGACGGCCCGAGATGGCCCGCTCCCCCACAGCCTGACCAACCAGCAATCGCGTTCGAGACTGCGGACAGTGGCGACATGGCACTGTGCGCAACGGTCCACGGCGCATCACGGCTTACCGCTGACGCCTCCGCCGCTGCTTCCGCTGCTTCCGCTGCTTCAGTGCATGGCTCACGGAGCAGATCACTCTTCGTGCCATCCGGCATGGACGGCTGGCGCCATTTCAGGCGTCACCGGTAGCTTTTGGGAGTCCGCCTAAGGGGGCTCGGACACCACATAGAGGTTGGGGGGGGCGTGGATCCACAGATAGCTGCACTTGCAGGTGCGGCTGGGACGACGATCGTCACACTGATGGCCACCGACGCGTGGCAACGCACTCGTGACGGAGTCACATCCATCTGGAAACGAGTGCACCCGGAGCGCGTTGACGCACTGGCTGCTGAGCTCGACCTGACGCGTGAGCAAGTCCTTGCCGCGCGCGACGTCGGGGACACCCCGACAGAGGACGAGCTCCGAGCGGAATGGCAAGGCAGGGTTCGCCGGCTGTTGCTTGCCGACCCCAGCGTCGTTGAAGATCTGCGGGAGTTGCTAGACGAACTCGCCCCAGAGGCCTCGGTGAACGGTGACACGTACAACGTGCAAATGCATGCTCGCGCAACAGAGCAGGGCCGGGTTTACCAGGCTGGACGTGATCAGCACATCAGTGAATCATGAATGTGCCCGAAAGGCCCGTGACGCTAGGGGCACAGGCATCTGGCCAAGCGCGCGTGTACCAGGCTGGCCGTGACCTCTACATCAACGGCGGCGCTAGCGCTTTCGTCCCGCCGACAGTGGTTCCGCTAAATCGGTCGGGTCTTGAGAGGCAAGATTTCGTCGGCCGAAATACAGAAATCGAGGAAATACTCTCACGCCTCCAGACGATACCTGACGATGACGTCGGGTCAGTACTTGTACTGTCGGGGCTTGGCGGCGTCGGCAAGACGGCACTCGCCGTAAGGGCTGCTCGTCTCGCAGTAGAAATGGAAGCTTTCCCCGGGGGCGCCATATCTGTCGATCTACGCGGATACGAGACAGGCCTTGAGCTAAATGTCTTCCCACATCAAGTTTACTCCCCCGCACTCAAAGCGTTGGGCGTGGATAAGATTGACCCCATACCGGAGAATCAGGGGCCTCAGTTCCATTCCGAACTGGACAGGCGTGCCAGCCAGAATCTACCCGTTTTGATTCTGCTTGATAATGCTCGCACGCCGGAACAAGTGCTCCCACTTATCCCTAATTCGAAGGTTCATCGAGTTGTCGTTACCTCCCGCAACGCCATCGCACCACTACTCCCCGCTACGAATCTGCGGCTCAATGTGCTGCCGCATGAGGATGCGACAGCGGTGCTCGAATCGCAGGCGAGAAGGGGAGTCCCATCAGCTGGCCTCGATAGGTTAGCAAATCTCTGCGATCGACTTCCCTTGGCACTCAGCATTGTTGGCGCAATCCTGGCCTCCGATCCGGAACTGAGCGCAGGAGAGCTAGCTGATGAGCTTTCGCAGGAAGAGGAGCGACTTGAAGGGCTAGAGCATGAAGATGTTGCTATCAGGGTGGCTTTTCAGCGATCCTACACGCGGCTAAGTGAATTTCATGCACATGCATTTCGAACCCTAGCGCTTAATCCAAGCGCAGACATTTCGATCGACGCCGCCGCCCTTCTGACCGATGTCCAGCATTTGAAGGCCAAGCGAGCCTTGCGTCACCTTTTGAATTGTCACCTCTTGGAGTCAGGTGATTCCCCCAACAGGTGGACGATGCACGACTTGGTTCGTCTGTACGCACTTGAACAAGCGAAGAAGACGGACAGCGCGGAGTCTCGTCACGCGGCTCAGGTGAGACTCCTGGACGACTTCGTGAAGCGATCCGCAAGTGCGTCAGCGTGGATTAACCACAAACCCACTGAAGGGTTTCCGAGTCGCGTCGCCGCCATGGAGTGGTTTGCGGCCGAAGCGTCGAATCTAATCGCCAGTGTGAGAATCTCCAACGACCTGGGCGAGTACGACATCACCACAGGCTTGGCCGTAAGCCTAGTAGCGTACTTGGATAACGTAGCAGATTACTCCTCCTCCCTGCCCATCCTATTCGCTGGAATTGAAGCAGGTAAGAAGAGTGGCAATCAAGAAAGCGTTGCTGCTGCGTACAACAACTTAGGCATCCTGTACACCTCCACGAGGAAGTACCGCGACGCGGTGCGCTGGCTAAATAAAGCGGTTGCGCTATTTCATCGGCTCGGCGAGAGCGACGAGGAGGCTAATTCGCTAATCAACCTCAGCGGGGCGTTGAGAATGATGCTCGGCCCGGAAGCCAGCATGGATCCCCTACAAAGAGCAATGACGATCAGCGGGCGGCGTTCCGGATTCGGCCTTACTAACCTTGGGATTTCCCTGAGAGAATCAGGGCGATTCAAAGAGGCGGAAACGGCCCTTCGAAGAGCGCTGGAAATTCATTCTCGAAATGGGGCCAGAAATGCCGAGGCTTCTACGCTCGCGCAACTAGGAACCGTTCTGCTTGAGGTTTCACAACAGACGCGTTCCAGGCGCCGCCTTGAAGAGGGTGTGTATTACCTCCAGGAAGCAATCACGGCTTACAAAGACGTGCGAGATCGCAGCGGCGAGGCTGCGGCTCTTATTAATTATGGAAACGCAATCATAATGATTCACGGCAAAGAAAAGGCGCTTCAAGTATATCGGTCTGCGTTGCGGTGCTTTCGTGACATAGAAGATGACCACGGCCAGGGTCTGGCGACCGGGGCAATTGGCCTAGCTTTGGCCCAGCATGGAGATGGCGCAGGCGCCCGACCATACCTTATTGAAGCCCAACGGCTCTTGGTGCCATTTCACGAACCAGATAAGAAGCGGATGATTGCTAAGTATCTGAAACTCGGGTGATCTAGGTAGGAGTGGTGCTTCGCCATGAGTCCCGGTCTATCGGGCACGGATGCGGCACGACTGCACACAGGCTTTGAGGTCGGTCGCATCCTTATCAAGTCGATCAGCTGGGGTCGTGCTCGCGCTCCTGGACCACGCCAGCAACCCACCTTGCCAGCCCGTAGTCGTCGCACCCTGCGCGGAACCCCACACGTTCCTCATCCATGGCATGACGCTAGCACCGGAAGCCACGACAGGTCTGGGCGACCTCTTCGTCCCGAAGCAATTTGGCGAACCTGTCGACGTGCGCGTACTGCCACGTGGACCTGGACGAACTGTTCCTGAGTGTCCGTGGTCATCCGGCCGAGTACGCAGTCGTTGTGACGCAGCTAGACACTCAGCCCGCGATGCCTGCACCTCGGTCCGCCAGTCTCTCGTTGTGAACAGTCGACGGGTCGGTCGCTGAGGTCGGGCTGGCTGTCCGGCCCCATTTCGATGTTGAAAACGGGGTGAATTGATCCTCTTGTGCGGCTAGTGTGCTTCGTCACACTGTGCACCGCTCTCCTTCGCGAGGTCTTCATGAGTTCGTCAAACGGCAGCCTGCTCACTGAGATTCAGCGCGACGTCCTGGACGAGAGCAAGTCGCTGGCTAGCGCTCTGCGCAAGTGCGTAGTCCTTGGGGGTGAAGCCAACTCCGCACCGCTGCGAACCTGGGCGACGCGGGAACTGCGCGGCTACGAGCCGAGCGACGAGTTACCTGAATTCCGGGTCGTCGCTGGAGCCCTGCACATCGACGGCATAGCTGGCTACAACCAGATTACTGGCCAGATGATCAGCCCAAGGTCACTGCCCGAAGGTATCCGCGATCACGTCAGCGAAACCTATGAACTCCGTGCCGGTGTGGGTGAGATCGAGGCGATGATCCAACAAGCGGAGGGCTCGCACGTCCACTTGGGCCTGCCTATGGGTGCAGAAATTGCAGCACACATGAATCGCTCACTCGGGAATGGAGTGCAGCAGATCACGCGGGTCTACCGTGCCGTTGCTGTGGTCAGCCTTCGAGCTGTGCTTGATCACGTTCGCACTCGTCTGGTCGAGTTGGTCGGAGAGCTGAGAGCGATCATGCCGGATGCCCGGGCGGAGCCAACCGAGGAACAGGTAGGTCAGGCTCTGAGTGTCGCTGTTCATGGCTCACCCAACGCACAGGTAAACCTAGTCACCTCGCAGGCCAGCGGGCACGGCCAGAGCTCCACGAAGCAGTCCCAGGGTCCCGAGACACCAACAGAACCGGGCTTCTGGACCACGAACCGAAAGATCGGCGCCTTCGTGGTCGGTCTGGCGACGATCGTCGGTACTGTCGTTGCGGTGATGACCTACGTCACCTCGTAGCTGCGGACTGTGACCGCGCGATAGGTCGGTGTAGCGGCTTTGGGCTGGAGCTGCCATGGGGCGAGAGATCGGGGCCCGTAAGCTCTCCGCGACTCGGGCAGCTCCTAGCCTGCCCGCAATAGCCCGAAGTGGGCCCCGATCTTCGAGGCTCGCCCCATGGTGGCTGCCTAAAGCCGTGGAGCCGACCGCCCCCCGCCGGCACCCTTTCTTCTCTGTCGTGTCGCGTCCGCGCGCGGCACGGCGGCCGGGCCGGAGCGGGGCGAAGACAGGAGCGTCGGCCCGGCGGCAAGCCGGGGCCGCGCGGCGAGCCGGGGCCGCGCGGCGAGCGAAGCGAGCCCTTGATGAGGTAGGGAAATTCTTACCGCCCTGATCGTCATCCTGGCAGTCTCCTTGCGGCTCGGACACCAGTCCCTCAGTCACGCTCCGTGTGCATGCGCACCTGACCGGGGACCGCGCCGTCGACATCGCAGACGTCTTCAAGAGGGAGGAGAGACTGGCCGACGAGGGCGCGTGTTAGCAAAGGTGTTAGCAAGCAAGATCAAAGAGGCCCGTTCCGTACCCGGAAGGGGCCTCTGACCTGGAGCCGCCTGTCGGATTCGAACCGACGACCTTCTGTTTACAAGACAGATGCTCTAACCAGCTGAGCTAAGGCGGCGGGCGCGGATGCAGTCTACCCACTCCGGGGTGGGGGTCCGCGATGCGGTTTCGTTGCTGTCCGAGTGCTGACAAACGCGGGGCCGAAGGTTAACGTCACCGCAACATCCACAGGAGTGGGTGTCCCCTTTACGACGGATCGTCCGGCACGTACCTGCCGGTGAAGGAGACAACATCATGGCAACGGTCACGTATGACCAGGCAACCCGGATCTACCCCGGTGGCGACAAGCCCGCCGTCGACAAGCTCGACATCGGCATCGAGGACGGGGAGTTCCTCGTACTCGTCGGGCCGTCCGGCTGTGGCAAGTCCACCTCTCTGCGGATGCTCGCAGGCCTCGAGGACGTCAACGAAGGCGTCATACGCATCGGCGACCGCGACGTCACGCACCTGCCGCCGAAGGACCGGGACATCGCCATGGTGTTCCAGAACTACGCGCTCTACCCGCACATGAGCGTCGCCGACAACATGGGCTTCGCCCTGAAGATCGCCGGCGTGAACAAGTCCGAGATCCGCTCGAAGGTCGAGAACGCGGCGAAGATCCTCGACCTCACCGACTACCTCCACCGCAAGCCGAAGGCTCTCTCCGGTGGTCAGCGTCAGCGTGTGGCGATGGGCCGCGCGATCGTGCGTGAGCCGCAGGTCTTCCTCATGGACGAGCCGCTGTCGAACCTCGACGCGAAGCTCCGTGTCCAGACCCGTACGCAGATCGCCAGCCTGCAGCGCCGCCTCGGCATCACCACCGTGTACGTGACCCACGACCAGGTCGAGGCCATGACCATGGGTGACCGGGTCGCCGTCCTCAAGGACGGTCTGCTCCAGCAGGTCGACACCCCGCGGCACATGTACGACCGCCCCTCGAACCTCTTCGTCGCCGGCTTCATCGGCTCCCCCGCCATGAACCTCGTCGAGGTGCCGATCGCCGACGGTGGCGTGAAGTTCGGCAACAGCGTCGTGCCGGTCGAGCGTGAGGCACTGACCGCTGCCATCGACAAGGGCGACAAGACCGTCACGGTCGGCGTCCGCCCGGAGCACTTCGACCTGGTCAACGGTGACGGCTCCGACAAGGCCCTCTCGAAGGACGAGCCGGCCGGTGTGGCCGTCACCGTCAACGTCGTCGAGGAACTGGGCGCCGACGGTTACGTCTACGGCACGGCGAAGGTCGGTTCCGAGGACTGCGACCTGGTCGTCCGCGTCTCCGGCCGCAAGGTGCCCGAGAAGGGCTCGGTCGTCCACGTGGTGCCGCGCGGCGGCGAGACCCACGTCTTCTCGACCTCCAGCGGTGAGCGTCTCAGCGACTGACGCCCCCTCGCAGCGCCTGAGTTCATGACTGCTTGAGCTCACAGGGGCCGTACGCCCGGACCAAGTCCCGGGGGTACGGCCCCTTTTCGGCCCTCTCACCGGGACCGCTCGAACACATCCGTGCGCCGTCGCTCGACAGGGTGACTGAATGTCGCCAAATCGCCACTCTTCGCTAGCATCACGTGCGTGAACCACGCAGCCCGCCGTATCGGCCGATCCCTCGCTCTTGTTCTCCCGGTCGTCCTCGTCCTGTCGGGAACGCTCGCCGTCGCCACCGTGCCGTGGGCGGCCTCTCCTCCCGAGAACCAGATGCTCACCGCGTCCGAGCACAGGGCGTCCACGAAGGCGACCTCGCGTGCGCCCCAGGACGTCCTCCGCGACCGCCTGGTCGCCGAGTTGCAGGAGAAGGACCCCGGGATCGCACTGACCAGCCTTCAGGAGGAGATGGCCCGCAGGCCTTCCCTCGCCAAGCACTGCGCGTCGGTTGCGCGGGCGCTCGGCCGTGCCGCGGTGGAGAAGTACGGCAGCGTGCAGCGCGCCAGTCGCTACTCGCGCCCGGTCTGCGACACCTCCTTCGCCGCCGGTGCCGCCCAGAGGTACTGACGTACCGGTTCTCCGAGACACCCGGCAACTCCCGTACGCGGCACGGCCGTCGGCGGGCGTTCGCCGCATAGGGTGCGCTGCATGACGCAGCCCCCCACCCAAGCCGTGATCCTGGCCGGCGGCCAGGGGACGCGGCTGCGGCCGTACACCGACGACCGTCCCAAGCCGATGGTCGAGATCCCCGGCACCGGAATCCCCATCATCGGCCACCAGTTCGCCTGGCTGGCCGCTGAAGGCGTGACCGATGTCGTCGTCTCCTGCGGTCACTTGGCCGAGGTGCTACGGGACTGGCTCGCCGGGACGGAGCTGCCGATCCCGCAGGGCGATGCCGGCGCCGAGGGGCGAACTCCCTTGCGTGTCGAGGTCGTTGTCGAGAAGGAGCCACTGGGCCGCGGCGGCGGCCTGAAGTACGCCGCCGCCTCGCTGCCCCGTCCGGACGAGCCCTGGTACGCCACCAACGGCGACATCTGGACCCGCTTCCCCCTCCGAGAGATGGCCGCGTTCGCCGCGGAACGCGACGCCGTCGCCACGCTGGCACTCGCCCGCCCACGCATCCCGTGGGGGGCTGTGGAGACCGACAGGTTCGGGCACGTGGTGGACTTCATCGAGTCGCCGCCCTCCCCGTACCTGGTGAACGCGGGCGTCTACGTCTTCTCCCCGTCCTTCGCCGAGCTGCTGCCCGACCGCGGCGATCACGAGCGCACGACGTTCCCGCGGCTCGCGCGTCAGAGGCTGCTCGCGGGGTTTCCGCTGCCGCAAGGCGCGTACTGGCGTGCCATCGACACCGCCAAGGATCTGACGGAGGCCGCCAGGGAGTTGCGTGACGGCGGCCCCTCCGGGGAGACGGGCGGCGGTCCCCCGCTGGGGTGAGACGGACGTGCGGCCGGCGAAAAGCACACGGACACGCGTAAGGGGTTCGCTCCAGGAGCGAACCCCTTACAGATCGGGCCGACGCCCGCAGCGGTGCCAGCCTGCGCCGCCGGCCCGGTCGA
>NZ_JACBXA010000079.1 GCF_013870515.1 Streptomyces albidus (ex Kaewkla and Franco 2022) | reverse complement strand
TCGCCTACGTGGTCCCGGACACCCGGCACGAGCCGGGCGGCCGGCAAGGGCAGCACGACCCGGGTCGACGCCCGGACGAGACGGGCCCGTTCGAGGTGGATCTGCGCGAGTACCTGCGCGGCCGGCTGCCCGAGCATCTCGTTCCTGCCGTGTTCGTCCCGCTGGAGCGCCTGCCCCTCACACCCAACGGGAAGCTCGACCGCGACGCGCTGCCCTCACCCGGCACCGTGCGCTCCCCGGCCGACACGGCCGACCCGGGCCGACCGCCGCGGACGGAGGAGGAGCGCCGGCTCACGTCCCTCTTCGCGGAACTGCTCGGCGTGGAGCAGGTCGGCGCGACCGACGGCTTCTTCGCTCTCGGCGGCGACAGCCTGCTGGCGACCCGGCTCGCGAGCAGGGTGCGCAGCGAGATGAACGCAGGGATCGACGTGCGGGACGTCTTCGAGCACCCCACCGTCGCGGGGCTCGCCGCCCGCCTCCCGGCCCGCCTCACGCCCTCCCTGCCGATGCCCGCCGCAGGCCGGGCCGAGCGGCCGGAGAGCGTCCCCCTCTCCCACGCGCAGCGCCGCCTGTGGTTCCAGCAGTCCCTCACCGGGCCGGACGCGACGTACAACGTCCCCCTGGTGCTGCGGATGACGGGCGTCCTCGACCATGACGCCCTGCGTGCCGCCGTCGAGGACGTGACGCGACGGCACGAGTCGCTGCGCACCGTCGTGCGTGAACGCGACGGAGACCCCGAGCAGATCGTGCTCGCCCCGGAGGCGGCGCACGTCTGGCAGCCCCAAGTCACCACGGAACCTGATCGGTTGGACGATGCGCTGGGTGCGGCTGCCCGGCACGCCTTCCGTCTGGAGAACGAACCGCCGCTGCGGGCCCAGCTGTTCACCTGCGGCACCGGCGAACACGCCCTCCTCCTGCTGCTGCACCACATCGCATGCGACGCCGCCTCGCTCTCGCCGCTCCTCACGGATCTCGCAACGGCCTACAGCGCCCGGCGTGAGGGCGGCGCACCGCGGTGGGAGCCGCTGCCGGTCCAGTACGCCGACTACACGCTCTGGCAGCGCACCCTCCTGGGCTCCGGCACCGAGCCGAGCGGGTTGAGGACCCGCGGCCTCGAACACTGGAGGCACGCACTGGCCGGGCTGCCGCAGCGGATACCTCTGCCAGCCGACAGGGTCCCCACCCAGGAGGACGGAGAGGACGGCGACAGCGCCGGCGACAGCGTCGCCTTCTCGGTACCGGCCGAAGTGCACGCAAGACTCGCGGAGTTGGCCGCATCGGAACAGGCGAGCCTCTTCATGGTCGTGCACGCCGGGCTGGCGGCGCTGCTGACGCGCCTCGGTGCGGGCACGGACATCCCCGTGGGCAGCGCCGTGGAAGGGCGGACCGACGCCGGTCTGGACGGTCTCGTCGGGTTCTTCGTGAACACGGTGGTGCTGCGCACGGACACCTCGCAGTCACCCACCTTCCGGGAGCTGCTGGGCCGTGTCCGGGAATCCGATCTCGTCGCCCTGGCCCACCAGGACGTGCCCTTCGACCTGGTCGTCGAGGCGCTCAACCCTGAACGCAGCGCCGCCGGGCAGCCGTTGTTCCAGGTGATGCTGACCCTCACGCAGGCACCGCCGCAGCACGTGGACCTCCCGGGGCTGACGACCACCGTCAGCGCCGTACGGCCCAGTGCCGCCAAGTTCGACCTCTGCCTCAGCGTGTACGAACACAGGGGACCGGAAGGTGCCTGCCTCGGTCTGGAAGGCCAACTCGAGTACAGGAGCGCCCTCTTCGACCGGCGGACGGCGAAGGCGTTCGGTGAACGTCTGGAGCGCCTGCTGGAGGAGGCGTCCGCCGAACCCGACGCCGCCACGCACGGCTTCGACATTGTGAGCGGCGTCGAGCGGAGGCGCCTGCTGGAGGAGTGGGGCACCGGCAGGCCGCTGCCCGCGGGCGCCCACCGCACCGTTCCTCAGCGTTTCGCCGCCCAGGTGCGTGCCACCCCGGACGCCGTCGCGATCCGCGCCCCCGGACTGACCCTCACCTACGCCGAGTTGGACGAGAGGTCGCAACGCCTCGCCGGACGCCTCGTCGCTCAGGGAGTGGGCCCCGAGACGCCCGTGGCGGTACTGATGGAGCGGTCCGGCGCTCTCGTGGTGACCCTGCTGGCGGTCCTCCGGGCCGGTGGCGCGTACGTACCGCTGGACCCGCGGGCGCCCCGCGCACGGCAGGAGCGGGTCGTCTCGGAGTCCCGCGCCAGGGTGCTGGTCGTCGGCGACGGTCAGGACGCGGGCGGCAGTTGGCCCGGCGGGCCCCGGATCGTCGCCACCGGCACGTATGCCGAGGACGGCGTGGAAGACGTGCCCCTGCCGGAACGGGCGACGGCCCGCCCGGCCGCCCTGGCCTACGTGATGTACACCTCCGGATCGACCGGCGTGCCCAAGGGCGTCGCCGTCACCCACGCCGACATCCTCGCCCTCGCTCTCGACGGCGAGGGCCGGGAGCGGGCACCGCGTCGGACCCTGCTGCACTCCCCGCACTCCTTCGATGCCTCCACCTTCGAGATCTGGGGCCCGCTGCTGACCGGCGGCTCGGTGCTGGTCGCGCCCCCCGGGGAGCTGGACGTGGAAAGGATCGAGGAGCTCGCCGCAGGCGGCGATGTCACCGGCCTGTGGCTCACCGCGGGCCTCTTCCAGCTGGTCGCGGAGGAGAAGCCCGCAGCTCTGCGGCACCTGGAAGAGGTGTGGACCGGCGGCGACGTCGTCTCGCCGCGCGCGGTCCGGGCTGTGCACAGGCACTGTCCGGACACGCGTGTCGTGAACGGCTACGGCCCCACCGAGACGACGACGTTCGCCGCACGGCACACCGTCACCGAGGCCGACGTCTCAGGCGAAGAGGCGCTGCCCGCACCCGGGATCCCCATCGGGCGCCCGCTCGACGGCACCCGCGCGTACGTGCTCGACGACGCGCTTCAGCCCGTCCCCGCAGGCGTGACAGGCGAGTTGTACGTGGGCGGCGCGGGCGTGGCCCGCGGCTACCTCAACCAGCCGGGCCTCACCGCCGAACGGTTCGTCGCCGATCCGTTCGGCCCGCCCGGGGCGCGGATGTACCGCACGGGCGACCTGGTGAGGTGGCTGCCCGAAGGCGCACTGGGCTTCGTGGGCCGCGCCGACGGGCAGGTGAAGCTGCGGGGCTTCCGCATCGAGACCGAGGAGGTCGCCTCCGCCCTGGCGGGACGCTGCGGCGCGGGCCAGGCAGCAGTCGTGGCACGCGAGGACCAGCCGGGCGAGCGCCGCCTGGTCGCCTATCTCGTGCCCGCGGACGGCGAACGGAGCGTGGACTGGGAGGCGTTGCGGGAACACGCCTCGCGCGTGCTGCCCGACTACATGGTCCCCTCCTCTCACGTGGTCCTCGACAAGCTGCCGCTGACCCGCAACGGCAAACTCGACCGAGCCGCGCTGCCCGCACCCAAGCGTGCCGAACCGACCGCATCCGTCGCCCCGGCGACGTCGCGCGAGAAGGTGCTGTGCGGCATCGTCGCCGAACTGCTCCGACTGCCCTCGGCCGGCGTCACCGACGCCTTCTTCGACCTCGGCGGCGACAGCATCACGGCCATCCAGCTGGTCAGCCGCGCCCGCGCTGTCGGTCTTCGCCTCAACGTGCGCGACGTCTTCAAGCACCCCACCGTGGCCGAACTGGCCGCCGTGGCAAAGGAGACAGGGCGGAAGAGCGACACCGGTGAAGCAGCGCGTGAGGACGAGAGCTGCGGTCCGGTGCCCCTCACGCCGGTCATGAACTGGTGGCGTGAACACGGGGGAGAGACGAAGGCGTTCAGCCAGTCCATGACGGTCCGCGCCCCGCTCGGGCTGACCCGGGACGGGCTCGTCGCCGCCGTACAGGCGCTCCTCGACCATCACCCGGCGCTGCGCCTGCGCTTCGGTTCGTCAGCGGGACCGACGGGCGAGGCGCAGCAGTCGTGGACGCTGGAGACCCTGGCGCCGGGAGCCGTGCGCGCAGAGGACCACGTGAGGCACGTCCTCGCCGACCACGCCGCCGACGGCGCGGATGCGGAAGCGAGCCTGCCCGCGCTCCTGCGACGAGCCGAGCACGAGGCGCGCGACCGGCTGGACCCGGAATCGGGCGCAATGCTGGAGGCGGTCCTCGTCGACCGCGGTCCCGGACGGCACGGGCGGGTCGTGCTGGTCGTGCACCACTTCGCCGTCGACGGCGTCTCCTGGCGCATCCTGCTCCCCGACCTGGCCGACGCCTACAAGGCCGTCGCCGCGGGCCGCGATCCCGAACTGCCGCCCACAGGTACCTCGTTCAGGCAGTGGGCGCGGATGCTCGCGGACCAGGGCGAGGAAGGGGCCCGCAAGGACGAGACGGCACTGTGGTCGAAGACGCTCTCCGGCCCGGACCCCTCGATGGTGACGCCCGGTGCCGGGGAGGCCTCCCGGGGGGTCGGACATCTGCGGGCGAAGATGGGGCCGGCGCGCACCCGTGCCCTGCTGACGGAGGTGGGGGCCGCGTTCCACTGCGGGGTGGAGCCGGTGCTCCTCACCGGATTCGGCCTCGCCATGGAGGAGTGGCGCCGCCGCCGCGGCCTCGAGGCGGGCGACGTCCTGCTCGACCTGGAATCCCACGGCCGTCCCGAGCTGGACGGCGTCGAACTCTCCCGCACCGTCGGCTGGTTCACCAGCGTCTTCCCCCTGCGGATGGACGCCACCGGATGCGACTGGCGGGACGTGCTGAGCGCCGGACCTGCGCTGGGGCGGGTCCTGAAGAGCGTGAAGGAGCGGCTGCGCGCCGTTCCGGACCGTGGCGTCGGGTTCGGCGTCCTGCGGCACCTCGACCCCCGTACCCGGCCCGAACTCGCCGAACTGACCGCGCCGAAGCTGGGGTTCAACTACCTGGGGCGGATGAGCGCGGCGGAGGAGACGGACTGGGCGGTGACCGCGGAGTCCGGCCTCTCGGGAGACGGGCAGGGCCCCGCGCAGGAACAGGCAGTGGAGACAGCCGAGGCGTCCCTGCCCGGCGGGCACCTGATCGACGTCAACTCGCTGACGGTCGACGGCCCCGACGGTCCCGTCCTGAGCGCCGAGTGGTCCTGGGCCGCGGGACTCTTCCGTCCCGCGGAGGTACGGGAGCTGGCCGAGCTCTGGTTCGGCGCACTGGACGCGCTGGTCGCCCATGCGGCGACCAGCGGTGCAGGCGGGCGCAGCCCCTCCGACCTGCCACTGGTCGACCTGCGTCAGGAGGAGGTCGAACAGCTGGAGCGGAGCCACCCCGGGCTCACCGACGTGCTCCCGCTGACCCCGCTCCAACAGGGCCTGGTCTTCCACTCGTTGTTCGCCCCCGACAGCCCGGACGTGTACCAGGCGCAGATCGTTCTGCGGCTGCGGGAGAAGCCCGATGTGACGGCTCTGCGGGCGGCCACGCGGGCGCTGCTGGAGCGCCACCCCAACCTCGGCGCGGCGTTCGTGTACGAGGACCTTCCCCGCCCGGTGCAGGTCCTGCCGGGTGTGCTCGAACCGCCGTTGCGGGAGATCGATCTCACCGTCGTGCGGACCGGCCAGCGCGAGAGGGTGTTCCAGCGCCTCCAGCACGAGGACCTGCGGAAGCGGTTCGCTCTCGACAGCCCGCCCCTGATGCGGTTCAGCCTGTACGACTGCGGTCCGGACGACCACCGGCTCGTACTGACCAACCACCACCTGCTGCTCGACGGCTGGTCGATGCCCCTGTTCGTACGTGAGCTGTTCGCCCTCTACGCCTCCGGTGGCGACGCCGGGGCACTTCCACCCGTGACCCCGTACCGCGAACACATCGCCCAGCTCATCGAGTTGGACGGAGAAGCGGCGCGTACGGCCTGGCAGGAAGCCCTCGACGGAGTGGACGGTCCGACACGGCTCACCACGGGTGACATCAGCGCGGGGGCAGTCGCGCCGCAGCCCCTGCACATCGTGCTCCCCGGCAACCTGACCGCCGCGGTGCGCAGGACCGCCACGGACCTCGGCCTCACCCTCAACAACGTGCTCCTGGGAGCCTGGGCGTTGCTGCTTGCCCGCTCGTGCGGCACACGCGACGTGGTCTTCGGCACGACCGTCTCGGGCCGGCGCCCGGAGGTGGCGGGCATGGAGTCGATGATCGGGCTCTTCATCAACACCGTCCCCGTGCGGCTGACGATCGACCCGGCCGAGACCGCTCAGCAGATGCTGGTCCGCCTCCAGGACGAGCAGGCGCGCATGCTCCCGCACCAGCACCTGGGCATGGGAGACATCCAACGGATCGCGGGGCGGCGGGAGTTGTTCGACACCCACGTGGTCTTCGAGAACTACCCCCTGGACCGTGCCGGTCTGGAGAGCCCCGCGCCCGGGCTGAGTGTCGAAGGAATCGAGGGCCGCGACGCCGCGCACTACCCGCTGACGCTGGTGGCCTTCGCCGGTGAAGGAGGCCTCGCCCTGCGCTTCGACTACCGCACGGACGTACTCGACCGCGCCCGCGCGGAGTCGACGGCGGCCGAGCTGCAGCGCATCCTCACCTCGGTGGCCTCACCGGACACCCCGGTCACGGAGATCCTCGACGCGGAGGGCGCCCGCCCGACGACGTGACGGACCGGATCAGGGCCGAGCGAGCACGCCGCCCTTCACGCCGCCGATGAACGCGCTCCAGGACGCGGGCGAGAAGAGGAGGGCGGTTCCGTCGGGGGACTTGCTGTCCCTGACGGGAGCCCAGCCGGGGATGTTCACGGCCAGCTCGACGCAGTCGCCGCCGGAGGGGTTGCTGCGGCTGCTCTTGTGCCAGACGGCGTTGGTCAGGTCGGGGCTCGCAGCGGGCATGGGTACGTGTCCTCCACAACCTTGCGGACGAGTTCTGCGGACTCTTCCGGGGGCAGTGCGTTGGCCTGCAGCAGATCGTAGGCGATGGCGTACTGCTCGACCTCTCCCGGCGGCTCCACCAGAGTCCCGGAGTTGATGCCCTCCAGGTACGCGACCTGACCGCTGCCAGGCAGGGTGAGCAGAGTCACCGAGCCGCCCATTCCCGGATGTGCGCCGCGGGCGTACGGAAGGATCTGCAAGGTGATGCGCGGCAAGGCGGCCACTTCGAGAAGACGCATCAGTTGTGCTCGCATCACCAACTGTCCGCCCACGCCGCGATGCAGGACAGCCTCGTCCAGAACCACCCACAGCCACGGCGGAGTTGGGCTCTCCAGGATCGACTGACGAGCTATGCGGGCCGTCAGCTTCTCCTCCAACTCCCGGTCGGTGGCGTTTCCATACACGCGGCCCACGCCCAGCATGGCACTCGCATAGGCCTCGGTCTGGAGCAGCCCGGGGACGCTGTGCGCCATGTACTTGTGCATGGCGGTCGCGCGGGCCTCGTACGCCACGAATCTCCTCGCCCAGTCCGGGAAGGGAGTTCGCCTGACGTGCTCCCACAGGTCGGCCAGGTCACCGTCGGCGCCGAGGAGCGCGTCCAGCTTGGCGGAGACGTCCTCCGGCGGTGTCTCGTTGCCGAGTTCGAACTGAGCGATCCGGCTGTGCGCGACCGGGACCCTGTCGCCCAGCTCGCGCTGGGTCCATCCCGCCCGCGTGCGGAGCTTGCGCAGCTTCGCCCCGTACAGCGCGGCCAGTGACGCCGACGGGTCCAGTTCCTTCGGTGCGGGCATTGCGGTCCCCGATTCGTTCCGGCGCTCCGAGAGTTGTGACCCTTGGTGATCGTATCGACACGCAACGAAAGGCGTCAGGCCGTCGGTTGAGGCCGGAAGCCGCTTGAGGGCGTCGGAGGGCGGGCATTCTTCCGTCATCGGTCAAGAAATGGGCGAAAGTGGTAACCAAATCCCCATCCTGTGCGTCTGATCCGTTGGACGGTCTCCCGCTGTCCTGAGACGTCTTCGGAGTGCCGGTCAGGGGCCGGCAAGCGTGTCCCGTGCGACTGGATGAGGAGCGAGGGCCAATGCGGAGGACCGGCCTCATCTTCGGCACTGCGCTGACCGTCGTCTGCGCGCTCAGCGCGCCGCCTGCACAGGCCGCCGCGACGCTCACGACGAAGGGCCCGGGCTTCAAGATCTCGACGCAGCTCGGGGTCACCTCCGTCAGCCCGACCCGTCCCTACACGGTCACGTTCGCCTCGGCGGACCTGAAGCGGCGGTACACCCCCTATCTGGCGACTGCCCTCTCCCAGTTGGCAGCGGCCGGGGTGCGGATCTCGTTCGGCGGGGTGGAGACGCTCCGCCGCGGCACGTGCCCGCCCGCCGGGCACATCCACTACGTGGAGACGTACCGGCCGCTGGGCCGCGGCGGGTTCAGCAAGGGGATGCCGTGCGCCGACCCACCGGGGGGTGTCGCGCTGGGCGGTGTCGTGGCCATGGACAGCGAGTACTTCGACGGCAGTTGGTACATATCGCGGCACAAGCTGAGCAACACGTTCGTGCACGAGATGCTCCACACGCTCGGGCTCGACCATCCGAACCTCGACCTGGACGAGGACGGCGTCGTCGAGACCTACGAGTGCGTCACCGACAAGGGAGGCCTCAAGCCGGTGATGTGCTCGCCCAACGGCGGCTACCGGACGTCGGGCGCCGCGGAACTCACCGGCCTCGACCTCGACGGCATCAAGGCGCTCCTCGCCAACGCGCGGAAGCAGGGCATCGATTGAGCCGAGCCGGTCGGTCCGGCGAGGTCAGCCCTCCGCCGGGTCCGGGTGGTGCTCGCGGAGGAAGGAGACGAGGGCCGGGTTGACAGTCCCCGGGCTCTGCTCCGCCGGGTAGTGGCCCGCATCGGCCACCTGCAAGTCAGCGACGTGCAAGGCGACTTGACGAAGGCAGTCCCTCACTGCGGTGCCCATCGCGAACCTGCCGCCGATGCCCAGCACCGGCTGGGTGAGCGGCCTCCGCGCCCGGAGTTCCACTGCTTGCGCGTCCGCCTCCGCGGTCCTGTAGTACTCCAGACCCGCCGCCGAAGCAGAGGGCGGCCGGTAAGCGTCCGTGTAGACCCGCATCGCCTCCTCGCTCAACGGCTCCGGCCCGGCACTGCGGCGCAGGAACGTCCCGTAGTAGGCGTCCTCGCGCCCTGGGACGAGCGCCTCCGCCAGGCCCTCCTCCCGGTTGAACGGGCCGTGCCACGACGGGTAGTGGCTGCTTCCGGGCTCCGGGACGGTCACGTCGATTCCGGGGAGCAGCTCTTCCTCGACCACCAGGGCGCCGACTCTGCCCGGGTGGTCCGCGGCGAGCAGATAGCCGAGGGTGCCGCCCCAGTCGTGGCCGACCACGGCGAAGCGGTCGATGGCGAGGTGATCCGCCACGGCGATCACGTCATCGGCCAACTCCTCCTTGGCGAACCCGCCCGTGCCCGCGGACGACTCACCCAGCCCGCGCAGATCGACCTCAACGGCCTGGAAGCCCGCCTCGACGAGCGCGGGCACGGTGGAGCGCCAGTGGAAGGACGTGACCGGCCAGCCGTGCAGAAGCACGACAGCCGGTCCCGCACCCGTCTCCCGAGTCGCCAGGCGGACTCCGTCCCCGGCATCAACCCATGTGGTCATGCGGACAGTCTGCCTCGGCAAGCCCGGCAAGCCCGGCAAGCCCGGCAAGCCCGGCAGCCGGCGGTGCTGCGGCCGCGACGCTCATCCGTCCGTCGGGCAGGCGTGCTCCCCGTTGCGGCCCCATCGGCTGACGGGAGGCTCGTTCTCCTTGAACGCCCCGCAGTGGAGCGCCACTTCGGGCCCCTTGGGAGTGACGTGCAGGATGGTCAGCGCCTTGTCGGGCGGGGGCTTCGAACCGTGCCGCTCCGGGAAGTCGATGACTCCGCTGGCTCCTTGAAAGACGATCTCCTCGTCGAGCTTGGACTTGACCAGTTCGGTGTGTGCGGTTCCCGTACTGGAGAAGGCGTCGTCCGTCGCCGTCGAGAGCACCTTCAACGCGTCGTGAGCGAGCGCCACATGGCCGTCGTTGAGCCAGGGGTCCTCCGCGGTGTAGGCGTCCACGTAGTCCTGGAAGAGCCTGTCCGCCTGGCCGTTGTTGTCGGGATGCTTCTCGGGAAGGACGTGCACGCTGTGGTAGAGGCGCAGCCACGGCTCCTCGTACTTGCCGCGGAGCGCGGTGCTGGTGAGCTCGTTGCTTCCCAGCACCGTGAGCCGCTGCCGCAGTCCGCCGCAGCCGGAGTCGGGCCCGTAGGCGTTCACGAACGCTGAGAAGTTGCGTACGCGGGCGGCCCAGTAGACGATCGTGCGGGGCTCCTGCTTGACCCGTTCGCACACGGTCTTGGCCACGCTCACGGGCGGCATGCCGCCCCCCTCGCCCCTGTTGGCCAGCGGCAGGGTCTCCGCGCCGGGCCCGAACCGGCGGGCGAACTTCTCACTCATCTCGGAGCTGAACAGGTCGTCCGGCTCGGCGACCACCACGGCGCGGGTCGCCACCCGGCAGTGTCCGTCGCGGTCGTCGGCGACCCGCGCGGACCGCACGAACGCCGCCGCCGTCCGCGACTCACGGCTGTTGCTCGGAGCCATGGGACGGTAGTACGTCAGCTTCTTGTGCCGTTCCGGGTTCCACTGCATCGCGTCGGCCGTCGCGGTGGTGCCGATGACCGGCACCTGGCCTTCGTCCAGCACGGACGCCGCCTTCTGCGTCTGCGCACGGCTCTCCGAGAAGCCGACCACCCCGACGATCGTGCGGTGGTCCTTGCTCTCCTTGAACCGCTTCGCCTCCTTCACGACCCGTTCGGCGTGCTCGACCACGTTCTCGAACTTGTTCCCGGTGTCCCGGACGTCGACGTACAGGCGCACCCGGTTCTCGCGGTCGTCCACCGCGTCGGCGTTGAGCCGTTCCTGCGCCAGCAGCAGACCGCGGAGTTCGGGGACGGCGCCGTTGTCGATCGCCTCCTCCGGGTCGGACGGCACGGTGGCGCCCAGGTAGACGACCTTGCGGACCGTGCTCCGCGTGCTCTCGTCCTTCTTGCGCTCCGATTCCACGGCGGATTCGTTGAGTTCGCCGATGCGCTCCACGACGCTGTCGTACTGCTTCCGTGCGGTGTCCTTCTCCGTCGCACGCTCCGGCAGCGGCTTCGGAGGGCGGGTCCCCGCCACGCGTGTGCCGTCGTAGCAGGAGTCCTCGGGCCCGACGGCAGGCCCCCACGGGACGAGCGCCGCGACGACAGCCAACACCACTGCGCAAGCGGCCACTTCGGCGGTGAGCTCCGTCCCCGGCTTGACGTCCGGCCGGGGCTTCCCCGGCTCCACCCGGGTCACGAAGATGCCCTCCTCGTCGAATCCCTGGTGCTTCAGCGGGACGAGCAGGGGCAGCGCGACGGCTTCCGCCTGGACCGGGGCGAACAACTCCGCGCCGTGGCGCAGGTTCTGGCAACGCCGCCAGTCCTGCTTCTGGTAGGCGGCGGCCCCGCCGGCTCCGATCACCAGGAGTGACGCGGTGCCGGGAGCGCCCGCCGCG
The DNA here is from genome assembly GCF_013870515.1 of Streptomyces albidus (ex Kaewkla and Franco 2022). Classification (GTDB taxonomy): domain Bacteria; phylum Actinomycetota; class Actinomycetes; order Streptomycetales; family Streptomycetaceae; genus Streptomyces; species Streptomyces albidus. The sequence goes on along the minus strand of NZ_JACBXA010000079.1, from coordinate 10,020 downwards.
TTCCTGTACGCGTGCAGGAACCGATTGGTGGCGGCAGCCGAGGGGCCGTCGGCGGACGGCAGGTCGAGCAGCACCACGCGGCGCGTACGCCGGCGCCGCGCCCTGGGCCCGAACCTGCCCGGCCGCGCGTCGTGCAGATCGGCGAGGAGCGCGCGCATCAGCAGCTCTTCGAGGTCCTGACGGGCCGCCTCCGCCGCCTCCTCGTCCCGCCCAAGGCGCTCCGACTGGCGGGTGAGGAGCTGGTTGACCTTCTCGAAGACGGACTCGTCCGTCCTGCCCATCCGGCGCCACTGCTCGTACCAGTTGCGCTTCGACCGCAGCAGCCGCCGCGTCCACCAGGCCGACCAGCACCAGCGCGGGAACCGGTAGAGCACGGACTTCCCGAAGAGCGCGATCAGATCACCCAGCCACGCCAGGGGTCCGTTGAAGCCGACCGCGGCGAAGCCCGCCAGGAAGTGCAGCACTCCGCCGTCGGCCTTCTCGGCGCGGAGGCTGTACGCGTGGTCGCGCAGGGCCCTCCCGCCCGGCACCGGTTCCCCGGGGTTCTCGCGGATCTGCCTGGTGAGGTCGGTCATCAGCCTCAAGTGCCGGTGCGGCAGCGGCGCGCACTTGCGCGGGGTGTTCGCGCGGAGCTCCGCCCCCGCTTTCAGGACGAGGTACTCGTCGCCCGGGGGCGTCTCGGCGTGGACGGCCGGTCTCGCGTACGGGGTGAGCTTGTCGCCGTCGTAGCCGTCCTCGCGGCCGCCCCGGATCAACGTGTCCTCGAGGCCGTCGAGCACGCGCTTCGCATGCCGGGTGGTGTCGTCCCCGTCCCTGCCGGTGGTGTCGAGGATCAGCACGGGCAGCACGTCGTCCTGCAGTGCCCGTCGCCAAGTGCCGGGCACCACCGCTTCCTTGAACTTCCTCAGGAAGGGATCGGAACCCTCCCCGTCCGGGAACGGCCGCCGCCACCGGCGCTCCTCGCCGTCACTGCCCGCGTCCCCGTCACCGGACATGAAGCTCCCCCAACCATCAACCACGACACGTCAGTTGGAGAGTAAATACCCCCACGGGGCGTCCGGTTCCGCACGTTACTGAAACGAAGTCAGCTTCCGGGGACGGCTTCTGTGCTGGGCCTCGCGGGGGAGAGGCCTCGCCGCACTGGGGGTGGGACGGCGAGGCCTCGGCATCGGACGGCCGGGAAACGGCCGATCCCGTCGGGCTTCCCGCTGACGGGACGCCCGAACGCGCTCGTGCGGTCGGACCGCTGAGCGTCAGCATCGGGGGGTGATTTAAAGCATATACCGCGAATTCTGCTTGACGAAGGAAATGGGAACGTTCGTCGCATTCGTTGTCGTTCCGTATTCAATTGCTCGTCGCGGGTCACGCCCGGGACGCGGTCAGGCCCTTCTGCCTGGTCGACTACCATTGCCCGTGCGGCAGACGAGCCGAGTGGACGGCCGCGTCAGGGCTTCGTGTCCTGCCGAGGAACGTCCGGACTCCGAAGGGCAGGGTGGTGGGTAACGCCCACCCGGGGTGACCCGCGGGAAAGTGCCACAGAAAGCAGACCGCCGGGGCCGCGAGGCTCCGGTAAGGGTGAAACGGTGGTGTAAGAGACCACCAGTGCCCGAGGTGACTCGGGCAGCTCGGTAAACCCCACCCGGAGCAAGGTCAAGAGGAGCCGTGAGGCTCTGCGCGGACGTTCGAGGGCTGCCCGCCCGAGTCCGCGGGTGGACCGCACGAGGCCGGTGGCAACGCCGGCCCTAGATGGATGGCCGTCTCCCGGCCGACCGCGAGGTCGGCCGGAGCCAGAATCCGGCGTACAGCTCGACTCGTCTGCCGCCGCCCCGAGCCGGGCCCCCGGGACAGCCGGCGCGCGCGGGCCCCAGGGACTCCGGGGCCCTAAGGGCTGATCTGCAGCGAGTCGGCGGAGAGTTCGGCCGGTGTGCGGTGCCCGGAGAGGCCGAGCGTCAGATCGAGGTCGGCGAGCAGGCTGCGCAGTACGTGCACCACGCCCTCCTCGCCGCCGTGCGCCAGCCCGTACGCGTACGGGCGCCCCACCAGCACGGCCCTTGCGCCGAGAGCGAGGGCCTTGAGCACGTCCGAACCGGTGCGGATGCCCGAGTCGAAGAGGACCTCCAGGCGGTCGCCGACCGCTTCGACGATCCCCGGGAGGGCGTCCAGGGACGCCACGGCCCCGTCGACCTGACGGCCGCCGTGGTTGGAGACGACGACTCCGTCCATGCCCGCGTCCGCCGCCCTGCGCGCGTCGTCCGGGTGCAGGACGCCCTTGAGCACGATGGGCCCGTCCCAGTGCTCGCGCAGGAACGGCAGCTGGTCCCAGGAGTGGTCGGTGCCGGTGAACATGGGCACCCAGCGCAGCACCGCCGAGATCACGTCGTCCTCCGGCGACTTCTCCAGTCCCGCGCGGAAGGCGGGGTCGGAGAAGGGGATGGCCGTTCCGATGCCCCGGATGAAGGGGAGGTAGGACTGGTCGAGGTCCTGCGGGCGCCAGGCGAGGGTCCAGGTGTCCAGGGTGACGACGAGGTTGGTGAACCCGGCACGCTTGGCGCGCTCCAGGATGCTGACGCAGACGTCCTCGTCGTTGGGCCAGTACAGCTGGAACCAGCGGGCGCCGTCCGGCCCGTTCGCCTCGGCCACCTCCTCGATGGTGTGCGAGGAGGCCGTCGAGAGCACCATCGGGACGCCGAGCGAGGCGGCGGCACGGGCGGTGGCCAGCTCGCCGTCGGCGTGGATGATCGACTGGACGCCGAGCGGTGCGAGCAGCACGGGCGCCGGCATGTGCGTGCCGAGCACGGTGGTGCTCAGGTCGCGCCCGTTCGCGCCGCGCAGCATGCGCGGGACGAGGCGGTGCCGGTCGAACGCCTCCCGGTTGGCGCGGTGCGTGGCGCCGGAGCCCGCCGCCCCGGCGACGTAGCCGAAGGCACCGGGGTCGAGATGTTCCCGAGCGGAGGCACCGAGGAGGGTGAGATCCGTGGTGAAGGGCGGCAACTGCCCGTCGAGACCGTTCAGGTAGATGTCGTTCTGGTAGTTGCCGAAGCTCGGCGCGGACGGTGTGGGTGCCCCGGCCGGTGCTGCCTGTGACGTCTCGGACGCCTCACTCATCGCGCTCGTGCCCTTCGCTCGGGATCTCGCTGGTGGCGGACCGTGGAGGAAGAGTCTGCGCCGCGGGGGCCCCGTCCGGCTACCCCCGGGCCTGCGCGATGGCCCGTCGCCCCGTCAGCCCCGCCCGATGTAGGGCATCGTCGTCGCCATCAAGGTCGCGAACTGCACGTTCGCCTCCAGCGGCAGCCGGGCCATGTGCAGCACCGTACGGGCGACGTCCGCGGCGTTCATCACGGGCTCGGCGGCCGTGCTGCCGTCGGCCTGCGGCACTCCCTGCTGCATCTTCGCGGTCATCTCCGTGGCGGCGTTGCCGATGTCGAGCTGGCCGCAGGCGATGCGGTAGGGCCGTCCGTCGAGCGAGAGTGACTTGGTCAGGCCCGTCACCGCGTGCTTCGTGGCGGTGTAGGCGATGGAGCCGGGGCGCGGCGTGTGCGCGGAGATCGAGCCGTTGTTGATGATCCTGCCGCCCTGCGGCCGCTGATCCTTCATCAGGCGGAACGCGGCCTGCGCGCACAGGAAGGCGCCCGTCAGATTGACGTCGACGACGCCGCGCCACTCCTCGTACGACATCTCCTCCAGCGTCGTCGCCGGGCCGAAGGCGCCGGCGTTGTTGAACAGCAGGTCCAGCCTGCTGCCGCTGTCGCGTACGGAGGTGAAGAGCGCGTCCACCGCGTCCGGATCAGTGACGTCCGTGGGGATGATTGCGGGAGCGGCTTCGGCAGCCCGGCGGATCAGCTCCGCCGTCTCCTCCAGCGGGCCCGCCCGCCGCCCCGCCAGGGTCACCGACCAGCCGGCCACGGCCAGTTCGAGGGCGACGGCACGGCCGATGCCGGAGCCCGCACCGGTCACGACGGCCGTCCCGGCCTCCGCGCCTGCTCCGCTCCCGTCGCTGTTAGGCACCGCGTCGTTCTGTGTCGTCATGCGCGCAGCGTACGTGTCGTGACACGGATGCCTCCGCGCAGACGGGGCGCCACCGGATCGCCATGCCGGCGACGCGTGTCTGCCGACTCGTGGCCTCCTGCGGAAGGTGGAATCACATGTATGACGCAGCCACTGAGCGCAGAGAGCGAATTCCGTGCGGCCGCACGGCACTTGTGCCGGCGCAGACTGCTGACCGGGACGGCGGCGACCGTGGCGCTCGCTCTCGGGACCAACCTCCCCCAGCCCGCCCACGCCGTTCAGCGGCTCGATCCCACCGCCATCCACAAAGACCCCTTCACGCTGGGCGTGGCCTCCGGCGACCCGCTCCCCGACTCCGTGGTGCTGTGGACCCGCCTGGCGCCCGAACCCTTCGAACCGGACAGCGGGCTGACGGCCCACGCCGTCTCCGTCGAGTGGGAGCTGGCCAGCGACGAACTCTTCAAACGTACGGTCAAGAGCGGGAAGGTCACCGCGCACCCGGAGTTCCACCACGCCGTGCACGTCGTGCCCGAAGGGCTGAGCCCGCGCACCCGCTACTACTACCGCTTCCGGGTCGGGGCGTGGACCAGCCCGGTCGGACGTACGCGCACGGCACCCGCCGCCACGGACGATCCCGAGTCGCTGCGCTTCGTCTTCGTCTCCTGCCAGGCGTACCACGACGGCTACTTCACCGCGTTGCGGCATCTGGCGAAGGAGAAGGACGTCGACGCCGTCGTGCATCTCGGCGACTACCTCTACGAGTACGCGGTCGACTCCCAGGGCGGCGACCGCGCCGACGGGAGCCTCCACCTCCCCGACCGCTTCAACAAGGAGACGGTGACGCTGGAGGACTACCGGCTGCGGTACGCCCTCTACCACTCCGACCCCGATCTGAAGGCCGCGCACGCCGCCCATCCCTGGATCGTCACCTGGGACGACCACGAGGTGGAGAACAACTACGCGGACGAAGTCCCCGACGGCTCACCGCCCGAGGCCTTCCTCGCCCGCCGTGCCGCCGCCTACCGCGCGTACTACGAGAACCTGCCGCTGCGCCCGCCCCAGCAGCCGTCCGGTCCCGATCTCCTGCTCTACCGAAGGCTGCAGTTCGGCCGGCTGGCCCAGCTGGACATCCTCGACGGCCGCCAGCACCGTGACGACCAGACAGCCGGCGACGGCTGGCGGGTCCCCACGGCGGACACCGAACGTCCGGACCGCACGATGCTCGGCAGCACTCAGGAACGCTGGCTCTCCGACGGCTGGAAGGGCTCGAAGGCGGTGTGGAACGTCGTGCCGCAGCAGTGCGTCCTCTCCCGCCGCCGCAACAGGACCGCCGGCCCCTTCCCGCTCTCGATGGACGCCTGGGACGGCTATCCCGCTGCGCGGAAACGATTCGTCGACGCGGCGCGGGCGGCAGGCGTGGACAACCTGGTCGTACTCACCGGCGACGTCCACGTGCACTACGCCATGGACATCAAGGAGGACTTCGACGACAAGAGCTCCCGCACGATCGGTGTGGAACTGGTCACCACGTCCGTGGCCAGCGGCGGCAACGGCGTCGCCAAGCCCGGCGACTGGCAGACCATGATGGACGCCAACCCGCACCTGAAGTTCTACGACGGGCGCCGCGGCTACGTCCTCGTCACCCTTGACCAGCGGCAACTGCGCGCCGACTACCGCACGGTGGACCTCGTCACCAAGCCCGGGGCACCCCTGGTGACGGCCGCGTCGTTCATCTCGCGAGCAGGCAGCCCCGGGCTCGCGCCTGCCTGACGGTCACGTGTGACCCGCGCGTACGTGAGCCGTCGCACGGGAAACGGGCGGGCCGGGGAAGGAAATCTCTGGGAGAATGTGTACGCCATCAACAAATCTTCTGGAGAGGTGCATGTCCGACCTCGGCCCTGCCCGATCGGCCGCAGTTTCAGCCCCCGTCGGGGACCCCGTGACCACCACCGCCACCGACTCGGCGACCGCCCCCATGACCGGCACAGTGACCGGAAGCGGGACGGCCACCTCCGCTGAAGCCCCCGCACACGCGGAGGCCGGCACCGGCCGCACCGCCGGGGCAGCTGCCCGGACCACCCCTCCCGGCCCGACCCGCATCCTGCGGGAGCCCACCCGCGGGCAGCGCGCCGGGCTGCTGGTGACCCTCATCCTGGGAAGCCTCACAGCCCTCCCCGCACTGTCGATGGACATGTACCTCCCGGCCCTGCCCGCGGTGGCCGGGACGCTGAACACCCCTGCCGCCACCGCGCAGCTCACGCTGACCGGGTGTCTGCTGGGGCTCGCCGTCGGGCAGTTGGTGATCGGCCCGATGAGCGACCAGTTCGGGCGCCGCCGCCCGCTGCTCGCCGGCATGTGCGTGTACGTTGTCGCCGGGATCGCGTGCGCGTTCGCTCCCAGCATCGAGATGCTCATCGCCTTCCGGCTGGTGCAGGGCCTCGCCGGCGCCGCCGGGATAGTCATAGCCAGGGCCGTCGTCCGGGACCTGTTCGACGGCCTCGCCATGGCCCGCTTCTTCTCGACGCTCATGCTGATCGGGGGCCTCGCCCCCATCCTGGCGCCCGTACTGGGCGGCCAGATCCTCCGCTTCACCGACTGGCGCGGCGTCTTCCTCATCCTCACCGGAATCGGCGTCGTGCTCACCGTCATCGCCGCCTGGAAGCTGCCGGAGACCCTCACGGACGAGAAGCGGCACAGGGGCGGTGTGCCGGACGCACTGCGCACCATGCGCGGGCTCTTCGCCGACCGTGTCTTCACCGGCTACCTGCTCGCGGGCAGCCTCTCCTTCGCGGCCCTCTTCTCGTACGTGTCGGCCTCGCCCTTCGTCGTCCAGGAGATCTACGGCGCCTCACCGCAGACCTTCAGCCTGCTGTTCATGATCAACTCGATCGGCCTGGTCGCCGCGGGTCAGATAAACGGAAAGATCCTGGTCGGCCGGGTCTCCCTGGACCGCGTCCTCGGATTCGGGCTGTGCATGACGGGGACGGCCGCCGTCGCCCTGCTGCTGATGACGAGCGGCGTGTTCGGGCCTGTGGGCCTGGTGCCCGTCGCGGCCGGACTGTGCGTGCTGATGGCCGGGATGGGCTTCGTCATGCCGAACGCCAACTCCCAGGGTCTGATGCGCGCCCCGCACGCCGCCGGCTCGGCCTCCGCGCTGCTGGGCACCGCGCAGTTCCTCATCGGAGCGATCGCCTCACCGCTGGTCGGTGTCGCGGGCGAGCGGACGGCCGTGCCGATGGCCGTGGTCCAGGTGAGTGCGCTGCTCATCGCCGCGCTCGCGTTCGCCGGACTGTGCCGACCGTGGCGAGCGCGAGGCTGAGAAGCGCGGCCTCTCCCGAGAAGGCCGGGCTGCGAGCGGCGGAGCTGGCCTCATTGCGGGAGGGCGTGGACGAACTGCCTTCACGCGGCTGGTGCTCGGGCGTGGTGGTGCTGGCCGGACGAGGCCGTCACATCGCGCTGGAGCACGCCGCGGGCTGGGCCGTCCGGTACGCGGGCTACGACCCGGCGACCGACGGCGGGATCGCCCTGCCCGACGAGCGCCGGCAGCCGGTGACCACGGACACGCTCTTCGACCTCGCCTCCCTCACCAAGCTGTTCACCGCGATCGCCGCCATGCAGCAGTGCGAGCGCGGCGCGCTGGACCTGGAGCGGGAGGCCGCGGCGTACGTGCCGGAGTTCGGCGCCCACGGCAAGGCGCGCATCACCGTACGCGAGCTGCTCACCCACACCTCCGGGCTGCGGCCCGAACTCCCGCTCGGGGAGCGCCCGGAAGCCCCGCTCACCCTCCTGTGGGAGGAGGAGCCCCTCTCGGCCCCCGGCACGGCCCACCGCTACTCGGACCTGAACCTCATCGCCCTCCAGCAGGTGCTGGAGCGGATCACCGGCCGCGGGCTGGACGCGCTGGTGAGGGACGGCATCACGGCGCCGCTCGGCATGCACCGCACGTCGTACGGACCCGTGCCCCCCGAGGCCGCCGCCGCCACCGAGGACCAGCGCCGCCCCTGGGCCAAGGCCGACCGGGGCATGCTGCGCGGTACCGTCCACGACGAGAACGCCCACGCTCTCGGCGGCGTCGCGGGCCATGCGGGGCTCTTCTCCACCGCCGGGGACCTCGCCGTGCTCTGCCGCACGCTGCTCACGGGCGGCGCCTACGGCCCGGCCCGGGTCCTGACGCCCTCCTCGGTGGCCCAGCGACAGCGCGGGGTCGCGAACTGGCGGGCGCCTCAGGCGCGAAGGCGCTGCGCGAGACCGAGTGGCGGCAGCAGTCGCTGCATTCGGCGCCTCCGGCGGGGGAGGGGCTGCCCGCCGCCGACCTGGTCACGGTCTCCTACGTGCTGGGCGAACTGGCCGAGCAGGACCGGCAGACGGTGGTGGAGGCGGCACTGCGCGCTGCGCCCGCCGTCGTGCTCACCGAGCCCGGGACGCCGGACGGCTACGCCCGTGTCATCGCGGCGCGCGACATGCTGATCGAGGCGGGGCTGCGCGTCCTCGCGCCGTGCCCCCACAGCGCCGTGTGCCCCATGGTCCCCGGCGAGGACTGGTGCCACTTCGCGGCCCGGGTGAACCGCTCCTCCCTGCACAGGCAGGTCAAGGGAGGCTCGCTGCCGTACGAGGACGAGAAGTTCAGCTACGTCGCCGCCGTCCGCCCCGAACTCGCGGGAGACCCCGCAGCGGGCCGCGTCGTGCGCAGGCCCCAGAAGCGCAAGGGGCAGGTGCTGCTGGACCTGTGCACCGCCGAGGACGGCCTGCGGCCGACCACCGTCACCAAGCGGCACGGCTCCGACTACCGGTGGGCCCGTGACGTGAAGTGGGGCGAGAGCTGGCCGCCCCCGGCCGGGGAGTGAAGTCGGGCCGAGGGGAGTGAAGTCGGGATGGACGCACGCGGAACCGCCCTCAGGCACCGCCGGAGAGCGTGCGCAGATGACTCCGCAGCACATCCGTGAGCACATCCGGCGGCAGCAGATCGGGAGCCTGCACCGCCTGAAGTGTGAGGCCGTCCAGCAGCGCGCACAGCCGGACGCTCTCCAGCCCGACGTCCAGGTCGTCCCGCAGCCCGCCCGCGCGCTGCGCTGAGCCCAGCACCCGTGCCACCACATCGCGCATGCCCTCCAGCACCTCACGTGCGCGGGGCTGCAGTTCGGGGCGGACGCGGGCAGCGGTGACGAACGCCTGCCAGACCGCGGCCTCTTCGCGGCGGGTCGCGTCGAGCGGGAGGAATTCGCCGAGCAGCGCCTCCGCGACGGCCCGGCGCTCCGCCTCGCCTTGAGTGCTCGAAAGCCGGGTCACGTGGCTGCGGACCCGCTCCTCGAACCGTCGGCTCATCTCCTTCATGGCGAAGATCAACAGCTCGCTGTGGTCGCTGAAGTAGTGGCGGACCGAGCCGACGGCCAGCCCGGCCTCATCGGCGACGTTGCGCAAGGAGGCGCCCTCCAGGCCGCGTCGGCCGATGACTGAGAAGACGGCATCGGCGACCGCCCGGCGGCGTTCCGCTGCATCGACGATCTTCGGCATGTGGACGTTATAGCACAGTCGAGCTATATTCGTTTTCTGGCACAGTTGTGCCAGAAAAATCGCAACGGGGAGATCGACATGAACGGATGGCTGTCCACACTCGTCGTCGCCGCGCTCGTGGTCGGGGTCGTCATCAGGAGGCTGACCGGTGAACCGCTCAACGCGCGGGACCTGTTGGCGCCGCCGGTGGTTCTCACCGGCATCGGGGTGTGGAGCGTGGCCAAGGCGGCTGACGGCCTCACGCCGGCCGACTACGCATGGGTGGTCGCCGGCTCGGCCCTGGGCTTCGCGCTCGGAGCGTGGCGCGGCTCGTCCGTGCAGGTCTTCGAGCGCGGTGGCACGGCATGGCAGCGCTACACCGGCAGGACCTTCCTGTTCGCGCTGTGCGGCTTTGCGGTGATGGCAGGCTTCGCGCTCGTCGCGGTACGGACGGGCGTGCACGCAGCCGCGCGGCCCGTGACCCTCTCCATCGGCGTCAGCTTCCTCGGGGAGTCGGTGGCCGTC
>NZ_JACBXA010000078.1 GCF_013870515.1 Streptomyces albidus (ex Kaewkla and Franco 2022) | reverse complement strand
CGGGCGCCCCCGGAACCACCACCGCAACCGCACCCCCTGCCAAGGACAGTGACGCATGAAGATCGCCACGCCCCTCCAGTACGCCGACAACCCCCGCACCGCCGCCGACGAGGTCGTGAAGCTGGAGGCCGCGGGTCTCGACGCGGTCTGGGTCGCCGAGGCCTACGGCTTCGACTCGCCGACCGTCATGGGCTACATCGCCGCGCGCACCGAACGGATGCAGATCGGCGCGGGCATCCTCAACGTCTACTCGCGCACCCCCGCGCTCATCGCCCAGACCGGCGCCGGGCTCGACGCCCTCTCCGACGGGCGCGCCCTGCTCGGTCTCGGCGCCTCCGGGCCGCAGGTCGTCGAGGGCTGGCACGGGAAGACGTACGACAAGCCGCTGGGCCGCACACGCGAGACGGTCGAGCTGTGCCGCCGCATCTGGCGGCGCGAGATCATCGACCACCACGGCATCACCGACATGCCGCTGCCCGCGGAGAAGGGCGGCAAGCTCGGCAAGCCGCTGAAGTTCCTCAACCACCCGGTCCGGGAGGAGGTGCCCATCTACGTGGCGGCGCTCGGCCCGGCCAACGTCCGGATGACCGCCGAGATCGCCGACGGGTGGCTGCCGCACCTCTTCGTCCCGGAGAAGTCGCAGCAGGTGTGGGGAACCGCGCTCGCCGAGGGAGCGGCCAAGCGGGACCCCGCGCGCGGGCCGCTGGAGATCTCCGCGGGCACGGTCCTCGCCGTGGGTGAGGACGCGGCGGCCGTACGGGAGACCGTGCGTCCCCTCATCGCCCTCTACATCGGCGGCATGGGGGCCAAGGGCAAGAACTTCTACAACGACGTGGCCCGGGCGTACGGTTATGAGGAGGCCGCCGAGAAGGTCCAGGACCTCTACCTCGCGGGGAAGAAGAGGGAGGCGGAGGCGGCGGTTCCCGCCGAGTTCTGCGAGCTGGTCTCCCTCTGCGGTCCCGAGAGCTACGTACGCGAGCGCATCGAGGCGTTCCGCGAGGCCGGGGTCACGATGCTCAACGTCGTTCCCGTCGGGGCCGAGCCGGCCAAGCTGATCGAGCAGGTCAAGAGCTGGTTCTGACGAGTCCCCGGCAGCGGGCCTCGCCGGCTGCGGGCGGACGTCCGCGGACACATGAGGCCGCGCAGGTTCGGACAGGCCACGGTCGGGACGCGAAGTCCCCAGGATCCCGAAGACTCGAAGGCTCGAAGGGGAGCACCCACCACATGAAGCGCCAGATCTTCACCGAGGACCACGAAGCGTTCCGGCAGACCGTCCGCACCTTCCTCGCGAAGGAGGTCGAGCCGCACTACGAGCAGTGGGAGAAGGACGGCATCGTCTCCCGCGAGGCGTGGCTGGCCGCCGGCAGGCAGGGTCTGCTCGGGCTCGCGGTGCCCGAGGAGTTCGGCGGCGGGGGAGTGGAGGACTTCCGCTACGCGGCCGTGCTCTCCGAGGAGTTCGCACGCAAGGGTGCCGCGGGCATCGCGGTGGGCCTGCACAACGACATCATCGGCCCGTATCTGACCTCGCTGGCCACCGAGGAGCAGAAGCGCCGCTGGCTGCCCGGCTTCTGCTCGGGCGAGATCATCACCGCCATCGCCATGACCGAGCCGGGCGCGGGCTCCGACCTCCAGGGCATCCTCACCAGCGCGGAGGACAAGGGCGACCACTGGCTGCTGAACGGCTCCAAGACGTTCATCTCCAACGGCATCCTCGCCGACCTCGTCGTCGTCGTCGCCCGCACCAGACCCGACGGCGGCGCGAAGGGGCTCAGCCTGCTCGTCGTCGAGCGCGGGGCGGACGGATTCGAGCGCGGCCGCAACCTCGACAAGATCGGTCAGAAGTCCCAGGACACCGCCGAGTTGTTCTTCAACGACGTGCGCGTCCCCAAGGAGAACCTCCTCGGTGAGCTGGACGGTGCCTTCATCCACCTGATGACCAACCTCGCCCAGGAGCGTCTGACCATCGCCGTCGGCGCGATCGCCGCGGCCGAGGAGGTGCTGGCGCAGACCACGACGTACGTGAAGGAGCGCAAGGCGTTCAACAGGCCGCTCTCCAAGCTCCAGCACATCCGCTTCGAGATCGCGGAGATGGCCACGGAGTGCGCGGTCACCCGCAGCTTCCTCGACCGCTGCATCGAGGACCACGCGAAGGGTGAGCTCGACGCCTCACACGCCTCCATGGCCAAGTGGTGGGCGACGGAACTGCAGAAGCGCGTCACCGACCGCTGCCTCCAACTCCACGGCGGCTACGGCTACATGAACGAGTATCCAGTGGCCCGCGCCTTCACCGACGGACGCATCCAGACCATCTACGGCGGCACGACGGAGATCATGAAGGAGATCGTCGGCCGCTCGATTCTCGACTGAACAAGCCCTCAACGGGACGCCGTCCGGCCGGTCCTTCTCCCGGACGGCTCCTGACCCGTACGCACCGAAAGGCTGCTGATCATGAGCACCGAAGCGTATCTGTACGACGCCATCCGCACCCCGCGAGGCCGCGGGAAGGCCAACGGCGCGCTGCACGGCACGAAGCCCATCGACCTCATCGTCGGCCTCATCCACGAGCTGCGCCGCCGGCACCCCGGTCTCGACCCCGCCGCCATCGACGACATCGTCCTCGGAGTCGTCAGCCCGGTCGGCGACCAGGGTTCCGACATCGCCAAGACCGCAGCGATCGCCGCCGGTCTGCCCGACACCGTCGCCGGCGTTCAGGAGAACCGCTTCTGTGCCTCGGGCCTCGAAGCGGTCAACCTCGCGGCGGCGAAGGTGCGTTCGGGATGGGAGGACCTCGTCCTCGCCGGCGGCGTCGAGTCGATGTCCCGGGTGCCCATGGGCTCCGACGGCGGAGCCTGGGCCATGGACCCCATGACCAGCTTCGAGACCGGCTTCGTGCCGCAGGGCATCGGCGCCGACCTCATCGCCACCATCGAGGGCTTCTCCCGGCGGGACGTCGACGAATACGCCGCACGTTCACAGGAGTTGGCGGCCCAGGCGTGGAAGGAGGGACGGTTCGACCGCTCCGTCATCCCCGTGACCGACCGCAACGGCCTCACCGTCCTCGACCGTGACGAACACATCCGGCCCGGCACCACGCCCGAGTCCCTCGCGGGCCTGAAGCCCTCCTTCGCCGACATCGGCGAGCTCGGCGGCTTCGACGCGGTCGCCCTGCAGCGGTACCACTGGGTGGAGCAGATCGACCACGTCCACCACGCGGGCAACTCCTCCGGCATCGTCGACGGCAGCGCCCTGGTGGCCGTCGGCAACGCGGAGATCGGCGAGCGCTACGGGCTACGGCCGCGTGCGCGGATCCTCTCGGCCGCCGTCTCCGGCGCCGACCCCACCATCATGCTCACCGGCCCCGCGCCCGCTTCCCGCAAGGCGCTGGCCAAGGCGGGCCTCACCGCCGCCGACATGGACCTGGTCGAGATGAACGAGGCGTTCGCCGCCGTCGTCCTCCGCTTCGCCCGGGACATGGAACTGCCGCTGGAGAAGGTGAACGTCAACGGCGGCGCCATCGCCATGGGGCATCCGCTGGGCGCCACCGGCGCGATGCTGCTCGGCACGCTCGTCGACGAACTGGAGCGCCGCGACCAGCGCTACGGCCTGGCCACGCTGTGTGTCGGCGGAGGCATGGGCAGCGCCACCGTCATCGAGCGGCTCTGAGCCGGTACGGCCCGCCATCCCGCACCTCCCCACGTACGGAGAGAACACCCACCATGTCTGAGCGCACGACGTCCACAACCATCCGCTGGGAACAGGACGAGACCGGCGTCGTCACCCTCGTGCTGGACGACCCCGACCAGTCCGCCAACACCATGAACGCGGCGTTCAAGGCGTCGCTCGGCGCCACAGCCGACCGCCTGGAGCGTGAGAACGAGGCGGGCAACGTCCGCGGCGTGATCGTCACTTCGGCCAAGAAGACCTTCTTCGCCGGCGGCGACCTCAACGACCTCATCAAGGCACGTCCCGAGGACGCCGAGGAGGTCTTCGAGGCGAGCATGCAGATCAAGCGCGACCTGCGCCGCATCGAGACCCTCGGCAAGCCCGTCGTCGCCGCGATCAACGGGGCCGCGCTCGGGGGCGGTTTCGAGATCGCGCTGGCCTGCCACCACCGTGTCGCGCTCGACGCCAAGGGCTCCAAGATCGGCTGCCCGGAATCCACGCTCGGACTGCTCCCCGCGGGCGGCGGCGTGACCCGTACGGTCCGCCTCCTGGGCATCGCCGACGCACTGCTGAACGTGCTCCTCCAGGGGCAGCAGTACTTCCCGGCGAAGGCCAAGGAGAAGGGCCTCGTGCACGAGGTCGTCGACACCCGTGAAGCGATGCTGGCCGCCGCCCACGCCTTCATCGACGCCAACCCGGAGTCGAGCCAGCCCTGGGACGTGAAGGGCTACCGCATCCCGGGCGGCACCCCCTCCCACCCCAAGTTCGCAGCCAACCTGCCTGCTTTCCCGGCCAACTTGGCGAAGCAGACGGCCGGCGCCCCCTATCCGGCGCAGCGCAACATCCTGTCCGCGGCCGTCGAGGGCTCGCAGGTCGACTTCGAACTCGCCCAGGTCATCGAGGCCCGCTACTTCGTGGAGCTGGTCACCGGCCAGATCTCGAAGAACATGATCCAGGCCTTCTTCTTCGACCTCCAGGCCGTCAACGCCGGACGCAGCCGCCCCAAGGGATTCGAGCCGCGCCAGGTGCGCAAGGTCGCCGTGCTCGGCGCCGGGATGATGGGCGCGGGGATCGCCTACTCCTGCGCCAAGGCCGGCATCGACGTCGTCCTGAAGGACGTCACCCTGGAGGCGGCAGAGAAGGGCAAGAGCTATTCGGCCGGGCTGCTGGAGAAGGCGATCGAGCGCGGCCGCACGACCGAGGCCAAGCGTGACGAGCTGCTGGCCCGCATCACCCCGGCCGCCGAGCCGCAGGCCGTCGCCGGCTGCGACGCCGTCATCGAGGCCGTCTTCGAGGACCCCGCTCTCAAGCACAAGGTCTTCCAGGAGATCCAGGACGTCGTCGAGCCCGACGCGCTGCTCTGCTCCAACACCTCGACGCTGCCCATCAGCACCCTCGCAGAAGGCGTCGAGCGCCAGGGCGACTTCATCGGGCTCCACTTCTTCTCGCCCGTGGACAAGATGCCGCTGGTGGAGATCATCAAGGGCGCCCGTACGGAGGACGCGGCGCTGGCCCGAGCCTTCGACCTGGTGCAGCAGATCAAGAAGACGCCGATCGTCGTCAACGACTCCCGCGGCTTCTTCACCTCACGCGTCATCGGCCACTTCATCAACGAAGGCGTCGCCCTGGTGGGCGAAGGGGTCGAGCCCGCGTCAGTCGAGCAGGCGGCGGCGCAGGCCGGCTACCCCGCCAAGGTGCTCTCGCTCATGGACGAGCTCACCTTCACCCTGCCCCGCAAGATCCGCGAGGAGACGCGGCGTGCGCTGGAGGCCGAGGGCGTCGAGTGGAAGACGCACCCCGCCGACCCCGTCCTCGACCGGATGATCGACGAGTTCGGGCGTACGGGCCGCAGCGGTGGCGCCGGCTTCTACGACTACGACGAGGACGGCAAGCGCGGCAAGCTGTGGCCGGGTCTGCGCGAGCACTTCGGGACCGGGGCCGACCCCGGCATCCCGTTCGAGGACATGCAGGAGCGGATGCTCTTCTCCGAGGCGCTGGACACCGTCCGCCTCTTCGAGGAAGGCGTCCTCACCTCGGTCGCCGACGCCAACATCGGCTCCATCATGGGCATCGGCTTCCCGCCGTGGACGGGCGGCGTGATCCAGTACATCAACGGCTACGAGGGGGGCCTGCCCGGCTTCATCGCCCGTGCCGGCGAGCTCCAGGAGCGCTACGGCGACAGGTTCGCCGTACCGGAGCTGCTGACGGAGAAGGCCCGCAAGGGGGAGACCTTCACGGACTGACCTGGCCGTCTGAGGGGTGCGGGGGGTGTTCCTTCGGGAACGCCCCCTGCAGCTCTTCCCTCAAGGACCGCTGGAAGGCGGTCATCAGCGCCTGCACCACCATCGGCTGCATGTGGGCCGAAAGAGACTTCATCCGCGCGACCTGGTCCGGGTCCGCCTCCCGCTCGCGGTAGGGCTGCCACACCTCGTCCTTGAACAGGCGGCTCAGCTCGCGCGCGGCCGAACGGGCGTGTTCCATCATGGCCTCGCGCGCGGCCAGGATCGTGTCCTGCGAGAGCGGCATGTCCAGCAGGCGCACCCCGAGGTGCAGCAGAGTGGGATCGACGCGGAAGAGCGCGGGGTCCTCCGTGCCCTCCAGCACGCTCATCGCCGTCAGACGTTCGAGGTCGTCGTCGGTCAGCTCGCGGCCCACGCGCTGCTCCAACTGGTCCCGTGTCGCCTCATCCACGGTGTCGGGCATCCAGGAGGCGACCATGGCACGGTGGATCGCCAGGTCGTGAGGGCTCATGTCGTCGGGCAGCCGCTGCAGATAGCGCTCGATCGCCGCGAGCGTCATGCCCTGGTTCTGGAGTTCTTCGATCAGAGCAAGCCGGGAGAGGTGATCCGGGCCGTAGCGGCCCACCCTGCGAGGCCCGATGGTGGGAGGCGGCAGCAGACCGCGGGTGCTGTAGAAGCGGACGGTGCGGACCGTGACACCCGCCCGCGCCGCGAGCTGGTCCACGGTCAGGTTGTCGGCGTCGCCCTCGACCGCTCGCTGCTGCTCCATCCGCGCTTCTCCCTGCCGCATCTCGCTGGACCTGCGTTCAACAGTATTGCTGTCTCACCAGTCTTGTACTGCAATGACCCCGGGGTAAATCCCCTTCACCCGTGAGCCCGCCCACGAGGGTCCGTCGACCGGCACATCCGTCACCGAGCCCGGAGGCCGTCATGACCGCCATCCTGCGACTCCCCGAAGCCGACCCGGCCCAACTGACCATCCCCGCACTGCTGTTGCGCAACGCCGAGGACCACGGCGACCTGCCGGCCCTCTCCTGGCGGGAGAACGACACCGGCATCGACGGCGGTGCCGCACACTGGGCGACCCTGACCTGGACCGAGGCGCGGGAGCGCGTCGCCCGGCTCGCCGCCGGACTCTCCGCCCTCGGTGTCGAGCGCGGAGAGCACGTCCTGATGATGATGGGCAACCGCCCGGAGCACTGGCTGACGGACCTCGCCCTCGCCCATCTCGGCGCCGTTCCCGTGTCGGTCTACGGGACCGCGGCACCCGAGCAGATCGCGTACATCGTGCGGCACAGCCGTGCCCGGCTCGCCGTCGTCGAGGCGGAGGCGGTCGCGCGCTGGGAGCACCTGATGGAGCGGCTCGTCGTCGTGGAGCCGGTCCCGGACGCGGAGCCGCACACCGAAGGGCGGCCGCCCGCCGGCGGGGAGGGCCCGGAGCACATCCCCTTCGGCAGCCTGACCCGCCCGCACGAGGCGCACGACCCGGAGGCCTTCGAGCGGACCTGGCGTGCCGTACGGGCAGGCGACCCGGTCACCGTCGTCTACACCTCCGGCACCACCGGCGACCCGAAGGGGGTGGTCGTCTCCCACCGCAACGTCGTCCTCAACGCTCTCTCGCTCGACCGTGCCGTCGAACTGCCCGACCACGCCGAGCACATCTGCTACCTGCCGTTCGCGCACATCGCCGAGCGCATGCTCGGCATCTACCTCCCGGTCTTCCGCGCCGCACACGTGTACTTGTGCGCCGATCCGGCACAAGTCGCGGCGAGCGCACGGGAGTTGCACCCGGTGGAGTTCTTCGGCGTGCCGCGGGTGTGGGAGAAGCTGGCCGCATCCGTACGGGCGGCGCTCGCCCAACTCCCCCAGGAGCAGCGGCAGGCGGTCGAGTCGGCCGGTGAGGTGGCGCGCGAAGTCGTCGCTCACCAGGAACGGGGCGAGGAGCCTCCCGAGGAGCTGGCGGCCTCCTTCGAGCGCGCCAAGCGAGACGTCCTGGACCCGCTGCTGACCATGGCCGGCTTCGACCGACTCAGGTGGACGGCGAGTGCGTCCGCGCCGATGCCCCTGGAGGTCGTGCGCTTCTGGGCCGGGTTCGGCATCGTGATCATGGACGCATGGGGGTTGACGGAGACGATGGGCGCGGCCACGACCAACAGGCCCGGTGCCTTCCGGCTCGGCTCGGTCGGCAGGCCGCTGGACTGCGTGGAGCTGCGCACCGCGTCCGACGGAGAGGTGGAGGTGCGGGGGCCCAGCGTCTTCGAGGGCTATCTGAGCGCCGACGGCTCCGTCTCGCCCGCGACCGACTCCGACGGCTGGTTCGCCACGGGCGACATCGGGCGAGTGGACGAGGACGGCTTCCTCTGGATCACGGACCGCAAGAAGGAGATGATCATCACCTCCACCGGCAAGAACGTCTCGCCGGCGCTGGTCGAGAACGCCCTCAAGGAACATCCCCTCATCGGCCAGGTGCTCGTGCACGGCGACGGACGCTCCTACCTCGTCGCACTGCTCGTCCTCGACGCCGAGATGGCGCCCGCCTGGGCGACGGCCCGCGGCATCGACGTCGGCCTCGCCGACCTCGTGGAACACCCCGCCGTGCACGCCGAGATCGACCGTGCCGTGCAGGCGGCCAACGAACGCCTCAGCCGCGCCGAGCAGGTCAGGCGCCACTGCCTCCTCAGCGAGGAATGGGGGCCGGAGAGCGGCGAGTTGACGCCGTCGCTGAAGCTGCGCCGCCGGGTCGTGCAGGAGAAGTACGGACACCTCATCGACGAGCTCTACGAGCAGGGGCACGCCGAGGGGCGGTGAGGGGGGCGGCGCCCGCACCGGACCGGCCCGGGCGCACAGCACGTACCTCAGAACAGGCTCGTCAGCCCATGTTCTTCAGCGCCGTCGTGGGCGAGAAGGTGACGGGCAGCGACTCCAGCCCGTGGAGCCAAGGGGAGGGCCGCCACGTCAACGCCTCGGGCGCCACGGCCAGATCGACGTCCGGGAGGCGGTCGAGCAGCACCTCGATCCCCGTGCGCGCGATGCCCTCGGCGATCTCCTGCGCCGGGTACGGGCAGCGGTGCTCTCCGTGCCCGAAGGAGAAGAAGGCGCTGTTGGCGCCCGTCAACACCGTCTGGTCCGGGCGTACTTGAGGATCGGCGTTGGCCGCGGCGAAGCTAAGGACGAGCAGGTCGCCCCTCTCGATGCGCTTGCCGGACACGTAGGTCTCGCGTGTGGCCCAGCGCCCCGCGATGTTCTGTGTGGGCGTCTCCTCCCACAGCACCTCGTTCATGGCCTCTCCGACGCTGTGCCTGCCCCCGCTGAGGGAGGCCGAGAAGCGGTCGTCGGTGAGCATCAGGCGCAGGGAGTTGCCGATCCAGTCGGCGGTGGGCTGATGGCCCGCGATGATGTTGACCATCATGTCCTCGAGGATCTCCTCCGAGGAGAACTCCGCCGAGTTGGGGTGCGTCTGCATCCGCGTGGAGACGTCCCCACCGGGCGTGATGGCCCGGGAACGCAGCAGCGAGCCCATGGCGCGCTGGATGTACTGCCTGCCCTCGAGCGCGCCGTCGGCGCCGTCGATGAGCGCGTTGATGCTGGGGAGCAGCGCCGCGCCGTCCTCGACGGTGAACCCGTAGAGACGGGCGAGCACGAGGGCGGGAAGCTGCTTGGCGTACTCGGCGATCAGGTCGGCCTCGGCCCGTCCGCAGAAGGCGTCGATGAGCCCGTCCGCGTGCTGCTCGGCGTAGCTGCGGAGTTCGAAGGAGTCGACCTCGCTCAAGGCGTCGCCGACGACGGCCGAGCGGCGCGCGTGGCGGACGCCCGTCTCGTAGAGGATGGACGGCTGCCGGCCGACCATCGGCATGAGCGGCCAGTCCGGCGGGATCCGGTCCCACTGGTTCCACACCGACGAATCACGCGTGAACAGTACGGGGTCGGCGGTGACGTGGTGCAGTTCGCGATAGCCGAGGACGAGCCATGCCGGGATGTCGCCGAGGAGGGTGACCGGTGCGATGGCGCCGTGCTGTTCGCGCATGTCGCGGTAGAGCTGTCCCCGGTCCTCGTTGACGAAGCGGGGTCCGAACATCGCCACGGAGTCGGCGTGAGCCGGGCAGCCGTGGGCTTGTGCGGCCTGCTGCACGACAGGCTCGTCGGCGGCGGACTGCGGTGGTGGTGTCACGTTGTGCTCTCCCGGGCGGAGAAGGACAGGTCGTACAAGTGGTTGACGAGGGTGATCAGCACTTCCTTGCTGGACTCGCGTGAGCGCGCGTCGCACTCGATGAGGGGGATGCCCTCGGGCAGATCGAGGGCTTCACGGACCTCTTCGCCGGAGTAGTGCGGACCGCCGAAGTCGTTGGTGGCCACGATGAACGGCATGCCGTGCTGTTCCAGGCGGTCGATGGCGTACCAGGAGTCGGCCAGTCTGCGGGTGTCCACGAGGACCACCGCACCGAGCGTGCCGGAGAAGAGCCGGTCCCACAGGAACCAGAACCGCTCCTGCCCGGGCGCTCCGAACAGATACAGCACGGTGGTGTCGTTGAGGCTGATCCGCCCGAAGTCGAAGGCGATGGTGGTCGTGGTCTTGCTCTGAACGTCGGTGAGGTCGTCCACGCCCTCGCCCGCCCGCGTCATCGTCTCCTCGGTGTTGAGGGGACGGATGTCGCTGACGGAACGCACCATCGTGGTCTTGCCGACCCCGAATCCGCCGACGATGACGATCTTGAGACCGTTCTCGGCGGTGCTGCGCAACGGCGGGCGTGTTCCTGTGAGGTCAGAGGTTGCGGAGTCCAACGAGCACCTGCTTCAGGATTTCGGGATCGGGAAGTTGATCCGCGGTGGCTGGTGTACGCGGATGTCGGGCGGTGATCCGGCCCGCGGCGTGCAGGTCGCCCAGCAGGATCCGGACGATGCTCACCGGCAGGCCCAGATCCGACGCGATCTCCACAACTGCCGTCGGGGACCGGCAGATCCGCAGGATGGAGGCATGCTCCGACTGCATTCCGGCTGCCGGCTCGCACTCGCCGACCACCAGGGTGACCAGATCGAACGCATCCGTTTCGGACCGGCTGCGCCCACCCGTCACGGTGTACAGCCGGTCCGGGTCGTCGTCCCGGCCCGGCCGCTTCACCTCGGGTCTCTGCTCTCGTCTTGCTGCCGGGGAGGCGTGGTCAGGTACTCGCTGAGCTGCTCCACCAGTTCGTTCATGTTGTGGCCGATGAGGCCCACGTCGGAGTCCTCCGTCGCCACTACGGCGAGGTGCGCGCCGGAGCCCGCTTCGACGACGAACAGGATGCCGCCGTAGAACTCGGCCATCGCCTGACGTACGCCGCCGCTGCCGTTGCCGAATTCCACGGACGCCCCGTGGGACAGGCTCTGGATGCCCGCGGAGATGGCCGCCAGTTGGTCCGCCTGGTCGACATCGAGTTCGGAGGAACTGCACAACTTCAGTCCGTCGCGGGAGAGCACGAGGGCGTGCCGGGCCCCCGGAGTCCGTCGCAGCAGACTCTCCAGCAACCAGTCGAGCTTGCCGTCGGTGATCATTCGGTGTTGTCCTCCGGGCGGGACGAGGAGGGTGCAGGGGAAACGGAGGAAGAGTCGTCGGGTTTCTGCTCCTGGGCCGACGAACCGCCCTGTACGGCTCGGCGGAACGCACCGAACCGGGAGCCGGAGTGCTCAGCCGATCTGGCGGGCTCCGCTGCCCGGTCGGCGCTGGCTGACGCGGTGCGCCGCTGAGCGGCCGCGAGGGTCTGTCCGCGGCGCCGCTTGGGCAGTCCGCCGTCGGTCTCGCCGGCCGGAGCGTGTTCGGGCGAGGGCTCCGTCGACGCAGAGGATTCTGAGGACTCGGAGGCGGCCGGAGGAGACAGGGCCGGGGACTCCGGGGCGGCGGCCGAAGGCGCGCTGACGGACCGAGTGCGCTTGGGCAGGTCGTTGGCCGTCCTCGGAGTCTCCTGCGCGGGGATGCGCGTCTCCAGGCTGCGCTCCGAGACCGATTCGAGAGGCCGTTGCCGGGGCGCCTGGCTGATCCCGCCCGAGGGGGGAAGAGGTGCGGCAGCGGGCTCGCGCGTCATGCTCTGCGTCTCTCTCTTGGGCTGTGTGATGAGCGTCTGAGGCACCATCAGCAGTACGCCGGTCCCGCCGTGGGCGGAGGGCCGGAAGGAGACCGAGAGGTTGTGCTTGCGGGCCAGACGTCCCACCACGGCCAGTCCCAGGCGGGTGCCGGAGAGGTTGGTCAGGTCGAGCGACTCGTTCGAGACGGCCTGCTGGGCGCGCTGCAGCGCGACCTCGCCCATGACCAGACCGCCGTCCTCGATGGTGATGATGACGCCGGCCGAGGCCTCCTCCACGTACACGTGGACCTCGGAGGTGGGCGGGGAGAAGTTGGCGGCGTTGTCCATCAGCTCCGCCAGGGCGTGCATCACGCCTTCCGCCGCGTGGCCGGCGATCGCCAGCTCGCACGAGGAGTGCAGCCGCACGCGCTGGTAGCCGCTGATGCGGCCCATCGCGCCGCGCAGGATGCTCTCCATCACGATGGGCTTCGCCCAGCGGCGTCCCGTACGTGCACCGGTCAGCACCGCGATGGAGTCCGCGAGCCGTCCGGTCTGCGCCGTGCGGTGGTCCAAGTGCAGGAGGTCGCCGAGGACTTCCTCGTCGGAGTACTTGTGCTCCAAGTCCCGCAGGTCCGCCGCCATGCTCGTGGCCAGGGCCTGCACGCGGCCGGCCGCGTTGGCACAGGCGGCCATCGCGGCGGCGCGAAGCCCCTCTCCGCGGTGCACCTCGTTGGCGAGGGAGTGCAGCACGCGCTGGTGCGTGTTGTTCGTGACCGTCGGGACGGCCGCCAGAGCCGTCTGCGCGGAGGCGCCGGCTCGCAGGCGCTGCACCAGGATCGGCACGATGACGTCGGCGAAGTGCGCGGCGACTGCCCGATCCGCGTCCGTCTCGGCGTCCTTCTGCGCGACGATGGCGCGCAGCGCGCGTGCGGCGAGGATGTTGCGCGCGGCGACGGCGGCCGTGACGCACAGGAGAAAAGCGGCGGCGCCGCTGCCCCAGGCGACTTCCGTGCGCATGGACAGTGGCGCCGCGTAGACCGCGTACAGGCACGCCGGTCCGGTGATGAGCACGGCTATCAGCAAGGCGAGGGAGGTGCCCGTCCCCGTTTTCGGCGGCTGCGTTCTCGACGGCTGCCCGGCGCCACGGGCCGCGGCGCCGGGGGCGGACGGTTTGGACGGTGGAGAGATTTCGGGGGTCATCAATCAGGGTCCTTGTGGACAGGTCCGGGCAGGGGAGGGGGTGAGCCGCGAGAGGTCGGTCAGCGCCGCACCAATATAGGGGAGACAGCGATCATTTAAAGCCGCAGGCCGAAAATCGACTGATCAAAGGATCACCCACATCCGACTGTTCAGATCTGCCATGTGCTGGGGGGACGCGTCAGAGGCCGTAGCTCCTGCCGATGATGTCCCGTTGGATCTCGCTCGTACCGCCGTAAACCGTCGAGGCGACGGCTGCACGAAAATGCCGTTCCATGTCGTATTCGGTCGCATAGCCGTAACCGCCCATCATTTGCATGCCTTCCAAGGCGGCGTGCTTGGCCAGTTCCGTAGCCTTCAGTTTGGCCATGGAAGCCTCCCGTGGGAAGAGCTTGTGAGGCTCTGCATCGCACTGCGCTGCAGTGTCGTACACCAGAAGGCGGGCACACTCCAACTCCGTGGCCAAATCGGCCAGTCGGTGTCGCAGTACCTGAAACGAACCAACAGGCCTGCCGAACTGCTCGCGAGTGCGGACATATTCGAGTGTGTCCGCGAAGACGCGCTCCGTGAGACCGAGCATGTTCGCCGCGAGGAAGAGGCGTTCGGCGTCGAGTCCGGCCGTCAGCTGATGCCAGCCGTGGTCCACGCGTCCGATCACGGCGTCGGCGGGCAGCCTCACGCCCGTGAAGCGGACGTCGTTGACCTCCCTGCCGCCCATCGTCTCGATGCCCCGGATCTCCACGCCGGCGGTGTCGGCGGGCACGTGGAACATCGTGAGCCCCTGCTGCTTGGCCCCGCCGGAGTCCGTGCGGGCGACCAGCAGGATCGAGCTCGCGAGGTGCGCGTTGGAGATCCACGTCTTGTGCCCCTCGACCAGCCACGAGCCGTCGGCCCCGCGTACGGCGGAGCAGCGCAGCGCGGCGACGTCCGACCCCGCATCCGGCTCGGACATCGCGATCGACAGCACCTGCCCGGCGGCGGCACCGCCCACCGCCGCGGCCTTCTGCTCCTCGCTGCCGAACCTCTCGTACACCTTCGCCGTGATGACGGAGGTGACGTAGCCCCCCGCGGGGACCAGGCCGCGGGCGTACTCCTCCAGGAAGAGGCACGCATCCGTCGTGCCGCCGCCGGCACCCCCGTATGCCTCGGGCAGACAGACGCCGAGCCAGCCCAGGGCGGCCAGCTTCCGGTAGAGCTCGGGGCTGTGCGAGCCGCCGGTGCCGGCGGTGAGCGCGTCCCGCTGCTCACGCGTACCGCACTCGCGCCGGGCGAAATCCTGGACGGCGGCGACGAAGTCGCGCTGCTCCGGGGTGGGAATGAAGGGCATGGCAGCCTCCTGCACCGGGTGATCGCGTGCCGGACCGCCGACCGGCCCGGCACGCAGCCGCGCACACGAACACAGCTGGGAGCATCATGTACAAGGTGAGCAGCGAGAGCAGCCTGCCCGGCCGTCCAGCCGGTGAGGAGCCCGAGCCGCCCCCTCCGGGCGGAATGCTGTGGGACCTCGCGGGCGAGATCCGCATGCTGCTGACTCTGCCTGCCGCCCTGACGATGCAGGTCGCGCATCCGGCCGTCAGCGCGGGCGTCGACGACTACTCCGTCTTCCGTACCGACCCGTGGGGCCGTGGAGAGCGTTCCCTGACGAGCGTGCAGCTGTGGGTGTACGGGGGAGAGGCCGCCGCCGAGGAGGGGCGGCGGCTGCGCAAGCTGCACCGGGGCATCCAGGGAGTGGACGCGCACGGCCGCGAGTACCACGCGCTCACCCCGGCCAACTACTCATGGGTCCACGCCACGGGTTTCCCCGTCTACCAGCATGCTCAGCGGTACCTGGGGATCCGCCCGTACACCGATGAGGAGGAGCGCAGGCTGTACGCGGAGTGGCTCCAGGTGGGGCGGGTCCTGGGCCTGCGGGAACGCGACATGCCGCAGACGCTCGAGGAGTTCTGGCCGTACTACAGGCGGATGCTCGAGGAGGAGCTGGAGTGCACCCTCGTCGTCGAGGAACTCGTCTCCACCGCCCAGCGCGTCCCGCCGCCCGACCGGGGACCGCGTCCGGTGCGAGTGGTTCTGCGGTCGTTGTGGCCCCTGCTGCTGCCGCTCTTCGTCCGCTTCCGGCGGTTCGTCACCATCGGCCTGATGCCGCCGGACGCCCGCGCGGCCATCGGCCTGCCCTGGACGCGCCGTCAGGAACGGCGGCTGCGGCGGCTGTGCCGCGTGGTGCGGCAGGTGGTGCCGTGGCTGCCGGAGCGGCTCCGGTTCCTGCCGCTGGCGTACGAGGCGCGCAAGGAGTACCTCAGGGGTGTCCGCCGCTGACGGGGCTGCGGGGCCGCCCGGCCTGCCCTCCCGTGGGCCGGACGCGGAAGGGGATGCGGGTGAATTCGTCGCCGGGCCCGGACACGGGGCGGCGTGGCGAGAGTCGACGGCCAACTCTCTCTCGGCACAGTGACCGTGACCGAGCAGCGACAAGGAGCCCTCATGCCCGAGATGACAGGCCGGTACGAGCCCGGCGTCCCCTGCTGGATCGACCTGATGGTCCCGGACCAGCAGGCGGCCCTCGACTTCTACCGCGACCTGTTCGG
The DNA here is from genome assembly GCF_013870515.1 of Streptomyces albidus (ex Kaewkla and Franco 2022). Taxonomy (GTDB): domain Bacteria; phylum Actinomycetota; class Actinomycetes; order Streptomycetales; family Streptomycetaceae; genus Streptomyces; species Streptomyces albidus. Next base: position 6,347 of record NZ_JACBXA010000078.1, on the reverse strand, counting down.
CTGGCAGGGCGAGATCGGGCCCCCGGAGACCGGCGGCTACTCCGTCTGCACCCTGCACGGCAAGCCGGTGGCGGGCATCATGAAGACGATGTCCCCGGAGGGCGGGCCGACGCCCCCGACCGCGTGGACCGCCTATCTCGCCTCCGACGACGTGGAAGGCGCCACCCACGCCGTCCTCGAGAACGGCGGCACCGTGATGGTGCCCGGCATGGACGTGATGGACCTGGGCCGGATGGCCGTCGCCGCCGACCCCACCGGCGCGGTGTTCGGACTGTGGCAGGCCAAGGACTTCACCGGCTCGCAGATCGTCAACGAGCACGGTGCGGTGGTCTGGAGCGAGCTCAACACCTCCGACCTGGACGCGGCCATGGGCTTCTACCGGCACCTGAACATCGACACCACCCCGATGGAGGGCGCCCCCGGCTACAACGCGCTCAACGTGGGCGGCCGGACGGTCGGCGGCATGCAGGGGCTCGAGAACTCGCCTCCCGGTACGCCCTCGCACTGGATGACGTACTTCGCGATCGACGACACCGACTCCACCGTGGACGCGTTGATCACCAGAGGCGGCTCCGTGCTCGTCCCGCCCTTCGACATGATGGCGGGCCGGATGGCGGTGGTTCAGGACCCGCAGGGCGGCACCTTCGCGCTCATCAAGCCGATCCCGGCCGGCGGCGCCTGAGCAGGCGCGCACAGGCAGGCCGCACCCGCACACACCACGGCCCGGCCACCGAGGACGCGTCAGCGTTCCGGTGGCCGGGCCGTGGGCCGTTCAGCGGCTCATTCAGTGCCTGTGCGAGCCGTTCACCGCCTTGATCTCCCGCCACGACTTCGGAGCTGCCTGCTTGCCGTCCCGCTCAGCCTTCGCGCCGCCCAGAGAGGGCTTCGCCGGCCTGACGGGCTCGTAGAGCCAGGTGTCGAAGAGGGCGGCCAGCGGCTTGCCGGACACCTTCTCCGCGTAGCTCACGAAGTCCTTGACACGGGCGTTGCCGTGGCCCTTCTCGGCCGGCCAGCCCTTCAGCACGGCGAAGAACTTCTTGTCACCGATCTTGTTGCGCAGCGCCTGGAGCGTCATCGCCCCGCGGTCGTAGACCGCGTCGTGGAACTGGTTCTCCGGGCCCGGGTCGCCCGGCTTGACCGTCCAGAACTCGTCGTCGGCGGGGTAGGAGGAGTAAGCGGTCTCGGCCAGCTCCTGTGCGGTGCCGTCGCCCTCCTTCTCCGACCACAGCCACGAGGCGTAGGTGGCGAAGCCCTCGTTGAGCCAGATGTCCTCCCACTGGCGGACGGACACGCTGTCGCCGTACCACTGGTGCGCCAGCTCGTGGACGACGACGGAGACGTCCGTCCCCTTCTTGAAGCGCTCGTTGCCGTAGAAGGCACGCGTCTGGGTCTCGATGGCGAAGCCCACGCCGGTGTCGGGGACGTAGCCCCCCACCGAGCTGAAGGGGTACGGGCCGAAGACGCTCTCCAGCCAGTCCGTGACCTCGCCGGTGCGCTCGACGCTGGCGCGGGCCGAACCGGCCTCGTCCCCCAGGCCCTTGCTGTAGGCGTTGATGACCGGGATGCCGCTCTCGGTCGTGCTCTTCGTGACGTCGAACTTCCCCACGGCGACGGTGGCCAGGTAGGTGGCCTGCGGCTTGTCGGAGCGCCAGTTGGACCTGGTCCACTTGCCGTCCGGCCGCTCGGAGACCAGGTCGCCGTTGCTGAGGGAGTTGTAGCCCTCGGGCACGGAGATGCTGACGTCGAACGTGGCCTTGTCCTTGGGGTGGTCGTTGCTCGGGTACCACCACCAGGCGGACTCGGGCTGGTTGGCGGCGGCCCCGCCGTCCGGGGTGCGGTGCCAGGAGGTGAAGCCGTTCACCTCGACCTCGGAGGGGATGCCCGAGTAGCGGACGACGATGCTGAAGTCCTCACCCTTGGCGAGCGGTCGAGCGGGAGTGACCTCCAGCTCGTGTGCGCCGGAAGTGGAGATCTGCGCCTTGCGGCCGTTGACGTGGACCGAGCTCACATCGAGGGCGAAGTCCAGGTTGAAGCGGCTCAGTTCCTGGGTGGACTTGGCCAGGAGAGTGGCCGTGCCCTTCAGCTCGTCCGTCTTCGGCTGGTACTTCAGGTTCAGGTCGTAGTGCGACACGTCGTAGCCGCCGTTGCCGTACGCCGGGTAGTAGGGGTCCCCCGCTCCTGGCGCGCCCGGTGAGGGTTCGGCAGCCGATGCCGGGACCGCCAGTGTGAGGGCGGCCACCACGCCGGCCGTGACGATGAATCTGTGACGCACGAGTCCTCCAACTCCCTTGTGAATGCACGAGAGACGCCTTGTGAGTTCAAGGGTGTGTACTCCGGCCGGTGCCGGTACGTCCATGGCGCGCATCGACACACGAACGTCATCAGGCCGACATCCCGGAATCCAGCAGCCGCACCGCGTCGAGGGCGCAGCCCCAGGAGACGGTGACACCGGCGCCGCCGTGACCGTAGTTGTGCACGCACAAGGTGCCGTCCCGCAGCCGCTCCGACTCCAGGCGCACGCGCGGCCTGTACGGGCGCAGCCCCACCCGCTCCTCCAGCACCCGTGCGCCGGCGACGGCGGGATCGACGCGGGCGCAGCGGTCGACGATGGCCCGGGTCGTGGCGGGATCGGGCGTCAGGTCCTCCGCCCCTTCGTCGGCGGTGCCTCCGAGCAGCAGCCCGTACGGCTGCGGCAGCATGTAGGTGGTCACGGACACGTCCGGCCGGGAGGAGATGTAGAAGTCCTCGACGCCCGGGTTCTCCACCACGACGATCTGCCCCCGCACCGGCCGCATCGTCTCGTCGCCGACCAGCTCGCGTGCCCCGAGGCCGCTGCAGTCGACAACCGCCGAGGCCTGAGCCGAGACCTCGTCCAGGGAAGTCAGCTCGCGCTGCTCGCAGTGGCCCCCGGCGGCGGTCAACCGCCCGCGCAGATAGGGGAGATAGGTCGTCATGTCGATGATGGGGGAGCGGGGCGGCGACCCAACCAGCGAGAGCCACTCGGGCGGCGCCGAGTCGTCGCCGTCCATGAAGCCCCGCACCAGCCGCACGCCGGTGAGCGCCGGCTGCTCGGCGAGCCATGCGAAATTGCGGAAGGACCGTACCGCCCACTCGACGGCCTGTTCCTGTGGCTCGATGCGGTAGGGCCAGCACAGGCCACCGGAGATCGCGGAGGCTGTGCGGGACTCTTCGTCCCGGCTCAACACCCGTACGCCCAGACCCCGTTCGGCGAGCAGCACCGCCGTCGTCAGCCCCGCCACGCCGCCGCCCACCACGATCACATCATCCATGTCTGCGACGGTATCGGGCCTGGCCGCCGGGGCGCCGGGGGACCCGGCGGGACAGGCGGCGCACAAAATACACTCACTTCCTGCACATCCAGGTAACGAGAGCACTCGGCGCGGGCAGAATCACCGCCATGTCGCGTGCAGCAGCCACCGAACTTCTCGACACCCTCGACCCGCTCGCGTATCCGCAGCGCATCCGCCGGGTCGCGGACCGGGCGCGCGCGGCCGGGAGGGAGGAGCTGGAGGGGCTGCTGGACGGGCTCGAACAGTACGGAACGTACGGCCAGCGGCTCGCATTGATCGCAGCCTGCGCCGGCCAGGACACCGCATACGTGGCCGCCCGTCTCGCCCATCCCGATGCCGTCATCCGAGGTCACGCCCAACGCGCCGCCGCAGCACCCTCCAGCGCCGTCACCGACGACGCGCTCCTGGCGGCGCTCCACGACGCCCCCGCGGCCGTACGCGCCGAGTTGCTGCGCACCATCGTCAGCGGCCGCCGCACCGGCCTCGCCGACGGGCTGATCGACGTGGTCCGCACCCGCTGGGGCGACGCCGACGCCGGACGACTGCTGCCCGGATGCGGGCCGAAGACTGTCCTGCGCCTGCTGCCCGAGCTCTTCCACGCGGTCGCCGCCTGGCGGGTGCTGGCCCGCCGCCATCCCGACACCCTTCTGGCAGAGGCCGCACGCCAGTTGGACGCGCTGCCCCCGGTGATGCGCGAGGGCTGGTGGAAGCGGTACGGACAGGGCGTCGCCAGGGCCGCCGCCGACAGGCCCCACCGCGTACTGGAACTTCTGGAGCAGTACCGCGAACACGGCGCCGCGTTCGCCCCCGAGCTGTGGTCCCGGCTGCCCCGGCTCGTCGCCGCGAACCCGGGCAGGGCGCTGCGCCTCCTGCTCGACCCCGAACACGCGGAACACCTGCGCGAGACCGGGCTGCCGCCGTCCGTACTCCGGCGCCTGGTACGGGCCGAGCCGCCCGAGCTGATCGAACTCGGACGCGCGTGGAGCTCGTACCCGCACCGGTTCGCCGAGCTGCTGCGAGCGCTTCCGCCCAGCCGTCGCGCCGTCTTCCACGACATCGTGACCGACGCCGAGGAACGCACACACGAAGCCCTCCACGAGGACGTGCTCGCCGCGCTGCCGCACAGCCGCCGCGAGGAGGAAGCACGCCGGATGGCGCAGCAGGCACGTGAGCGCGACGCCCACTGGACGTCCGTCCTCGCGGCGCTGGCGCACCTGCCCGACGAGGAGGCCCGGGAGGAGATCGCCGAGGCCACCCGCCGTCCCGCCGCCGAAGACCGCGCGCACGCCTGGCCGTTGCTCGTCCGGCAGGCCGCGTACACCGCTGCGCGCAACGGTGGGGACCCGGCCGCGGTCACCGCGCTGCTCGCCGACATGGCCCGGCTGCGCGACGAGCAGGACGTCGTACGCTGCGCCGCGCTCACCGCTCTCGCGGACCTGCCCCCGCGCCTGATGAGGGAGGAGGCCGCGGAGCACCTCGACCGTGTCGCAGGGGACGCCGTCCAGGCACCCGACTCCTCGGCCGAGACCCGCGGCGCTCTCGGCCGCCTCGCCCAGTCGCTGCTGCGCGAGCACGCCGCCGGCGGTGAACGTGGCCTGACGGGCTGGGCGTTGAGAACGATCGTGCGCCTGTGGGGCAACACCGGCGGCGCCGACCTCGGACGGCTGGACCGCACGCTGCGGCGCGGTCAGGAACACACCGTCTTCGAGGCACTGCGGTACTGGCTGGAGGCCGGAGCGGAGAACGTCGACCACGGTCTGACCTTCGCCCTGGCCCGGGGAGTCGGCAGGCGGGCCGCCGGCATGTCCGAACTGCAGGAACTGCTGTGGCAGGCGGTGCAGTTCGGCGACGAGGCCACCGCCCGTACCGCGGTGGAGCTGTGGCTGAGCGATCCCCGCACACGTGAGAGCCGCGTCGCCGAGGTGCTCGCCCACGACACCTCCGCGGCGCTGCTGCCCGCGGTGGCCCGGACGATCACCATGCAGCGCACCGACCTGCTCGCCCACGTGCTGGACTCCAGCACGCCCTACGGGCGCTTCCTGACCAAGGGCAGCCGCCGCCCCCTGCCCCCCGTCGGACGCTGCACGGACCGCTGGCTGCCCCGCCAGCAGCGCGCCGCCGCCGAGCTGCTCGCCCGCGAAGTGGACGACGAAGCCGCCCCCATGGACGTGCGCCGCGAGGCGCTGACCCAGCTCGCGCACGTTCCGGGCGAGGGTGCCCGCGAGCTGCGGATGTGGGCGGACGACCCCGTCGCCGAGGAGTCCGAGCTGGCGGAGGCGGCGCTGGCGTCGCTGGTACGGACGGAGAGGCCCGGCGACGCCCTGCCCCTGCTGCTCGAACACACCGGTGACGACCGCGTGCGCACGGCCGTGCCGGCACTCTCGCGGGCATGCCGCCACGTCGCCCCGTCGCAACTGTCCGAGGTGGTGCACGGCCTTCTGCTGCCGGCCGCGGAAGAGGGCCCGCACGACGGCCCTCCGGCGGGCGTGAAGGTGGCCGGCCGCAAGGAGGCGGTCCGGCTCGCCGCGACCTGCCTTCCGGTCGCCGAGGCGGCGGAGCTTCTGCTGGCGACGTACGAACTGCCGGGCCAGCACGAGGACGTACGGGCGGCATGCGTGTCGAGCGCGGCAGGGCTGCTGGACGACGGACGGGCCTGGAAGCTGGTCGAGTCCGCCGCGCAGGGAGCCCCCGCGCTGCGCCACGCCGTCCTCCGCGTCCGGCCCCTGGAACTGGCCGAGCGGCACCGGGAACGCTACGCGCGACTGGTCACCGGTCTCAGCGACGTGGACGACCGGGAGGTCGCCGAAGCCGTCTACGCCTGCCTGGCGCGATGGGCCCCGTGGGCGCAGGAGGCGGCCGCCGTCCTCTCGGCCGCCGTGACCGACCTCGACGACCGCGGTACGTGGAAGCAGGCCGCCGAAGGCCTGGTGGAGCTCGTCATCACGCTGCCCTCCACCGTCAAGACACTCGACCAGGTGCTGAGCGGACTGATCGAGACCGACTCCGGGTCGGAGACGCCGGACGCCCAGCCGGACC
>NZ_JACBXA010000077.1 GCF_013870515.1 Streptomyces albidus (ex Kaewkla and Franco 2022) | reverse complement strand
CAGCGGTCCGGTCCCGCCGGTCAGCTTCCGGGCGGCACCGACCCCGGCGGCAGGGGCGGCCCCGGCGACACGGGCGAGATCCCTCGTCCCGACTGGGGCGGCAACTGGGACAACCAGTCGACGGGGGAGTACGCCTCTCCGCAGACAGGCTCGGACACCGGTGAGTTCCAGCGTCCCCAATCGGGCTCCGACACCGGGCAGTTCGCGCGTCCCCCGGCCACCGACACGAGTGCCTTCCAGCGCCCGCAGACCGGGGGTCCCTCGGACACCGGCCAGTTCGCGCGGCCGGAGGACTGGGGCCAGCGTCCGAGCTGGGCGACGCCCAACGCTCCCGTCGACGACGGACCTCGCGGTCACGACGACACCGAGGCACACGACACCGGCGAGTTCGCGCGTCCCGGATACACGGGCGCCTCCAGCGGCGGCCAGGGCGCCGCCCAGGAACGCGACCGGCACGACACCGGCGAGTTCCAGCAGCCCGCCGAGGAAGCACCGTCCTACGACCCGGACTTCGGCATACCGGCGGTCCCTCCGGCCGCCGCGGACGCCCCGACGCCGATCTTCGAGTCGATGGAGTCCAACTGGTTCCGTGCCGCCTCCTCACCGCCGCCCGCACCTCCGCAGGCGCCGCCCGAGGAGTCGCAGGAGCCCGTCCAGTCCTCGCACCAGGCGCCCGCTCCGCGGCCCGGTGGCGAACCGGCCTCCGCCGTACCGCCGATGCCGCGCCGTCACAGCGCCCGGGGCGCCGCCGAGGGCGCCTCCGCGAACTCCACCACGGGATCCCACCACGTGGGGGCCCAGCGAAGCGCCGACACCGGCGGTCACTGGGGAGCTTCGCCCAACGATGAGACCTGGCGCCGGGCCGAACAGGTCCGGCAGCCCGCCGCGGGAGGAGTCACCACCTCAGGTCTGCCGCGCCGTGTGCCCCGCGCCAACCTTGTCGCGGGTACCGCTGAGCAGCAGTCCTCCGCCCAAGCCGGTCCGCAGGTCTCCCGCTCACCCGACGACGTACGGGGGCGGCTGACCAACCTTCGCCGCGGCATCCAACAGGGCCGGCAGGCCGGCACGACGAACGGCCGCGGCGTCGGCCCCACTTACCAGCAGGAGCGTTAGTTGAGTCCGATGAGCCAGGCGGCGCAGAATCTGAACTGGTTGATCACCAACTTCGTGGACAACACCCCAGGTGTGTCGCACACGGTGGTGGTCTCCGCGGACGGCCTCCTTCTGGCCATGTCCGAGGGCTTCCCGCGCGACCGCGCCGACCAGTTGGCGGCGGTCGCATCCGGGCTGACCTCACTTACAGCCGGGGCCTCCCGCATCTTCGAGGGAGGCCCCGTCAATCAGACGGTGGTGGAGATGGAGCGAGGCTTCCTCTTCATCATGTCCATCTCGGACGGCTCTTCACTGGCCGTCCTCGCTCATCCGGAGGCTGACATCGGTCTCGTCGGATATGAGATGGCACTACTGGTAGACCGCGCAGGAACCGTCCTCACCCCTGACGTGCGTGCAGAACTTCAGGGGAGCATTCTCAACTGACCTGAAAGCTCCCCTCTAATGAGCCACCTCAGTCCGTTAAGCCGATTCGACCTCACGCCTCGACCGGAGGAGCCATGACCCCGCCGCCAGCCTCGCCCGGACCGTACGGTGCCCCATACCAGCACGCACCGTACGGCGGTGAGGGCGACCAGCCGCTGGTGCGCCCGTACGCCATGACGGGAGGCCGTACTCGGCCGCGTTACCAGCTGGCGATCGAGGCACTGGTGAGCACGAGCGCCGACCCGGCACAACTTCAGGGTCTGCTTCCCGAGCACCAGCGCATCTGCCACCTGTGCCGCGAGGTCAAGTCGGTGGCGGAGGTCTCCGCTCTTCTCGCGATACCCCTCGGGGTGGCCCGGATCCTGGTCGCCGACCTCGCCGAGGCCGGAATGGTGGCCATCCACCAGCCCGGCGGCGGTTCCGAACCCGGTGGTGCTCCAGATGTGACCTTGCTCGAAAGGGTGCTCAGTGGACTTCGCAAGCTCTAGCCCGCAGACGGGCCAGATGATGAATTACGGAGCCCCTGCTGCCGGCCGCTCGACGACCTCCGCGAAGATCGTGGTGGCCGGTGGCTTCGGTGTGGGCAAGACGACCTTCGTCGGTGCCGTGTCGGAGATCAATCCGCTGCGCACGGAAGCCGTGATGACTTCCGCGTCGGCCGGGATCGACGATCTGACGCACACGGGCGGGAAGACCACCACCACGGTGGCGATGGACTTCGGCCGCATCACGCTGGACGACGACCTGATCCTGTACCTGTTCGGTACGCCCGGTCAGGACCGTTTCTGGTTCATGTGGGACGACTTGGTACGTGGTGCGATCGGCGCCGTCGTGCTGGTCGACACCCGTCGTCTCGCCGACTGCTTCCCGGCGGTCGACTACTTCGAGAACTCGGGTCTTCCCTTCGTGATCGCGCTCAACGGCTTCGACGGGCATCAGCCCTATTCGCCTGAGGAGGTCCGGGAGGCCCTGCAGATCGGCCCGGACGCTCCCATCATCGTCACCGACGCCCGGCACCGCGCCGAGGCGAAGAGTGCTCTGATCACTCTTGTCGAACACGCGCTGCTCGCACGCCTGAAGTGAGCAGCATCATCAACTCGGCGCTCACGGCGCCGAGTTGATCGCACAGCCGGCCTTGCTGCGTCCAGCGGCCGGCTGTGTTGTTCGTCATGCCCTCCGGAGCCTTCAGCCGCCCTGCGAGATGTTCATAACGTTTCGACAGAGAATTTCGGCTCCGTGAACACTGCTGGCATCCGGGGGGCTTCACTCCGCTCACAAAACTTCGCCCATTTGTCGTCTTAGTTCATAGATACCCGATTTTCCGGGCCTGTTGGGGTGTCGTACCGGCCTCAACCAACTGTTTGGACGACGCGGCCCTGACGTGCTGAAATGCGCTGAACTCAGCAGTAGCGAGTGGCACGTCGCCGACCCACGGAACGTCGGATGTCGGACACCGAGGGCCAAGAGGTGAGGAGTCGCGTGAGGCGAAGCAAGACGGGCGCTGCGACACAGGCCCGGGAGGAGTCGCGGGGCAATTTCACCCCGCCGTCCCGGACCGCGGTGACCTCTGATCTGTCGGACACGGGACGATCGGGCAGTCGCCTGGCCGTGCGCAACTGGCGTGTGAGGACACGGCTGTACGCCATCCTCCTCATCCCGGTGATCGTCGGACTCGTCTTCGGCGGCTATCGCGTCCAGGATTCCATCGACACCTGGAACGAGGCCGAGGACGCACAGCGCACCGCCGAACTGGTGCGCGCGGCAGCCGATTACGGCAACGCCCTCATCGACGAGCGCGACCGCACCGCGGCACCGCTGCTCGCAGGGCGACGGAACGATCCGGCAGTTCAGCGCGTGCGCGGTGTCACCGACCGCGCCAAGAAGGACTTCGACCGAGCGGCGACCGCGATGCCGGCCAAGCCCGGACTCGAGCGTCGTCTGGCCGTCTTCAGGAAAGAAGAGCCGAAGCTCGCGGCGCTGCGCACAGCGGCCTACACCACGCGCCTCAACGGAGTGAAGACCGAAGAGGGTTACGTCACCATCCAGCACCCGCTGATGGAGTTCGCCAACGAACTCGGCTTCGGCACCGGCAACATCACCTCCTACGGCCGCACCGTCTACTCCATATCGCTCGCCAAGGCGGCCCAGTCGCTGGAGCGCTCCATAGGCATGCACCTGCTGGTGGGTCCCGGCCCGGGGAAGAAGAACACGCAGCGCCAGTACACCGCGCTGACCTCGTACGCCTACCTCGAGCGCATCGCCATGGAGGAGTACGTGGGCGGCGGCCGCCCGGAGGACGTCGCGCTGCTCAAGCGCGAGTCCGCCAAGTCCGAGGCGAAGGGCAAGCAGAAGCTGGCCAAGGCCGAGGCGCAGGCCACGGCCGCGGGCCGGCAGTTCGTCCCCCCGCCGCCGATGAAGGAAGCGATACCCGCGATCGTCTCCGGTGCCGGCAGTCAGGCGCTCAAGTCCAAGGGCATCACCGCCAAGAGCTGGTTCGCCACCAGCACAGGCAAGTTCGACGCCTACCGCGCCGTCGAGAAGAACCTCACCGACGCGGCTGTCGACGAGACGGAGCAGATCTCCTCGGACGCCCAGCGGGACGCGCTGGTCAACGCCGTGATCGTGCTCGCTGCGCTGCTGCTCGCCGTCTTCCTCGCGGCGCTGATGGCCCGCTCGATGAGCCGCAGCATGCAGAACCTGCGCACCGCCGCCTTCGACGTCGCCGAGCAGCGGCTGCCGATGCTCGTCGACCAGCTCTCCCGTACGGACCCCGGCCGGGTCGACACCCGGGTCGCGCCCATCCCGATCGACAGCACCGACGAGATCGGCGAGGTCGCCAGGGCATTCGACCAGGTGCACCGCGAGGCCGTGCGTCTCGCCGCCGAGCAGGCACTGCTCCGCGGAAACGTCAATGCGATCTTCACGAACCTCTCCAGCCGCAACCAGGGCCTCATCGAGCGGCAACTCGGTCTCATCTCCGACCTGGAGAACAACGAGGCCGACCCCGACCAGCTCGAGAGCCTCTTCCGGCTCGACCACCTGGCCACCCGCATGCGGCGCAACGGCGAGAACCTCCTCGTCCTCGCAGGTGAGGAGCCCGGCCGCCGGTGGAACGAGCCGGTGCCGCTGATCGACATCCTCCGCGCCGCCTCCTCCGAGGTGGAGCACTACGAGCGCATCGAGCTCTCGGGTGTGCCGGAGAGCGAGATCCACGGCCAGGTCGTCAACGACCTCGTGCACCTGCTGGCCGAGCTGCTGGAGAACGCGACCACCTTCTCCTCGCCGCAGACGAAGGTGGCCGTGACCGCCACCCGGCTGCCGGACGGGCGGGTCGTCGTCGAGATCCACGACAAGGGCATAGGCCTGACCGCCGAGGACTTCGCCGACATCAACCACAAGCTGGCCAACCCTCCGACCGTGGACGCCAGCCTCGCGCGGCGCATGGGCCTGTACGTCGTCGGCCGCCTCTCCGACCGCCACGGCATCCGCGTGCAGCTGCGGCCCTCGGGGGAGCAGGCCGGCACGACATGCCTGGTGATGCTGCCGGAGGCGATCACACGGGGCGGTGGCGGCGAGGAGGAGATGTTCGAGGACTTCACCGTCTCGCGGATCGTGCCGCACCAGCCGGAGCCGCAGTACAGGCAGGCCGTCGACTCGCGCTCGGCCGCCCAACTCGGCTTCGACGACGGCAGGTACGAGGTCCCGGACGACGCCTCCTCCCTCGACCCGATCGGCCGCCCGCTGATGCGGGACGAGCGTCGCGAGGCGCTGGAGCCGCCGTACGACCAGCGGCAGGAACCGCCTGAGCGCGAGCAGCAGCGGCCGCCTCGGCCGCAGGGGCCCTCCTCTTACGACGAACAGCGGTTTCAGCAGCCCTCGTACGAGCAGAAGAGCTCCTACGAGCAGCCGTACGAGCCGCCGGCGCCGTACGAGCGGCAGGCGCCCCAGCAACAGGATCAAATGCCGTCACGCGGCGGTCAGTACGCCTCCCGGGAGCCGGAAGCGGAATCGGGTACGGGCGTTCACGGGAATGGCCACGACCGCGTAGGCTTCGACCGTCCGGGCCCCGCCCCGAGTAGCTATCGCTCCACGACCGGCGCAGGTCTCCCGCGCCGTGACCGCGAGCGGTCGCCGCTGGAGAGGGGAACGGAAGCGCAACACCAGCAGCACCAGCCTCAAACGGAACCTTACGAGGATTGGCGATCAGCCAACGACGAGCGCTGGAGCCGGGCAGGCCGACTGCGTGAACCGCAGGCCGGTGGTACCACCTCATCCGGCCTTCCCCGGCGGGTGCCCAGGGCCAACCTGGTCGAAGGCACCGCCGAATCGAACTCGCTGGGCGGCTCATTGGTCTCCCGCGCGCCCGAGGACGTACGGGGCAGGTTGAGCAATCTGCACCGCGGCATCCGCCGGGGTCGCAATGCGGGTGACGCCCCCCACAATGACCGACAGGGCTACGGCCCCGGCAGCACCTACGATCAGGAGCGTTAGTGTGAGCCCGATGAGCCAGGCGGCGCAGAACCTGAACTGGTTGATCACCAACTTCGTGGACAACACCCCAGGTGTCTCCCACACAGTGGTGGTCTCCGCCGACGGACTTCTGCTCGCGATGTCCGAGGGCTTCCCGCGGGACCGCGCCGACCAGTTGGCGGCGGTCGCGTCCGGGCTGACCTCGCTCACCGCCGGAGCCTCCCGCATCTTCGAGGGCGGCAGTGTGAACCAGACGGTCGTGGAGATGGAGAGAGGATTTCTCTTCATCATGTCCATCTCCGACGGTTCGGCGCTGGCGGTCCTCGCCCACCCCGAGGCCGACATCGGTCTCGTCGGCTACGAGATGGCACTTCTCGTCGATCGCGCGGGCACCGTCCTGACCCCGGACCTCCGCGCTGAGCTGCAAGGCAGCCTGCTCAACTAGTTCTCAACCAGCAGACAGGCAGTGCGCGTTGCGGCTTCGCGCCATAAGGTGCGGGTGATGCGATACACGCCCACGGCGCTGGAGTAGACGGAACGATGTAGCCCGCAAGTCCGTGAGTCGGAGGAGGAAACATGACAATGCCCCCAGGCGGCCAGTCGTCGTACGGCAGTGGTCATGAGAACGCGCGCCCGAAGCGGTTCAACTTCCCCTCCACACCCAGCAGGCACGTGGGTGGGCAGTCGCGCGACGAGCCGGCGCAGCCTCCGCAACAGCAGCAGCCGCCCCAGCCTCCTCCGCAGCGGCACCAGCCGCCGAGGTATGAGGACGGGCGGTTCGAGCGGCGCTACGACCAGCAGTACGACGGGCGGCAGTACGACCAGGGGCCGCCTCCGCGTATCCAGCCCGTGCAGCCCGCCCCCCGGACCGACAGCAGCCAGAGCGGCCGCGTCGAGCAGCAGCCGCTGGTGCGCCCGTACGCCATGACGGGTGGTCGGACCCGTCCCCGGTACCAGCTCGCCATCGAGGCGCTGGTGCACACTTCGGCCGAACCCGCCAAGCTCCACGGGCAGTTGCCCGAGCATCAGCGGATCTGCCGGCTGTGCTACGAGATCAAATCGGTAGCTGAGATCTCAGCACTTCTCACCATTCCCCTCGGCGTCGCCCGTATCCTCGTCGCCGACCTGGCCGAAGCAGGGCTCGTCGCCATCCATCAGCCCGGTGGCAACGACACGAACGAGGACGGCCAGCCAGACGTGACATTGCTCGAAAGGGTGCTCAGTGGACTTCGGAAGCTCTAGCGGCGGCGCTGCTGCCCGTTCCACCACCTCCGCGAAGATCGTGGTGGCTGGCGGCTTCGGTGTGGGCAAGACGACCTTCGTCGGTGCCGTGTCGGAGATCAATCCGCTGCGCACCGAAGCTGTGATGACTTCGGCGTCGGCCGGGATCGACGACCTGTCCCACACCGCCGACAAGACCACCACGGTGGCGATGGACTTCGGCCGCATCACCCTCGACCAGGACCTGATCCTGTACCTGTTCGGTACGCCCGGTCAGGACCGTTTCTGGTTCATGTGGGACGACCTCGTGCGCGGTGCGATCGGCGCCGTCGTGCTGGTCGACACCCGTCGTCTCGCCGACTGCTTCCCGGCGGTCGACTACTTCGAGAACTCGGGTCTTCCCTTCGTGATCGCGCTCAACGGCTTCGACGGGCACCAGCCCTACACGCCGGAGGAGGTCCGCGAGGCCCTGCAGATCGGCCCGGACGCTCCCATCATCACCACCGACGCCCGGCACCGCGCGGACGCGAAGAGTGCCCTCATCACCCTGGTCGAGCACGCGCTCATGGCCCGTCTGCGCTGACGCCCGAGCGGCGGGCGCCCGACGCCCGCCGCAGGCAGCACCGCACCCCCGTCGAGGACCGGCGGGGGTTTGTGACGCCCGCACAGTGCCCGCTCCCCGTCCCCACCGCTTGACGGCCGCGGAGCGCCGAGGAGCAGCGTCCGGTCCAACCGGAGATCGCTGGTCCACTTCCACGTCGTGCACGGTGTCGTTCGGCCGCCCGACGGCGGAAGGCCTCCACGGAACCGGTGGCCCGGCCCGCGGCGGCCCCCGCCTTCCCGTGTGGCATACGCTGGAGCGTCACTTCCGTCCAGCCAGTGAAGGGCGAGACCCACCCGTGCGCATCGCAAGATTCTCCCTCGACGGAAACGTCGCCTTCGGCGTCGTGGAAGGGGACGCGGAGACCGAAGGCGGCCCCGTCCTCGACATCATCAAGGGCCACCCCTTCGCCGAGTTCGAGCGTTCGGGCCAGAAGCTGCCGCTGGACAAGGTCCGGCTCCTGCCGCCCGTGCTGCCCAACAAGGTCGTCGCGATCGGCCGCAACTACGCCGAGCACGCGAAGGAACTGGGCAACGAGGTCCCCGACAACCCCGTCGTGTTCTTCAAGCCGTCCACCTCGGTCTGCGGCCCGGGCGACCCGGTCAGCTACCCGGCCTTCTCCTCAGAGGTGCACTACGAGGCCGAACTCGCCGTCGTCATCGGCCGGTTGTGCAAGGACGTGCCCCGCGAGCGCGTCAAGGACGTGATCCTCGGCTACACCTGCGGCAACGACATCACCGCCCGGGACGTGCAGCGCGCCGAGTCCCAGTGGGCACGGGCGAAGGGCTTCGACACGTCCTGCCCCCTCGGCCCGTGGGTGGAGACCGAGTTGGACGCCTCCGACCTCGGCGTGATGTGCACGGTGAACGGCGAGCAGCGCCAACTCGGCCGTACCAGCGAGATGGTCCGCTCCGTCGAGGACCTGGTCGTCCACATCACCGAGGCGATGACGCTGCTGCCGGGCGACGTCATCCTCACCGGCACCCCGGCGGGCGTCGGCCCGCTGAACATCGGCGACGAGGTCGCCGTCACCATCGAAGGCATCGGTACTCTCACCAACAAGGTGGTCAAGCGTGACTGACGCGACCGCGAGCGTGAAGGACGTCCGGGTACGGTTCTGTCCCTCCCCGACAGGCAACCCCCACGTGGGCCTGATCCGCACCGCTCTGTTCAACTGGGCCTTCGCCCGCCACCTGGGCGGCACCCTCGTCTTCCGCATCGAGGACACCGACGCTGCCCGGGACTCGGAGGAGTCCTACGAGCAGCTCCTGGACTCCATGCGCTGGCTCGGCCTCGACTGGGACGAGGGCCCCGCGCCCTTCGACGCCGATGCGAGCGAGACGGCGGAAGCCGGCCCCTACGGTCCGTACCGCCAGTCGCAGCGCACCGAGATCTACGCCGACGTCGCCGCACGGCTGCGTGAAGCCGGGTTCGCCTATCCCTGCTACTGCACCGCCGAGGAGCTGGAGGTGCGCCGCGAGGCAGCCCGCAAGGAGGGCAGGCCCTCGGGCTACGACGGCAAGTGCCGCAACCTGACCGCCGAGCAGATCGCCGGGTTCGAGGCCGAGGGGCGCACGCACATCGTCCGCTTCCGCATGCCGGACGAGCCGATCACCTTCGCCGACCTGGTCCGCGGGGAGCTCACCTTCTCCCCGGAGAACGTCACCGACTACGGCATCGTCCGCGCCAACGGCGCTCCGCTCTACACGCTCGTCAACCCCGTCGACGACGCGCTGATGGAGATCACGCACGTCCTGCGCGGCGAGGACCTGCTGTCCTCCACCCCGCGCCAGATCGCGCTCTACCGCGCCCTCGCTCAGATCGGCGTCGGCAACGGCACGACGCCCGCCTTCGGGCACCTCCCGTACGTGATGGGGGAGGGCAACAAGAAGCTCTCCAAGCGCGACCCGCAGGCCTCGCTCAACCTCTACCGCGAGCGCGGCTTCCTGCCGCAGGGTCTGCTCAACTACCTTGCCCTGCTTGGCTGGTCGATCGCCGAGGACCGCGACATCTTCTCCCTGGACGAGATGGTCGCCGCCTTCGACATCGCCGACGTCAACGCCAACCCGGCCCGCTTCGACCTGAAGAAGTGCGAGGCCATCAACGCCACACACCTGCGCGAACTCCCCCTGGAGGACTTCGTGAAGGCATGCGAGCCGTGGCTGCACGCCCCCTACGCACCCTGGGCGCCGGAAGCCTTCGACCGGACCGCGTTCGAGGAGCTGGCTCCGCTCGCGCAGACGCGGCTCACGGTGCTCGCCGACATCACCGACAACGTCGACTTCCTCTTCCTGGACGAGCCCGTCGAGGACGAGGCGTCGTGGGCGAAGGCGATGAAGCCGGGGGCGGAGGACGTGCTGCGCACGGCCCGTACGAAGCTCGCCGAGGCCGACTGGAAGGCCGAGGCCCTCAAGGAGGCCGTCCTGGCGGCCGGCGAGGAGCACGGCCTGAAGCTCGGCAAGGCACAGGCCCCGGTCCGCGTCGCCGTCACCGGCCGTACGGTCGGCCTGCCCCTCTTCGAGTCGCTGGAAGTGCTGGGCCGGGACCGCACGATGGCCCGAGTGGACGCGACGCTGGCGAAGCTGACGGCTCAGCGGGAGAGCTGAACCCGCATCTGGAGATGTGCCCGTGCCTGGCGTGCGTGCCGGGTGGGGAGCGGAGTGCGGTGCCGGACGGGGCGGAGGCCTCCCGGCACCGTTCGCCCGCCTCCGGGGGCCGAGTCCGCTGATGACCGGGGCGGGCCCTGCGCAGCTGAACCCGTTTTGGAGCACTGTCCCCGATCGGGTAATGTTCCTCCTGTCGCCGAACGGGGCGAGGCCACGCGGCCCGATCCGAAGGCGGCCACCCAGACAAAATCCCCATCGGGGGTTGCGTTTTGGTGGGCTATGGTGTAATTGGCAGCACGACTGATTCTGGTTCAGTTAGTCTAGGTTCGAGTCCTGGTAGCCCAGCGCGATCTTCGTTCAGCGAATGCTCAACTGGCAAGATCGAGGCCCCCGTTGTGTAGCGGCCTAGCACGCCGCCCTCTCAAGGCGGTAGCGCCGGTTCGAATCCGGTCGGGGGTACTGGTCCGTCCTCTGGGCGGGCCGAGCAGGGGCCCCCGTTGTGTAGCGGCCTAGCACGCCGCCCTCTCAAGGCGGTAGCGCCGGTTCGAATCCGGTCGGGGGTACTCGGTCAAAAGAAGGCCCTCCGCGATGCGCGGAGGGCCTTCTTCGTGTGCACGTACTGTCGGCGTCATCCGGGGGCGAGCCTCAACTCTCCGCTCAACTCCCCGTGCCGAAGCGGCGGTTGCACTCCTCGGCCTCCGCCAGCCGCCGCAGGCCGAGCAGGACCGGCTCGTAGAGAACCGTGCACGCCACGGCCGCCTCGATCTGCTCCTCCGCGTCGTCGTAGCTCTCGACCAGATCGAGGTCGGCCTCCGCGAGCCGGGACGCCGCGGCGGCGTACGGGAGCAGGTTCTCCACGTTGCAGGGGTAGCCGAGCCGGTGGAGCTCGGCGACGGCGCCGACGAGCTTCCGGTACGCGGGGGAGTCCGGGCCGGCGAGCCGCCCGAAGCTCCAGCCGACGCGGTCCAGCAGCATCTGTACGGTGTGCTCCGCGGCCGCCACGGCCGGATCGTCGGCCGTCGGCTCATTGCCGTGCGGCAGAGCCCAGACGGCCGCGCCGATGCGGCTGTGCTGGTCCTGCGAGCCGTCGTCGACGACTGCCAGCACCTCGCGCACCGTCGTCACGGGAAGCCGGCCCACCTGGGTCATGGCGCGGATGAGGCGCAGCCGCCGCAGGTGCGACTCGTCGTACTCGGACTGGGTCGCCGTCACGCGGCGGCCCGGCGGCAGCAGCCCCTCGCGCAGGTAGTACTTCACCGTGGCGGTGGTGATCCCGCTGCGTTCACTCAGCTGTGCCAGGCGCATGTCCGTGCCGTTCCCGATCCCGTGCCGAAACCCACTTGCCGAACTTGTTGGAGAGGAGCACTATCTTATATGGATAGTGTCGCTATCCATATGGAGAAGGGGGAGCGCCATGGCAGGTGCGGTAGAGGCGGGACGGTCAACCACGGCGGCGCGGGGGGACGTTGTCGTCTTCCTGATCGGCATGCGCATCAACAAGCTGTGGGCGCTGCGGAGTTGGCTGCCCGTTCTGATGGCGATGCCGCGGATGCTCAAGGAGCTGTCCCGGGATCCCGCGGGCGGACTGCTCGGCTTCCGGGTGCAGTTGGGCGGCCCGCGTGACTTCAGCGTCGTGCAGTACTGGGAGTCGAAGGAGGCGCTGTTCGCGTACGCCTCCGCTCCGGACCAGGAGCACCGCCCGGCGTGGACGGCCTACAACCGCCGCGTCAGGAAGAGCGGGCCGCACGTGGGCGTCTGGCACGAGACCTACGCGGTCCCGGCCGGCCGCTACGAGACGGTCTACGTCAACATGCCGCCGTACGGACTCGGAGCCGCTCACGGCATCGAACCGGTCGGCCGGCGGGGGGAGCGGGCGGCGGAGCGGATGGGGTCGCAGCCTGTGGAGGGCTGACCTCGCGCTCACCCGCCCGTTTGCGGCGGCGCGCGGGCCGGCGCTCTCGCCGACTGTGCGTCGCCGCTCAGCCGGTGGTGCGGCGCAGGGCTTCGCTCAGCCGGGCCGCCGCGTCGACGATCGCCTGCGCGTGCATGCGGCCCGGGTGCCGCGTCAGCCGCTCGATGGGGCCCGAGACGGAGACCGCGGCGACCACGCGGTTCGAGGGGCCGCGCACGGGGGCCGAGACCGAGGCGACGCCCGGTTCGCGTTCGCCCACGGACTGGGCCCAGCCGCGCCGGCGTACGCCCGAGAGCGCCGTCGCCGTGAAGCGGGCACCTTGCAGACCTCGGTGGAGCCGCTCCGGCTCCTCCCAGGCCATCAGGATCTGGGCCGCGGAGCCGGCCTTCATCGGCAGCGTCGAGCCGACCGGCACGGTGTCCCGCAATCCGGACAGCCGCTCTGCGGCGGCGACGCAGATGCGCATCTCGCCCTGGCGGCGGTAGAGCTGGGCGCTCTCGCCCGTCACGTCGCGCAGGTGCGTGAGGACCGGCCCTGCGGAGGCCAGGAGCCTGTCCTCACCGGCTGCGGCGGCCAGTTCGCCGAGACGGGGGCCGAGGATGAAGCGCCCCTGTATGTCCCGGGCGACCAGGCGGTGATGCTCGAGAGCCACCGCGAGCCTGTGTGCCGTAGGACGTGCAAGACCGGTGGCTCCGACCAGCCCGGCGAGAGTGGCCGGGCCGGACTCCAGAGCGCTCAGTACCAGAGCTGCCTTGTCGAGAACGCCGACGCCGCTAGAGTTGTCCATGCGTCGATACTCGCGTCTCAGAGTGTGAAACGCAAGTTCCTTTTTCGGCGCCACCCGCCACCCTGTAGTGGCGGAGCGCACCACGACCCGGGGGACCGCCGAGGTCGGTGCGCCATTGGATCTCGACATGTGGTCGGTGACACAGCCGGCCGGAGGGAAAGCGATGGGACGGACACTCGCGGAGAAGGTCTGGGACGACCATGTCGTCAAGCGCGCGGAAGGCGAGCCGGACCTCCTCTTCATCGATCTGCACCTGCTGCACGAGGTGACCAGCCCCCAGGCCTTCGACGGACTCCGTCAGAACGGCCGCCAGGTGCGCCGCACCGACCTGACCATCGCCACCGAGGACCACAACACCCCGACCCTCGACATCGACAAGCCCGTCGCCGACCCCGTCTCGCGCACCCAGCTGGAGACGCTGCGCAAGAACTGCGCGGACTTCGGCGTGCGCCTGCACCCGCTGGGCGACGTCGAGCAGGGCGTCGTGCACGTCGTCGGACCCCAGCTGGGTCTCACGCAGCCGGGCATGACCGTGGTCTGCGGCGACTCCCACACCTCCACGCACGGCGCGTTCGGCGCGCTGGCGTTCGGCATCGGCACCAGCCAGGTCGAGCACGTGCTGGCCACCCAGACGCTGACGATGGCGCCGTTCAGGACGATGGCGGTCACGGTCAACGGCGAACTGCCCGACGACGTCACGGCGAAGGACCTGATCCTGGCGATCATCGCGAAGATCGGCACCGGGGGCGGACAGGGCTACGTCATCGAATACCGCGGCGAAGCCATCGAGAAGCTGTCGGTGGAAGCGCGGATGACCATCTGCAACATGTCCATCGAGGCCGGCGCCCGAGCCGGGATGATCGCTCCTGACGAGACGACGTTCGCGTACGTCCAGGGCCGCGACCACGCGCCGAAGGGCGCCGACTGGGACGCGGCGGTGGAGTACTGGAAGACGCTGCGCACCGACGACGACGCGGTCTTCGACCACGAGGTCGTCATCGAAGGCGCGGACTTGGCGCCGTTCGTGACCTGGGGCACCAACCCCGGTCAGGGTGCGCCGCTGTCCGAGTCGGTCCCGGACCCCGCCACGTTCGAGGACGACTCCGCCAGGCTGTCCGCCGAGAAGGCCCTGGAGTACATGGGGCTGACCGCGGGGCAGGCGCTGCGCGACGTCGCAGTGGACACCGTCTTCGTCGGCTCGTGCACCAACGGCCGTATCGAAGACCTGCGTTCGGCCGCGTCCGTCCTCGAGGGCCGTCAGGTCGCCGAGGGGCTGCGGATGCTGGTCGTGCCCGGTTCCGTGCGGGTCTCGCTGCAGGCCGTCGAGGAGGGACTCGACAAGGTCTTCACCGCCGCGGGGGCCGAATGGCGGCACGCGGGTTGTTCGATGTGCCTTGGTATGAACCCGGATCAGCTCCAGCCCGGTGAGCGCGCCGCGTCCACCTCCAACCGCAACTTCGAGGGCAGGCAGGGCAAGGGCGGCCGTACGCACCTGGTCTCCCCGCAGGTCGCCGCCGCGACAGCGGTTCTGGGGCACCTCGCGTCCCCCGCCGACCTGTCCGACGTACGCCAGCCCGCCGGCGTCTGAGGAGGACGCATCACCATGGAAGCCTTCACCACACACACCGGACGGGTCGTTCCGCTGCGCCGCAGCAACGTCGACACCGACCAGATCATCCCCGCCCACTGGCTGAAGAAGGTCACGCGGGACGGCTTCGAGGACGGGCTCTTCGAGGCGTGGCGCAAGAACGCCGACTTCGTGCTCAACCAGTCCGTGTACAAGGGCGGCACGGTCCTGGTCGCCGGCGAGGACTTCGGCACGGGCTCCTCCCGCGAGCACGCCGTGTGGGCGCTGCAGAACTACGGCTTCAAGGTCGTCATCTCGCCTCGCTTCGCCGACATCTTCCGGGGCAACTCCCTGAAGAACGGCCTGCTCACGGTCGTGCTCCCGCCCCGGACGGTGGACGCCCTGTGGGAGCTGGCCGAGTCCGACCCGAGTGTCGAAGTCACCGTCGATCTGGTACAGCGCAAGGTCCTCGCCCCTGGGATCGAGGCCGACTTCGAACTCGACGAGAACGCCCGCTGGCGACTGCTCGAGGGACTCGACGACATCAGTCTCACCCTGAAGAACGAAGAGGCCATCGCCGATTACGAGGCGAAGCGGTCGGCCTTCAAACCGCTGACGCAGCAGGCGTGAGACGGAGCTGAGCAGCGCCCTCGCGACACGCCCCGTCGCCTGCGGCATCTCCGCGCCCCCCACCGCACGGTGGGGGGCGCATCTTCGTGTTGAGGAGCCGGTATGCGACAACTCACCGCAGATGGCACAATCGGTGCATGGAACGCGACGGTCAACTCGATCTCTACGACCGGCTCGCCGCCCGCTTGAAGGAGGCGCACGCAAGGGTGCGCACACTGCAAGTCCCCGAGGGCGTACGGGTGGCGCTGACGCGCAAGCTGCTCGTCATCACCGCGGCCTCGAAGCACGATCTCGCCGACGCTGAGCGGCGTGTGGACCGTCTCATGACGGATATCGACGAGGGACGCTTGCCCGAGGAACAGGCAGCCAAGCGCGCTGACGGAACTCGATGAAGGGCGAGTTCGTTGCGGCACAAGGGTGATTCGCCCGTTTCATGTTTGATTCGCGGTATATATCTGCCTAGCGTGCGAAAAAGCTTGAACACATTCGTTCCTGCAATGGTTCCGAAGGGGAAGACGTGAACAAGGCGCAGCTCGTCGAAGCAATCCAGGATCAGCTCGGTGGTCGGCAGCAGGCCGCGGAAGCGGTGGACGTCGTGCTGGACGCGATCGTCCGTTCCGTTGTGGCGGGTGAGCGGGTCTCCGTCACGGGGTTCGGCTCATTCGAGAAGGTCGACCGGCCCGCCCGGTACGCCCGCAACCCGCAGACCGGGGAGCGCGTGCGGGTCAGGAAGACCTCGGTGCCGCGCTTCCGCGCCGGTGCCGGGTTCAAGGAACTGGTCAGCGGAGCGAAGAAGCTTCCGAAGAACGACGTCGCGGTGAAGAAGGCTCCGAAGGGCAGCCTGATGGGCGGCACTTCCGCCAAGAAGACCGCCGCGAAGAAGTCGACGGCGAAGAAGGCCGCGAAGGCGACCGCGAAGCGCACGGCGGCGAAGACGTCGGCCGCCAAGAAGGCCACCGCCAAGCGGATGCCGGCCAAGAAGACCGCGGCGAAGAAGGCGACCGCCAAGACGGCCGCGAAGAAGGCCACCGCCAAGAAGTCGGCTGCCAAGAAGACGGCCGCCAAGAAGGCCACCGCCAAGAAGTCGACCACGAAGAAGGCGACCGCCAAGAAGGCTCCGGCCAGGAAGGCCCCCGGTCGCAGGACCGCCGCCCGTAAGACCACGGCCAAGAGGGCCACCGCGCGTAAGCGCTGAGCTTCGAAGAGCCCCACAGCGCCGGGCCGGACTCCCCACCGGGAGTCCGGCCCGGCGGGCGTTGGAGGGGCAACTGGCGAAAGCGGCTAGAGCGTTTGGAGAGTCACGAAGGTGACGCGGCGCTCCTCGCCGTCGCCCTCGACCTCGATCCGCAGCCGCTGCCCGGGGCGCAGCAGGCGAAGCCCGCCGGCGTCGAAGGCGGCCGCGTCGAACGTGAGCGGCGTGCCGTCGTCGAGCAGGACGCTGCCCGTCCGGGTCTCGGGATCGTAGGTGTACGAGGTGGCCTGCATGCCGGGCAGCCTAGACGACGTACCTCAGGCGCTGTTGGCGGGAGCGGCGCCCGCACCCCGGCATCGCGCCCGCGCCGTGAAGGCGCCCACTCCCAGCGTGAGGGCCGCCGCCAGATCCGCTTCCGTGTCGACGTCCTGGCGCACGCTCTCCACGCCGGTGAGGGCGATCTCCTCCGCTCCGGACGCGCGATGGCGTGCACGTGAACGAGGCCCGAAGTGCGGGGCCAGTTCATGGCCCGGCAGCGCCGAGAGCAATGTGGTGCCCGTGCCCGCCGAATCGGCGAGAAAGGCGCGGGAGGACCGCGCGGCGGCGTGGAGCACCTGAGCGAGCTCTTCGGGTCGCAGGGCCGGGAGATCGGCGTTCAGAGCCGCCAGAGCCGCCTCTGGGCAGAGGGAGCGCACCGCCGTGGCACCGTGTGCCAGCGCCGGGTTGAGTCCCGCGTCCGCGGCGTCCGGCACGATGCGGGCTCCCAGAGCCGTCAGCTCCCTCGCCGCGACCTGGTCGTTGGTGACAACTGCCACATCGCGTACGGCAGTACAGGCCAGGGCCGCACTCACCGTGTCCTGCGCGAACGCCAGCGCGAGGTGGGCGCGCGCAGGGTCGCCCGCCGTGGCGGCGAGCCTGCTCTTGGCCCGTGTCAGCGGCTTCAAAGGCACCACGAGGGTCCACGCCGCGGGCGTCACATGTGGCTGCATCACCCTCATTCTCACCTGCCGCCCGTCCGGCACGGTGCGGGCCCGGCTACGGTTGCAGGACAGACGCAGACAGACCGTGCGCTCGACACGGTGGGGGGTGCGGGGTGAGACTTGCCCCTCGCGCGCTGGGGAGGACCCCACGCTCGCCGCGCTGGGCGGGCCCACGCCGCTGTGCCGAGGACCCCGCGCCCGCTTCGCGGGAGGCCGGTGCCTCGCCGCCCGGGACCCCACGTGGCTGTTCGAAAGAGGCAGAGGAGATGGTGTCCGGGTGTCCCGCCGCAGAATCGGCTTCTGGTACCGCCTTGCCGCGGTTTTGCTGAAACCGCCGCTCGTCGTGTTCTTCAAGCGGGACTGGCGGGGAATGGAACACATTCCGGAAAACGGCGGATTTATCACCGTCGTCAATCACAACTCGGCACTGGATCCGCTTTCCTACGCGCACTTCCAGTACAACACCGGACGGGTCCCGCGGTTTCTGGCGAAGGTCGGCCTCTTCCGGAGCGGGTTCATGGGAGCGGCCATGCGCGGCACCGGGCAGATTCCCGTCTACCGCGAGTCCAAGGACGCCATAGGAGCCTTCAGGGCCGCCGTCGCGGCCATCCACAAGGGCGAGTGCGTGGCCTTCTACCCCGAGGGGACTCTCACGCGGGAGCCCGGGATGTGGCCGATGAAGGGCAAGACGGGAGCGGCTCGTGTGGCGCTCGAGACACAGGCACCCGTCATTCCCGTCGCGCAATGGGGAGCGAATCTCGCCGTACCGCCCTATCCGAAGCGCAAGGACATCAAGCTCTTTCCGCGCAAGACCCTCATCGTGCAGGCCGGACCGCCCATCGATCTCTCGGAGTTCTACGGGGAAGAGCCGACCGCGGCGGTGCTGCGGGAGGTGACGGAGCGCATCATGGACGAGATCACGGTGCAGCTGGCGGACATCCGTCAGGAGCCCGCGCCCTCGCAGCGCTACGAGCACCGCAAGACCGTCGGACAGGCGACGGAGCAGGTTCCGCGCCAACAGCGCGACGGCAAGCAGCCACAGCAGGCACAGGCACAGCAGGACACGGCGCCCCCCGGGGCTGCCGGGGGAGAGAACGCGTGACGAAAGCTGCCGTATTCGGCACCGGTTCCTGGGGCACCGCCTTCGCGATGGTGCTCGCCGACGCGGGCTGCGAGGTCACCCTCTGGGGCCGCAGACCGGAACTGGCCGAAGCCGTCAACACCCGCCGCGTGAACCCCGACTACCTGCCGGACACCGAACTTCCGGCGGCGATCACCGCGACCACCGACGCGGCAGAGGCAGCCGACGGCGCGGAGTTCACCGTGCTCGCCGTCCCCTCGCAGACGCTGCGCGGCAACCTCGCCGGGTGGGCACCGCTGCTGCACCCGGGCACCGTGCTGGTCTCGCTCATGAAGGGCGTCGAACTCGGCACGGCGAAGCGGATGAGCGAGGTCATCGAGGAAGTCGCCGGCGTGGACCGTTCACGAGTGGCGGTGCTCACCGGGCCGAACCTCGCGAGGGAGATCGCCGCACGGCAGCCCGCCGCCTCGGTCGTCGCCTGCGCGGACGAGGGCGTGGCCCAGCGGCTGCAGGCCGCCTGCCACACCCCGTACTTCCGTCCGTACACCAACACCGACGTCGTCGGCTGCGAACTCGGCGGGGCGGTCAAGAACGTGATCGCGCTCGCTGTCGGCATCGCGGACGGGATGGCACTGGGGGACAACGCCAAGGCCTCCCTCATCACCCGCGGTCTGGCCGAAACCACCCGTCTCGGACTGGCGATGGGCGCCGACGCGCACACCTTCGCGGGGCTGGCCGGCATGGGCGACCTGGTGGCCACGTGCTCCTCGCCGCTCTCCCGCAACCACACCTTCGGCACCAACCTGGGGCGAGGGATGACGTTGCAGGAGACGATCGCGGTGACACGTCAGACCGCGGAAGGTGTCAAGTCGTGCGAGTCCGTACGTGAACTGGCCCGGCTGCACGGGGTGGAGATGCCCCTGACGGAGACCGTGGTCGGCATCGTTCACGACGGCAAGCCGCCGCTCGTCGCGCTCAAGGAACTGATGGCGCGCAGCGCGAAGGCCGAACGCGTCTGACGCAGTTGCGCACGCCGGAGCCCGCGGCGGCCCCAACGGGCTTGCGTGCGGCGCGGAATGCCGCCGCGACGCGGCGCACGGGGACCCTGACGCGTCAGGAGGCAGGCGGTACAGTCGATCCGATATGAGCAGCCAGAGCCCCTCCCGCAAGCCCCGTGTCGCCGTCGTCTTCGGCGGCCGAAGCTCCGAGCACGCGATCTCCGTCGTCACGGCCGGTGCCGTGCTCGGCGCCATCGACCGTGAGAAGTACGAGGTGCTGCCCATCGGCATCACCGCCGACGGCCGCTGGGCGCTGACCGCCGACGAACCAGAGCGGATGGCGATCGAGAACCGCAAGCTGCCCAGCGTCTCGGAGCTGGCCGACTCCGACTCCGGCGGAGTCCTGCTGCCCATGGAACCCGGCAACCGCGAGGTGAGCTACCTCGAACCGGGCGCCGTGCCGAAGGCCCTGGGCGAGGTCGACGTCGTCTTTCCCGTCCTGCACGGCCCGTACGGCGAAGACGGCACCCTGCAGGGGCTGCTGGAGATGTCGGGCGTGCCCTACGTCGGCGCGGGCGTGCTCGCCTCGGCGGTCGGCATGGACAAGGAGTACATGAAGCGGGTCTTCCAGTCCTTCGGGCTGCCGGTCGGCCCGTACGTGACCATCCGTCCACGCGAGTGGGCGAGGGACCCGGGTGCGGCGCGCAAGCGGATCCTGGATCTGGCCGGAGAGCACGGCTGGCCGCTGTTCGTGAAGCCCGCCCGTGCCGGCTCGTCGATGGGCATCAGCAAGGTCGACGACATCGGCGGTCTCGACGAGGCGATCGCCGAGGCGCAGCGTCACGACCCGAAGGTGATCGTCGAATCGCTGCTGAGCGGGCGTGAGATCGAGTGCGGCGTCCTGGAGTTCGAGGACGGGCCGCGTGCAAGCGTTCCCGCCGAGATCCCGCCGGTGAGCGCCCACGACTTCTACGACTTCGAGGCGAAGTACATCGATTCGGCCTCCGGGATCGTTCCCGCCCCGCTCACCCCCGAGGAGACCGCGCGGGTTCAGGAGCTGGCGGTGCGCGCCTTCGACGCCGCCTCGTGCGAAGGCCTCGTCCGCGCCGACTTCTTCCGTACGGAGGACGGCGAGTTCGTCATCAACGAGATCAACACGATGCCCGGCTTCACGCCCATCTCGATGTATCCGCGGATGTGGCAGAAGAGCGGCGTCAGCTACGCCGAACTCGTGGACCGGCTCATCCAGGCGGCGCTCCGGCGGGAGACGGGCCTGCGCTAGGAGGAGCGCTTCTCGGGCACCGACGTGCGCACGGCCTTCGCGAGGTCGGGCAGGGCGTCGATCTCGGGGGTGTAGCTGTCGGGGACGGTCAACTCGACGTTGGCCGCGCGGTCCGTGGTGGTGAACCGGTATCCGTCCTCGCGCTTCTCGAGCAGCCAGGAGACGCCGTCGACTTCTGCCGCCTCGGCGGTGGGGTTGTAATGTTCACTGCCGGGCGTGAGCTTCTCGGGGCGTGGCACTCCGCAGCGCAGTTCGATGGCCGGATCGCCCCACGCCGCGGTGTACTTCGAGGCGGGTTCGAGCGTGATCCGCTGTTGCCCGTCGACGCGCTTCGGCAACCGGTCGTACAGCGACCGGCATTTCTCGGCCGCCCTCTTGGAGGGCTTGGGCACTGCCGGACCGCCGTCGTCCGCGCCCACGCAGCCAGAGGCGGCCACTGCGGCGGCGACGACGGTGACGGCGAACGGCGCCCGGCGGTACGAGAAGTCCACCGGGTGAGCATACGGGGGAGCTAGAGATGAACGATCGGACAGGTCAGGGTCCGAGTGATGCCGTCCACCTTCTGGATCTTGGCGACGACCATGCGTCCGAGCTCGTCGACGCTGTCGGCCTGGGCGCGCACGATCACGTCGTACGGGCCCGTCACATCCTCGGCGTGAAGGATGCCCGGAAGCTTGGAGATCACGTCGGCGACGGTCGATGCCTTGCCGACCTCGGTCTGGATCAGGATGTAGGCCTGTACCACGGAACCTCCAGGGCGGCTACGAGGATCATGGGGGGAGAGGGGACGCCACGGTACCGCGTCGCCGCTACCGCGCGGGAGACCCTCCGCACTGTCGGTGACGGCGAATCGGTTCCGGGGGTGCCCGTGCGGCAGCATTCCGGCGGCGCGCGGAAGCGTACCGACGGCGGCTTCGCGGGGACCACGGCGACGGAGACGGGCGAAGGGGCAGTGCGATGCATCTGAGCGGGGAGTACGGCGAGTACCACGTGGGCGGTCGTCCACGTGCCGCCGGTACCGTCGGCGAGCTCGGAGAGTTCGGTCTGATCAGGGAGTTGACCTCCCGACTGACCACCACCCCCGCCGTGCGCATCGGGCCCGGCGACGACGCGGCGGTGGTCGCCGCGCCGGACCGCAGAGTCGTCGCGACGACCGACATCCTGCTGGAGGGGCGGCACTTCCGGCGCGACTGGTCCACCGCCTACGACGTCGGACGCAAGGCCGCCGCACAGAACCTCGCCGACATCGCGGCGATGGGTGCCGTGCCGACAGCGCTCCTGCTCGGACTGGTCGTCCCGGCCGAACTCCCCGCGAACTGGCCGGTGGAGCTCATGGACGGCATCCGCGACGAGGCGCAGGTCGCCTCGGCCGCGGTCGTCGGCGGCGACGTCGTGCGAGGCGAGACCATCACCGTCTCGATCACCGCGCTCGGCGACATGCGCAACAGGGAGCCCGTCACCCGCTTCGGCGCCCGTCCCGGCGACACCGTCGCCGTCACCGGCTGGCTGGGCTGGTCGGCGGCCGGGCACGCGGTTCTCTCACGCGGATTCCGCTCGCCCCGCCGCCCTGATCGGCGCGCTACTGGGCGCGGGCATGCTG
>NZ_JACBXA010000076.1 GCF_013870515.1 Streptomyces albidus (ex Kaewkla and Franco 2022) | reverse complement strand
GCAAGGCCGACCAGATGGTCCGCGGCACCGTGAACCTGCCGCACGGCACCGGTAAGGACTCGTTCGACGAACAGCCGCAGCCGGCCTCGGGAGCGACCGCCCGCCCGTACGCCAGGTATCCGACGAAGCCGACGCCCAGGAACGCTGCGGCGCCACCCGGCACCGCACTCGCCGGAAGCGCCAACAGCCCTGCCGCGATGACGAGTTCGGCCGCTCCGGTCCCGCGCAGAAGGAGCGTGGCCCTTTCGCTGCTTCGCAGCATCCGCGCGAGCGCGGTCTTGGGCGCCTGCTGCGCCGTCCTCGCCCCGAAGAGCTTGACGGCGCCGGTCCAGCCCAGGAGCACGGCCAGCACCACGGGGGCGAGGCTCGATGTGGTCGAGAGCATCTCTCTCACTCCCGTCCGCCTCAGTGCCCGACCGTCACACGGACGACGTCGACCGAGTCGTCCGACGGCCGCCAGGCACCGAGCACTTGCGCGCTCTGGCCGATGCGCAGCCGGGAGAGGTCCGCGGTGGGCGCACGTCCCGCGTACGAGGCGTTGGTGGTGTCCGGGATGACGTTGCCGACCAACTCGTGCTGCCCGTGCGAGAGATGGAGGCGCTGCTTCTCGATGCCGCGGATGGTGGTGTGCAGGTTCACGATGTTCACCCACACGGCGTCGGCGGCGATCGTGCCGTCCGGCATCTCCACCCCGCGTGCGTAGAGCCCGTCACCGACCTCGACGACCTCGGCGGTGGTGGCTCGTACCTTCCACACGCTGGTCACGTTGGTCATCTGTACCCGTGAGCGGTCGCCGTAGGAGCCGGCGACCTCCAGCACGCTGCCGGTGATGCCGGTGATGCGTCCCTCGACGAAGGACGACTTGTTGATCGCGGGGTCGAGCGAGGGCTGTTGGGCGGCGAACGCGGCGTCGGCGTCGAGACCGCCGAGCGCCGTCGCGCCGATGATGGTGGCGCCGCCGAGTGCGGCCCTCGTGAGGAGGCGCCGCCGGTCGATCCCACCGCTGCTGTCCTGGTGTGCGTTCATGACGGGTCTCCTCCTCACTCGTAGATGTAGACCGGCAGCTTGCCGGAGCTCAGGTCGCCGAGGGCCGAGTAGGCAGCCGGCGTCAGGTCCAGGACGCGGTTGGAGCGGCAGGTGCCGTTGCAGCAGGCCGTCTCGCCGCACCACTCCTTCGTGCGCGGGCCGCAGTCCGTGATGGTGATGCACACGGTGGCGCCCGAGCACTGGTGCTTGACGTTCATGACGGAGCCGCAGCCGCGTCTGGGAATGTTCTCGCCGCACAGGTCGGGCCGGGTGATGTCCCAGCACGCCTGTGAGGCGTTCGGCCATGCGCCGTGATTGGCGCTCGACTGGCAGTTTCCGCAGGCGCCGCCGCCCGCACCGGTGCAGGGGCCCCAGGCGTTCCCGCAGCAGAACCAACTGGTTTCCCCGGCCCAGAGGCTGGTCGATCCGC
This sequence comes from Streptomyces albidus (ex Kaewkla and Franco 2022), assembly GCF_013870515.1. Lineage (GTDB taxonomy): Bacteria > Actinomycetota > Actinomycetes > Streptomycetales > Streptomycetaceae > Streptomyces > Streptomyces albidus. The sequence continues at coordinate 21,212 of NZ_JACBXA010000076.1, read as the reverse complement.
AAGCCATGTAGCTGTCCCTCTCTGTGAAATTGTCAAGACCATGACATGTGCACACAGATGCCGGCGTGAACCCCCGTGTACGTCAGTGAGGGTGAGGGCTCATGGGGCAGGTGGTGATGGCCGTGCTGGCGAAGCGATCCAATGATGCGCGCGTCTACGCGTGTTGGCCAGATGGTTCATGTCATCGTCTGTGGTCAGGCCAATGACGGCACGCAACGTCCCAGCAGGCCGCCGGATCCCGCGGCAGTTGCTCCACAATTCCCCGTGCCCGACGCCGAGTTGAAGGCTCCGCAGTACGTCGACGAGCCCTAGCCTGCGTCCGCGCGGTAACGCCGCAGCGCCGGCATGGCCAGCGCGAGCACCAGCATGGTGACGATGACGAGCAGGCCCCCCGCGGTGACGGCCGCACGGGTGCCGATCACCGAACCCGCCGTGCCGTGAAGCAGGTCGGCCACCCGGGGCCCGCCGGCGACCACGACCGTGAACACGCCCTGCATGCGGCCACGCATCTCGTCGGTGGCCACCGACTGCAGGATGGCCCCCCGGAAGACCATCGAGACCATGTCGGCGACGCCGCCCGCGGCGAGGAAGCCCACCGCCCACCACAGATTCGGACTCAGTCCGCATCCGACCACGGCCGCTCCCCAGGCGACCACCGCCGCGACGACCATGAAGCCGTGACTGCGGATGCGGGAGAAGGTTCCCGAGAGCAGCCCGCCGGCCATCGCCCCCATCGGGATCGCGGCGAAGAGGAGGCCGAGAGCGAGTCCCTCACCCGAGGACTCGTACGTCGTGGCGGCCAGTTGGGGGAAGAGGGCGCGCGGCATGCCGAAGACCATGGCGACGATGTCGGCGAGGAAGGACAGCAGAAGCACCCGCCGAGCGGTGATGTAGCGGAATCCCTCGGCCACTTGGCGCCAGCCCGCCCGCCTGCGGACGTCGGTCAGGGGCGGGAGTGGTGGCAGCCGCCAGACCGCCCACAGCGCGGCGCACAGCGCGAGCGCGTCGATCAGATACAGCTCCGGCAGGCCGATGACCGGGATGAGCGCACCCGCCAGCAGCGGACCGAAGACCATGCCGGTGGCGGAGACGGTGGAGTTGAGGGCGTTGGCGGCGGGCAGTTCGGAGGCCGGCACCAGACGGGCGACGGAGGCGCTGCGCGTCGGGAAGTTGACGCCGAAGAGGGCCTGTTGGGCAGCCAGCAGCACCATCAGCACGACCACCGACTCGGCGCCCGTGGCGGCCTGCACCCAGAACAGCACGGACGTCACCGCGATGCCCGCGTTGGTGAACAGCAGCAGCTTGCGCCTGTCCACCGCGTCCGCGATGGCGCCGCCCCACAGCGCGAAGACCACCAGAGGCACGAGGCCCGCGAAGCTCGTGTATCCGACCCAGGCCGAGGAGCCGGTGATGTCGTACACCTGCTTCGGCACCGCCACCGCGGTGAGCTGGCTGCCGATCCCCGTCACCGTCGTCGACGACCACAACCGGCGGTAGGCGGGCCGCCGCAGCGGCCGGGTGTCCATGACGAACCGGCGCCAACCGGCCTGTGCCGACGGTGTCTTCGGCTCGGTTCCCGCCTGCGGCCCCAGCGGTGTCCCAAGCGGCGTTCCCGGCGCCCCCTCCTCGGCAACCTCCCGCTCACGTTCCTCGGTGGGCTCGGCCGGGTGCACCACAACTCCGTTTCCTCATACATCCATTCGGTCCGCCCCAGTATCACCCCTCGGGCGGCGCGGGATGACGGGGCATGCGCCGGTACGGCTCGCGCCAGCGGACCAACCGCCGTACCGGCCGCGGAGTTTACCGGCCGGTAAAGCCGAAGTAGCCCTGGGTGACAAAGTGGAGGTCTTCACTTCTTCTCCACAAGAAGATTTCCAATCCGGCACGCATTCGTGTTCGAGGCAATGGAAGGCTTCGCAACGGCCGACCACCCATCGGCCGGTGCCGTGTCGCGACCCCCACATGCGCGCGCGGTGCCACATCCTCGGGGAGAGGACGCCAACGTGGAGATCACCCGTACCGCCGCCCGCCGCAGAACCCTCGCAGCGCTGGCAGGCACCGCAGTGATAGCCGTAGCCGTGCAGATACCCGCCACGGCCGGCACGCCCACAGCCCCGGAGACCGGTCGCGCGGCACACTCGGCCAGCGCGAAGGCCGGCTTCAGCGCGGCCGCAGACGACGAGTACTACAAGGACGCCGAAGGCAAGACCGGCGAGGAACTCAAGACGGCCCTGCACACGATCATCAGCAAGGGCGTCACCACCTTGTCGTACGACGAGGTCTGGGACGCGCTCAAGGAGACGGACAAGGACCCGAAGAACTCCGGGAACGTCATCCTGCTCTACTCCGGCAAGTCCGACTCCGCGGACAACAACGGCGGAGACACGAGCCAGTGGAACCGTGAGCACGTCTGGGCCAAGTCGCACGGCGACTTCGGCACCTCCAACGGCCCCGGTACGGACGTTCACCACCTGCGCCCGACGAATGTCAAGGTCAACAGCATTCGGGGCAGCAAGGACTTCGACAAGGGCGGCGAGGAAGTCGAGGGCGCACCCGGCAACTTCACCGACGAGGACTCCTACGAGCCGCGCGACGAGGTCAAGGGCGACGTCGCCCGCATGATCCTCTACATGGACGTCCGCTACGAGGGCGACGACGACTTCGCCGACCTGGAAGCCAACGACGACGTCAACAACGGCTCCAAGCCCAACATCGGGCGCATCTCGGTCCTCAAGGAGTGGAGCGAGCAGGACCCGCCGGACGACTTCGAGAAGAACCGCAACCAGGTCATCTTCGACAAGTTCCAGAAGAACCGGAACCCGTTCATCGACCACCCGGAATGGGTCAAGGAAATCTACAAGTAAGACCGCGTAAGGCCCGGCAGGACGCAGAGAACGCGACAGCCGGAGAATCCGAAACGCAGCGGTGCCCCCGCTCCCGGAATCGGGGGCGGGGGCACCGCTTTCGGTTCAGTACTTCTTCGGCCTGTAGGCGTCGTATTCGTCGGAGCCCACGCCGTAGCTCAGCGTGCGGTGGTCGGTGCCGTGGCTGCCGCGCTGCTCGTAGGCCACGTAGGACTTGTGCGCGGAGCTGGTCCACTTCTCGAAGATCACGACGTGCCGGGTGGTGTTGCTGCCGTTGGCGTCGATGATGAGGTCGCCCTTCTTCAGCGACGCCATCTTGATCTTGTTGGTGTAGGACGAGGAGGCCAGACCCACGGTGTTGGTGCCGGGCTTGCTGTACTGGAGAGCCATGGCCACGTAACCCGAGCAGTCCGTGCGGTAGCCCTGGAAGGTCTTGGCCTGGCTGTAGGGGACCTGGTGCCCGTCGACGGCGGTCAGCCAGGTCTTGGCCCGCTTGATGACCGTGTCGCGGCTGATCGCCGCGGCCTTCGCCTCGCTGCTCGCGGACTTCTCGGCCCGCGGTGCCTCCTCCGTCACTCCCGCCACGGCGGAGGGAGCCAGCGGCGCGAGCACGGCGATGCCCGCCGCGATCGGAAGAAGAGTGCGCGTGATTCGCTTCATTTTTACCCCGTGAATCGTCGGATCGCCCTTGTGGGGCCTTGAGTCGGGCGATCGACTCGGGCAACGAAAAGCTGCGCACGCTGAACACGCCGGAGCACTGCACGAATCGAAGTGGGAGCGCGTTCCTCATTTCTCCCGTCGCCCGATTCCGGGGAACGTTAGGGCTCTTGTCACGAACACGTCAAGGCCGCATCGGCGTCAATGGTTCCACCGGTGACGAATGTCAGATGCGAATTCCCGTATCCGCGAGCACGGGTCCGTCAGACCTGAGAGGAACGCTGCCGCAGCGAGCGCACCAGCAGGCCGAGAAGGGTGGCGTTGAAATACGCGGCGACGGCGAGCAGTCCGAGGAAGAGCAGCGGCGCCGACGGCCCGGCGGCCATCGCCAGGAAACTGGTCGGCGCGGTGGCCAGCAGGGGCCACACGGCGGCGAGCGACGCGTCGGCGTGCTCGACGAGCAGGGTGTCGGCGGCCACCCAGACCAGCAGCCCCGCGCAGAGCGCCAGGTAGCCGCGGGAGAACCAGTTGTCCGTCGCGGCCTTGAGTATTCGCTTCGTTCTTCCGCGGTCTCGCATGTTCACATCCGGATGTGGGGGTGGAGGTGGGGGGATCGCGGGCTCGGCCCACGCCTGTCCGGCCATCCTCGCCCTTCGAGGCTCCCGTGACATGAGTAGACGTACTCAGATTCAGCGCGTGCGGCGGACTGCGCCTCCGGTGACGACGCGCGTGAAGGGCGCTCGCGTCACGGCCGCGCTCGTGCTGCCGCGGCGATCGCCTCGTCCTTGGTGTCGTGCAGGTTGAAGACGCCGGTCACGCCTGTCACCTCGAACAGCCTCTGCACGGACGAGTGCAGGGGCCCCGCCAGATGCAACGCGGCTCGGGCGTGGGTGCGCAGCAGAAGGTTGAGCGCGGAGGAATCCGCGAACGTCACCTCGGCGAGGTCGATCACGATGCTTCCGGTCCGGCCCGCCAGGACGTCCTCGAGGGCGGGGGCGATGTCCTCGACGGTGTGGAGATCCAGCTCGCCGGAGAGGGTCAGGATCTCGACCCCGTCCCGCCGCTCCTGGGAGACCACGGGCGCGATGCCGTCAGCCACGTCCTCGTAGCCCAGAGGTTCTGGGGACCCGCTCGTCGCATCGTCACCGGTCGTCACAGCGTCATACCTTGTCATACGCCGTCATTCGGCGAGGTGTCCGGCACTCACGGGTCCGGCAGTCAGCCGCACGTCACGCGACGGTGGCGCGCATGTGCCCCGGATGCATCCACTGGGCACGCATGGTCTTGCCGCCGGCGCCGGTCAGAACCTCCAGCGAGTCGGCGCACTGCTCAGCGATCTGAAGGCCCCAGCCGCCGCTGCCGTCCAGCTGTCCGGTACGCCAGCGCGGCGGCACCGGATCGCTGTCGGTGACGTCCACCCGGACGCGGTGCCGCTCCGCCTGGACGGACAGGCGCCAGCTTCCCCGGGCATGCCGTTGCGCGTTGGTCACCAGTTCGGAGACCACAAGAAGTACGCCGGCCAGGTCCACCCAGTCGGATGTGCGCACCAGGTGTTCCTCAACGGCCCTGCGGGCCGCTCCGACGTCGGTGCAGCTCGAATCGATCAGGAGCAGCTCCTGCTCCCCGTCGCCTGTCGCCGTGGCGATTCGCCCCGTAGGCACAGGCATCACCTCCCGTCCCCCGGATCAGGGGACTGTCATTTCGACAAGTCGTCCGCCGAGCACTACAGGGTGCTCCATCAACACCGTTGTTTCTCCTCATTGCAGATCGCTCTCTCGGGTCCCAGTCCGCATGCCCGGACACGTGCGCACCATGCAAAGAGGCGAACATCGGTACCGCATGACACCCCATTGACGGGCAAACAGGACAGGATGCAGAACCTGGTGCGTGTTCGGCGACATGCGGGGTATGCGCTTAGGCCCGACGTGTTCCCCGTGATGTGAAGGGCAGGTCAAAGCAATGAACTCCGCAACGCCGACCGTCGTGACAGCGGTGAGTGCCACAACGACTGCATCCGTCCCCGGAGGACGTGCAGCTGACGGGACTTCGGACCAGCTGCCGTCTGTCGACGCGACGGAGAACCTCGCCCCCGCGGACGCGCGGCAACTGTCGAAGACGCTCTTCGACAGGCTCACAGTCCTCGAAGAGGGCACGCACGAGTACCAGTACGTGCGCAACACCCTCATCGAGATCAACCTCACGCTCGTACGCTTCTCCGCACGCCGCTTCCGCTCCCGCGGCGACGACATGGAAGACATCGTGCAGGTCGGCACGATCGGCCTCATCAAGGCGATCGACCGCTTCGACCTGTCGCGCGAGGTGGAGTTCACCACGTTCGCGATTCCTTACGTCGTCGGTGAGATCAAGCGCTTCTTCCGCGACACCACTTGGGACGTCCGGGTCCCGCGCCGTCTCCAGGAGATGCGCATGGACCTGGCGAGGGCGAACGACAAGCTCACCTCGAAGCTGGGCCGTTCGCCCCGCGTGAGTGAGCTGGCCGAGCATCTCGACGTGAGCGAGGAGGAGATCATCGAGGGGCAGGTCGCCGCGAACGGCTACAACTCCTCCTCGCTGGACGCCACCGTCAACGACGAGGAAGGCGAGGCCTCCCTCGCGGACGTGCTGGGCGAGTGCGACGAGGCGATGGACCTGGTCGAGGACTTCCACACTCTCAAGCCGCTTCTGGCCGAACTCTCCGAGCGGGACCGCAAGATCATCGAGCTGCGCTTCGGTGAGGAGCTGACCCAGGCACAGATCGGTGAGCAGCTCGGACTCTCGCAGATGCATGTCTCGCGACTGCTCAGCCGCAGCCTCTCCGGTCTCCGGAAGGGCATGCTCGCGAACGGCTGAGCCCGGCCCTTCGCGGACGCGGCAGTCTCCTGCCGCACCGGATCGCCGAGAGGCCCCGTGACGGTGAACGTCACGGGGCCTCTCGCTTTGCCTTCTCCGGTCGTCCCGTTCGGCCGCGCTGTGCGGCTACGGGAGCCGGGCGACTCAGTGCTTGAAGGCGTCCTTGGCCTTCTCCGCCGCCTGGCGGGCGTCGCCCTTGGACTGCTCGGCGCGGCCTTCGGCCTCGAGCCTCTCGTTGCCGAGTGCGCGGCCCATGGTCTCCTTGACCTTGCCCTTGAGCTGGTCGCCCTTGGCCTGGCTCTTCTTGTCAGCGCTCACCGTGAACCTCCACGCGAGTCGTCTTTTGTTCTGCAGTGACTCCCGGGTGCCCGTGGGCACAGGGGAGAAACGTGCCGAGGCGGGACGCCGTGGCCCTCACCGCTCCAGCGGGCAGCTCGTCAACAGCCCTGCGGGGGACGCTCCTTCGGGCCTGGGCACCGTGTGACTGCCCGGCGGCCGGCGGCCGTGGTCGAGCCACGTCTCCAGAGCGGTGAAGGCGGCACGGTGGCAAGGCGTGAGCGGCCGCAGCTCGTCGGGAAAGGTGTCGGCCAGTGAGTCGACGTGGTTGCCGTCCTCGACGCGGTAGTAGCGGAAGAGGTCTCCCCGCCCGGCGTCGCGCACCATGCGGGCGTACACGTCGGAGTCCTTGCTGATGGGAAGGAGCGTGTCGCGGGTCCCGTGCAGCGTGATCAGCGGCTTGCCGATCCTGCCGGTCAGCCCGACCTTCGCCGCCGCTCGGTGCACCTCACGCGGGCGGGACGAGTAGTCGTAGTCGGCGTCGCACGGCGGGCCGCCGGGCACGCCAGGCTTGCAGAACGGCGTTCCCGCCTCGGTGTCACCGTCGAAGGCCGGGTCGATCTCCTCCCGGTAGATCCGCTGGGTGAGGTCCCAGTAGTTCTTGTGGAAGTACGGCCACAGGAACTCCGTCCCTCTGGGGAACCCGGCGGCGTGCATCGCCTTCCGGGCCTTGCCGGCGTCCGGCCCGCCCTCGGCGACAGCGGGGTAGTGGCGCAGCGCGGGCGGCAGGAAGGTGAGCAGACCGGGGCCCTTGCCCTCTGCGCGCCACAGCGTCCCCTCCCAGTCCACCCCGCCGTCGTAGAGCTCGGGATGGTTCTCCAGCTGCCAGCGCACGAGGTAACCGCCGTTGGACATCCCCGTGGCAAGGGTGCGGGAGGGCGCCCGGTGATAGTGGCGCGCCACCGTCGTGCGGGCGGCGCGCGTGAGTTGGGTGACGCGGTCGTTCCATTCGGCGACGGCGTCGCCGGGCGTCCGGCCGTCGCGGTGGAAGTCGACTCCCGTGTTGCCCTTGTCGGTGGCCGCGAAGGCGTAGCCCCGCTTGAGCGCCCAGTCGCCGATGGCACGGTCGTTGGCGTACTGCTCGCGGTTGCCCGGTGAACCCGCCACGACCAGGCCGCCGTTCCAGCGTGCGGGCAGCCGCAGCACGAACTGCGCGTCGTGCTGCCAGCCGTGGTTGGTGTTCGTGGCGGAGGTGTCGGGGAAGTAGCCGTCGATCTGAACACCCGGCACACCGTGCGGAGTCGGCAGCTTCGCAGGTGTCAGACCGGCCCAGTCGGCCGGATCGGTGTGCCCGCTGTCCACGGTGCCCGCCGTGGTCAACTCCTTGAGGCATGCGGCCTGTTGATGTGCCGCTCCGGGTACGCGCGGCACGTCCGTACGTGCGCAACTGACGTCTGCCGGCTGCTCGGTGGCGGAGGCGCCGTCCGGCGCGGGGAGGGAGAGCAGTGCCACCGTGAGGGCGGCGAGCGCGGTGAGGCGGTACGGGCGGAGGGCGGTGCGGCTGGCCCGTGTCATCCGGGAGCCTCCGGGGGCGTGAAGTGGCGGACGGGAAGCGTGCAGGCGTGCTGCTGAGTGCCCGCAGGCTATGAGCACGCATGCGCGCCACACACGTAGCCGTCCGACATCATCACCGACCCGCCCATGGTGCGGCCCGACATGGCCCGTCCCCTAAGGTCGTGCGCGCACCGCCGCCACGATCGCTCCGCCGGGCCGCGCCGCAGCGGGCCCGGCGGTGGACGCCGGCCGGGCCCCGGCGGAACTCCGTCCGGTCAGACGGTGATCGGCGTGCGCTCCGAAGCGCGTGCCGCCACCTCTGCTTCGACCTCACGGTGCAGGCGCTCGCACGTACGGCTGATGAGGCGGGAGACGTGCATCTGGGAGATGCCCAGCTGCTCGGCGATGCTGCTCTGCGTCATGTCGCAGAAGAAGCGCAGGTAGAGGATGTAGCGCTCGCGCTCGGGAAGGTTCCGCAGCTGCGGCTTGACGGCTTCGCGGTAGGTCACGCGGTCGAAGCCGGGTTCGGTGGCGCCGAGGGTGTCCAGAAGGGAGTAACCGTCCTCGTTCTTGGACAGTTCGGCGTCGAGGGACAGGGCGCTGTAGCTCTCCAGCGCCTCCATGCCGACGACCACGTCCTCCTGGCTGAGCCCGCTGTGCTCGGCGATCTGGGCCACCGTCGGCGAGCGGTCGTCCAGCGTGACTCCTAGTTCACGGCTGCTCGCCCGTACACGGTTGCGCAGCTCCTGGACCCGACGCGGCACATGCAGATCCCACATGTAGTCGCGGAAGTGCCTCTTGATCTCGCCCACGATGGTCGGAACGGCGAAGCTCTCGAAGGCGCACCCCCGCGAGGGGTCGTACCGGGCCACGGCCTTGACCAGGCCCAGCGCGGCGACCTGCTGGAGGTCCTCGAGGTTCTCCCCGCGGTTGCGGAACCGCTGGGCGAGCCGGTCGGCCATCGGCATCCACGCCCTGACGACCTCCTGGCGCAGCTCTTCCTTCTCCGGCCCGTCGGGCAGGGACGTGATGCGCTCGAAGTGAGCCGCGGTCTCGGGTGCATCGTCATGCGGATGGCGTGCGTGCTTCGCACGGAAACGTACGGCTGACATGACTGCTGCCTCCCGGTGCACGGTGATCTACGGGTAGCGCATCACCGCGGGAGCGGACACAGCGATCAAGCGCGGCGGCGCTGACCGCCCTCCCGCAGCTGTGCCTACTGGCCGAAGCACAAGGTGCTCGAAAGCACCCGAAGAGTTACAACACCGCTCGTAACTCCCGATCCCCTTCAAACTACGTCCAGGAGACGCCTTATGCCACACGTAGGACCCCGGCACGCCACAGCGCGTCCGGGGTCGGGGTGGTGCAGGGGGCGGAGCGGCCCGAAAGGCCGCGACGACGCCTGCCGGAGCAGGGTGCCGGCGGTTACTCCTCGCGCTCGCCCTGAGCGATCGCGTCGGCGACCTCCGCGGTCCGCTCGGCCTCTTCCGCCGCGAAGCGCTCCGCGTCGAGCTTCTCGGCGATCTCCTCGTCCTGTGCCATCAGCAGGTCGAGATTCTGGTTTCCCATCTCGAAGACGCCCATGTCCACATAGGCCCTCTGAAGCCGCTCACCCCACAGGCCGATGTCCCGGACGCAGGGCACGATGCGGCTGAAGAGCAGCTGCCTGAACAGCTTCAGGAAGTCCGACTGCTCGCTGAAGGTCTCGGCCTCGTCGCGCGGGATGCCGAAGTTCTCCAGGACCTCGACGCCCTTGAGGCGGTCGCGCATCAGATAGCAGCCGTCGATGACGAACTCCTCGCGCTCGCGGAGTTCCGCCTCCGTCAGCTGCTTGTAGTAGTCGCGCAGCGCCATGCGGCCGAAGGCGACGTGCCGCGCCTCGTCCTGCATCACGTAGGCAAGGATCTGCTTGGGCAGCGGCTTGTCGGTGGTGTCGCGGATCATGCCGAAGGCGGCCAGCGCCAGGCCCTCGATGAGCACCTGCATCCCGAGGTAGGGCATGTCCCAGCGGGAGTCGCGGAGGGTGTCGCCCAGCAGGGACTGAAGGTTGTCGTTGATGGGGTAGACCATCCCGACCTTCTCGTGCAGGAAGCGCCCGTAGATCTCCGCGTGCCGGGCCTCGTCCATGGTCTGGGTCGCCGAGTAGAACTTCGCGTCCAGGTCCGGGACCGACTCCACGATCCTGGCGGCGCAGACCATGGCTCCCTGCTCGCCGTGGAGGAACTGGCTGAACTGCCAGGACGCGTAGTGCTGCCGCAGCTCGGCACGGTCAGCGGCGTTCATCTTGCCCCAGTAGGACGTGCCGTAGATCGACATGGCTTCGTCAGGGGTGCCGAGGGGGTCCTTCGGATCGACCTCGAGGTCCCAGTCGATGCGCAGCTGACCGTCCCACTGCTTGTCCTTGCCCTTCTGGTAGAGGGCGAGAAGCCGGTCGCGGCCGTCGTCGTAGTCCCAGCTGAACCGGGCCGAGCCGGATGCCGGGACCTCCCATCCTTGCGCTCCGGGACCTTGGACGTAGAGGTCGTGCGTGGACATGGACGCCTCCTGACTCCGGGCTACGGACAGCCGGTTGGCAGGTTCACACGCCTGTTACCGGTGGGTCAACAAACGCGGCGCAATGTGCGTCGAGGGGATTGACGTGCTTGCTGACAAGCAGTCTCATAAGAATGGACGGCTGACGTAACCTTCGGTAACCCACGAAGAGGTGCCCCAGCATGACCCCAAGCCCAGCGGCCACGACCGACTCCGCCCCCGTCAAGGACACCGGACGCGAGACGCTCCGGGACGCACTCGGCCTGCTCAAGGACCGGGAAGAGGTCGCCGAGCGCCTGTTGGTGTCCTCCAAGAAGCACTCGTTCGACCCCGACACCGAGCTCGACTGGGACGCCCCCTTCGAGGACGGCAAATGGTTCTGGCCGCCGGAGCTGGTCTCGCTCTACGACACCCCCCTGTGGAAGCGGATGTCGCAGGAGCAGCGCCTGGACCTGGCCCGGCACGAGGCGGCCTCGCTCGCCTCGCTCGGCATCTGGTTCGAGGTCATCCTCATGCAGCTGCTCGTGCGCCACATCTACGACAAGCCGCTCACCAGCAGCCACGTCCGGTACGCCCTCACCGAGATCGAGGACGAGTGCCGGCACTCGAAGATGTTCGCCCGCCTGATCACCAAGGGCGGCACCCCCGAGTACCGGGTCTCGCGGGTCCACCACAATCTGGCTCGGCTGCTCAAGAGCATCTCCACCACCCCGGGCTCCTTCACCGCGACGCTGCTCGGCGAGGAGATCCTCGACTGGATGCAGCGGCTGACCTTCCCCGACGACCGCGTCCAGCCCCTGGTGCGGGGCGTCACGCGCATCCACGTCGTCGAGGAGGCACGTCACGTGCGCTACGCACGCGAGGAGCTGCGCCGTCAGATGGTCGACTGCCCGCGCTGGGAGGCGGAGTTCACCCGCATCAGCTCCGGCGAGGCGGCCCGCGTCTTCTCCATCTCCTTCATCAACCCCGAGGTCTACACGAACGTCGGGCTGGACAAGCGCGAGGCCATGGCCCAGGTCAAGGCCAGCGGCCACCGCCGCGAGGTCATGCAGACCGGCGCCCGGCGGCTGACGGACTTCCTGGACGAGATCGGAGTCATGCGTGGCGTCGGCCGGAAGCTGTGGGTCAGCTCGGGGCTTCTCGCGAAGTAGCGCCCTCCCGCTCCCCCGGCTCCGCCCCTGTCCCGGTGGTACCGGTCTCCGCACCGGTCCCGAGGTCCTGGCTGTGCGCGGCGGTGCTGCGGTTACGCTCGGAGGATGAGCAGCAGCGGCACCGCCCCGGCCTATCGCAGACTGACCGTGGACCAGCGGCGTACGCAGCTGATCGGTGCCGCGCTCGGGCTCTTCGCGCACAACCCGCCCGAAGACGTCTCGCTCGACGACGTCGCAGCCACCGCGGGAGTGTCACGGCCGCTGGTCTACCGCTACTTCCCCGGCGGGAAGCAGCAGCTGTACGAAGCGGCGCTGCGCAGCGCCGCCGACGAGCTGGAGGACTGCTTCGCCGAAGCGCAGACCGGTCCGCTGACCCGCCGGCTCGCGCGCGCCCTCGACCGCTACCTCGCGTTCGTGGACGAGCACGACGCGGGTTTCATGGCCCTGCTCCAGGGCGGCAGCGTCGTACAGACCTCCCGCACGCACGCGATAGTGGACGAGGTCCGGCGTACGGCCGCGGACCAGATCCTCTTCCACCTCGGCTTCCAGCCGGAGGGCCCGGAGGGCGACGCGGACGAGCAGGGGGGCGAGGGGGAGCACTCGAAGCGCGCTGCCGGGAAGGAAGGCCAGCGGGCGGGCCCGCGGCTGCGCATGACCGTGAGCACCTGGATCACCGTCGTCGAGGCCGCCTCCCTGATCTGGCTCGACGAGGACAAGCAGCCGCCGCTCGGCGAACTGCGCGACTGGCTGCTGGACCACTTCGTCGCCCTGCTGATGGCCTCGGCCACGCGTGACGCCGAGACCGCCGGCATCGTGCGCCGCGCCCTGGACCTGGAGGAGCGGGACGGTCCGGTCGGCGAGCTGGCACGGCGGATGCTGCCGGTCGTCACGGACAAGGGCCATCTGCTCTGACGCGCACGGCGGGAAGCGGGCGGCGCACTGCCGGTCGTGGTCGTGATCCCGTCAGGTCGGTGACCGGTTCCCGAGCAGAACTTAAAGCGAGCTTGAAGACCGCGTACTCTTCGGCCATGTCCACTCATCTGTCCTGGCAGGCCAAAGAGGCGACCGTCGGCGAGCTCGCCGAGCGCGCCGGGGTGGCCACATCCGCACTGCGCTTCTACGAGCGCGAGGGCCTGATCAACAGCCGCCGCACCTCCGGCAACCAGCGTCGCTACAGCCGCGACACCCTGCGCAGGGTCGCCTTCATCCGCGCCTCGCAACGCCTCGGCATCCCCCTGGCCGCCATCCGCGAGGCACTCGCACTGCTTCCCGAGAACCGCACGCCGACCCGGGAGGACTGGGCGCGCGTCTCGGAGTGCTGGCGGGAGGACCTCAACCAGCGCATCAAGCTGATGACTCAGCTCCGAGACCACCTCACCGAGTGCATCGGCTGCGGCTGCCTCTCCCTGAGCCACTGCGCGCTGGCCAACCCCTACGACAAACTCGGCGAGGAGGGGCCGGGCCCGCGCTCGCTGGCCTGCCCCGGCCCCGACGAGAGCTGAGCGGAGACTCTGGATGCGCAGCGAGGAGACGATCTTCGTCGGCGGGCCGATGGACGGGCGCATACTGCCGGTCCTCGTGGGAGCCAACGGCCGCCCGCCCAAGACCTACGAGGTGCCCGTGCCCTCCGCGGACGGCGACAGCAACACCGTGCACGTCTACCGGCTTCACCCGGCGAGCCTCACCCCTCGACTGGGGCTCCCCCGCGGCTGGAAGTACGTACACGAACCGGACGAACGCCCGCGCGGCAAGCTCCGCTGGCCGTGGAGCAGTTAGGGCTCCCGGCGCTCTCCGGCGCAGGCCGGAGAGGTCCGCGGGTTCGTCGGGCTGCCTCCGGACGGTCGCGTACCGGCGACTCCGCCTCACTTCTGACAAGTCGTCATGAAATGCGTCCGCCGATCCGGCACCTCCCCGCCCGGACAACGAGGCACTGCGCCGCGTCACCGCGTCGGCACAGCCGCACCACGCTTCCTTCTCCGAGCGAGCTCTGAGAGGATGCGGCCCGCCGGCAGTGAATCCCCAGCGTGCGCGCTGCGCTCCCACGCTGGAGCGGCTCCACCCCACGAAGATCGTCCGGATACGGACGGTTCGGTGCAGGTACCTATCGCGAGTTCGGTGATGATGTCTGAGTCTCATGTGAAGTTTGCGAAGAACTCAGTAGGTTCTGTTTTCCGTATCCCCCTGCACGCCCAGTGCCCCCTAGTCTGCTGAGCGTGATCCAAGGGATGGCTGGTCTCGGCAGCACGGACCCCCAGCAGTTGGGCCCCTACCGCCTGCACGGGGTGCTGGGCAGCGGCCGCATGGGCACCGTCTACCTCGGGCGTGGAGCACCGCAGCGCGGTGCGCGCAAACAGTTGGTCGCTGTGCGAACTCTGCGCCCCGAGCTGATTCGTGATCGCCCGCTGCGGGCGCGGCTGCGGCAGGAGATGCAGACAGCTGCGGCGAGCATGCGCAGTCGCTTCGTCGCGGACGCGGCCGGCTGCGAACTCGACGGCGCCCGGCCCTGGATCGCCTCCGAATTCGTGCCCGGTCCCTCGCTGGAGTCCCTCGTCGCGCAGTACGGCCCGCTGCCCGAGTCCGCGGTCCGCGCGCTGGGAGGGGCGCTCGCACGTGCGTTGATCGCCCTTCACTCCGTTCACATATCCCACCGCGATCTCGGCGCTCACAACGTCCTGCTCACCGCGGACACGCCGCAGGCCGTCGACTACGGCCTCGCCCTGGGGCGGATGAGCGGCCCGGGCAGCGACGAGATGGCCGACGACGTATTCGACCTCGGCGCGACCCTCGTCTTCGCCTCGAGCGCCCACCGGCCCTTCGCCGGGAACATGCTGCCGATGGCGCGTGAGGATCCCGATCTGACCGGCGTGCCGGACAGCCTCTGCCCCGCGCTGTTCGCCTGCCTGCACAAGACAGCGGACTCCCGGCCCTCCGCGAAGGTGCTCGCCAACGCGCTCGATCTGGCCGACACCGCTGAACGACCCGGCACGCACTGGCTGCCCGACGCGTACCTGCACGAGATCGGTCTGGTCGCAGACGCCGCACGCCGCTTGGGGGGCAGGCGCCTGTTCGGCAGGTGAGCGTCCACGGCCTCACCGGGACAAGCCCGTTGAAGCTGCCACCCCGATCGCGCCTCGCTGCCGCCGCACGGACGACGCCCGCTCACCCTTCGGGTGACGGACCCGGGCCGGGCGCCCGCCATCCTCACCGGTAACAACGACCGCCGTGCACGATCACTCCGGTATCGAGTCGATCGGAGGCGAGCACGGTGTCACACCTTCCTGACCTACGCTCCGTCGGAGCCGGGGCAGTGGCAGCAGCGACGGTGGCGGCACTCGCCTTCCAACCCACGCCGAGCATCGCGGACCCCTCGGGCAAGCCCGTCAGCGAACTCCTGCGCGACCTCCAGGTCATGTACTCCAGGACGGAGACGGCCACCGACGCGTACAACTCGACGGCCGTGAAGCTGACCCGGCAGCGCAAGCGCACCAATGAGGCGGAGCAGGCGCTCACTTCGGTGCGCTCCGTGCTCGCCGAGAGCCGCCGTGAGGCCGGGCGCCTGGCCCGCCAGCAGTACCGCCGCGGCGACACCGGGCTCCCCCCGGTCGTGCAGCTGCTGCTCACGCGTGACCCGCGTGCCGCGATGGACGGTGTGCACCTGCTCGAACGGGCCGCCGCACACCAGGCTCTGACCGTCCATCGGCTCGTCGCCGGTGAGCGCAGACAGCGGAAGCTCACCGAGACCGCCCGCTCCTCGCTCGCGAAGCAGCAGCGCCTGACGAAGCGGGAGAAGCAGCAGCGCGACACGGTACGGTCCCGGCTGCGCCAGGTCGAGCGGCTCCTGGCCACCCTCTCCGCCGACCGGCTCAGCCGTATGCGCGACCTGGAGGGCACACAGAACACCGGTGCGCAGCAGGCGGGCGCCCAACAGACCGGCGCCCGGTACACGTTGATGTCGGCCGCCTCGTTCCACCGCCCGAAGGTGCGCCGCAAGCCGTCGTCATCGGGAGCGAGGGCGGTCAGGTACGCGCTGCGTCAGATCGGCAAGCCCTACCGGTACGGGGCGGCCGGCCCCAAGGCCTACGACTGCTCGGGCCTCACCTCGACCTCCTGGCGTCGCGCCGGGCGGTCCATCCCCCGCACCAGCCAGGGTCAGTGGAAGACGCTGCGCCGTGTCCCCGTGAACAAGGTGCGCCCCGGCGATCTCGTCATCTACTACAAGGCCGCGTCGCACGTGGCCATGTACGCGGGCCGCGGCAAGGTGGTGCACGCTCCCCGTCCGGGCAGTTCCGTGAAGATCTCCCGTATGCGCTCTGTCGGCGCCGTACGGGGCGCGGTGCGGCCCGATGCAGGCAAGCGTCCGCTGCGGGTGTACGTACTGCCCAAACGGCTGATCTGAGCTGCTTGTCGCGCCGGGCCCCGAGCGGGTCCGGCGTCACGGGCCGCGGGCGGGTCCCCTTCCCCGCCCGCTTTCCGTCCGGAGTGGGCCCGGACGGACGAGGTGACGGCCGTCGCGCACCGGGAGGAACCCCGGGCGCGACGGCCGCCCTTCGCCGGATCGCCGGGTCCTGACGAGCGGTCCGAACGACCTCCGCTCCGGGGCGGCCTAGTGTGGCTTCGCATGACCGACTCCCACATCGAGATCACCGCAGACCTTGTCCGCGACCTGCTGCAGGAGCAGCATCCGGACCTTGCGGGGCTGGCCGTCCGCGAGGTGGCAGGCGGCTGGGGCAATCAAATGTGGCGCCTCGGGGACGAGTTGGCCGTGCGCATGCAGCGCATGGACCCCACCCCGGAGCTCCAGCTCAAGGAGCGGCGGTGGCTGCCCGTGCTGGCGCCGCGCCTGCCGCTCCCGGTGCCGACCCCGGTGCGGTCCGGCGAACCGTCCCAGCGCTTCCCCAAGCACTGGACCGTGATGACGTGGGTCCCCGGCGAGCCGCTGGACCACACCTCCATCAGCCGCGGCGAACACGCGGCCGACACTCTGGCGAACTTCCTCAGGGCACTCCATGTGGAGGCGCCCGAAGACGCGCCGCTCAGTGGGGACCGCGGCGCTCACCCCAAGAAGTGCACGGACAGCTTCGACGGCTTCTTTCAGGCCGTTGCACCCGACGACCTCGCCGACGCGGTCCGGGCCGTCTGGGACGACGCAGTCGCGGCGCCCGAGTGGGAGGGCCCGCAGCTCTGGGTGCACGGCGACCTGCATCCCGCGAACGTCGTCGTCTCGGACGGGACGCTCTCGGGCGTGATCGACTTCGGCGACATGTTCGCCGGCGATCCGGCGTGGGACCTCGCGGCCGCCTGGGTGCTCCTTCCTGCGGGCGCAGCCTCACGGTTCTTCGACGTGTACGCGCATGCGGACGAGGCGACGATCCGGCGCGCCCGCGGGCTGGCCGCTCTGAAGAGCCTGTTCCTCATGCTCATGGGCCGGAACGGGGATCGCGGCCTTCCTGGCGGCAAGCCGACTTGGGGGCCCGCAGGCCGGGCAGCGCTCGATCGTGTCCTGAGCGGTGTCTGACGTAGACGCCGAGCGTCGAGCCTCGCTTGCCGGAGCGAAGTCCCGTGCCGCGAGCGGTCCGACCGGCGCATCGAGCACTGCGACGTCTGCGACCCGGGCAGAGCACGACGCCCCACCCCGTGACGGGGCAGGGCGTCGCTCGTGCGTCACTGCGTCGCAGGGCGTCCCCACGGCTGTCAGCCCGTTGACGGCCTCGGGCCGTCCGTGAGCCGTACGAGAGTCACCGATGACGACTCACAACGGCCGAGAACCACAGCTGGGTTGCCGGTCGGAGACCCTTCAGCCCCCGGCGACGCTTCCGAGGTAGGCCTCGGCCTTCTCCGGGTCGTAGAAGTACTCCTCGAAGTCCGAGGGGTCGTTGAAGCCGTTGGCGAAGCGGTCGGCGACGGGCTGGAGCTGGCCGGCCGCGCCGATCAGATTGAGGATGTGCTCCGGCGGCGGGGCCAGCATCGCGTTCGTCCACTTGGTCGTGTGCTGGACCTCTGACCAGAAACGGTCGAAGGTCTGCTGCATCCACTTCTCGTCGAAGGGCTCCTCGCCCCTCTCCAGGATGGACGCCAGGTAGGCCGCTGCGCACTTGGACGCGGAGTTCGAACCCTGGCCGGTGATCGGGTCGTTGGCGACGACGACGTCGGCGACACCGAGCACGGCTCCGCCGCCGGGCAGGTGCCCGACGGGCTTGCGCACGGTCGGGGCGTACCGCCCGGCGAGTGTCCCGTTGGCGTCCGTCAGCTCCACCTTCGTGGCCCGCGCGTACTCCCAGGGCGTGAAGGACTCCATCAGCTCCAGGGTCTTGGCCAGGTGCTCGCCCGGGTCCTTGATGCCCTGGAAGACATCGAGCGGCCCTCCCGGGATGCCCTCCCAGAAGAGGATGTCGCAGCGTCCGGAGGTCGTCAGGCAGGGCATGACGAACAGTTCGCCGACGCCCGGCACGAGGTTGCAGCGCACGGCCTCGGTGTCGGGGTGCTCGGGACGGGGGCCGAGGCCGTTGACGTAGCTGACGGCCAGAGCGCGCTGCGGCGCGTCGTACGGGGAGCGTTCCGCGTCCCGCTCGAACATCGAGACGAGCTCGCCCTTGCCGGCCGCGACGAGGACCAGGTCGTACCTGGTCGCGAAGAAGTCCAGATCGGAGACCGCCGCGCCGTGGATCACCAACTGGCCGCCCCGTTGCGCGAAGGTCTCCATCCAGCCGGCCATCTTCACCCGCTGGTCGACGGACTGCGCGTAGGCGTCCAGGTTTCCGAGCCAGTTGATGGCGCGCTGGGTCTCGCCGGGGCCGTGGGCGGACTCGGGGTCGGCCACGGACACGCCGAGCCCTTCGACCTTGGGCGCCTGGCTCTCCCAGAAGTTGGCCTCGATGTCGCGCTCGTGCTGGAGCGCCTGGTCGAACTGCATCTGCGTCGACATGACACGGCCGCCGCGTATCTCGTCCGCCGTGCGGTTCGACATCACGGTGACCTCGTAGCCGTGTGACTGGAGGCCGAGCGCGAGTTGGAGCCCGGCCTGGCCGGCTCCGACGATGAGTATCTTCCGCATGACGGGTCTCTCTTCTCCGTGCGTACGTGCAGTTGCTCGCCCGCCTCAGGCGGGCGTGACGTCCAGGGCGTGACCGACCAGCGCGAGCAGGGACTTCACGACTGTGGCCCGGTCCCTCGCATCCATGATCACGACGGGAACCTGTTCGGGCACCGACAGAGCCTCTCGTACGTCCTCCGCCGCGTAGGCGGCGGTGCCCTCGAAGTGGTTCACCGCGACGACGTATGGAAACCCGCAGCTCTCGAAATAGTCCAGTGCCGGGAAGCAGTCCTCCAGCCGGCGCGTGTCCGCCATGACGACGGCGCCGATCGCCCCACGGACCAAGTCGTCCCACATGAACCAGAAGCGCTGCTGTCCGGGGGTGCCGAACAGGAAGAGCACGAGGTCGTCCTCGAGCGTGATGCGCCCGAAGTCCATGGCGACCGTGGTGGTGGTCTTCTCCGGCGTCGAGGCGAGGTCGTCGGTCGCCTCGCTCGCCTGCGTCATCAGTGCCTCGGTCGTCAGCGGCTCGATCTCGGAGACCGACGCGACGAGGGTCGTCTTCCCGACGCCGAAGCCGCCCGCCACCACGATCTTGGTGGATATCGGGGCGCGGGAGAGATCCTGCTGCCAGTTCTGTATCTCCGGAGAGCTCTGCGAAGCGCCGTTCGCGCTCCGTGCCCTTTCCACGACCGGCTCAGAGCCTGCGAAGTCCACCCAGCACCCTTTCCAGCAGCGCACGGTCGGGACGGTCACTGCCGTGCCCGGTGCCGTGTACGCGCACACGTCCTTGATCGGCGAGGTCGCTGAGCAGAACGCGGACCACGCCCAGCGGCATCTTCAACAGTGCGGCGATCTCGGCCACCGACCGCATGCGGCGGCACAGTTCGACGATCGCCCGCATTTCCGGCATCACCCGGTCCCGCAGGCCGCCCGAGGTCAGCTCCGGGCGTTCCTCCGGTGCTTCGATCGCGGCGACGATCGTCTCGACCAGCAGCACGTGACCGAAGCGGGTACGCCCACCGGTGATGGTGTACGGGCGTACGCGCTTGGACTTGCCGGTCTCGCCGCGTCGTACGGGCAAGGGCGGTTGGGAGGAAGCAGCAGGTGTCACTGGTCCAGCTCCATCGACGTGCGCAGTTCGTTGCGGAGTTCGGGGGTGAGGACGTGGCCGGCGCGGCCGACGAACAGCGCCATGTGATAGGCGATGACGCTCATGTCGCAGTCGGGTGTGGCGTGCACACCGAGCAGCGAGCCGTCGCTGATCGACATCACGAAGAGCGAGCCCTCGTCCATGGCGATCATCGTCTGCCGGATCTCTCCGCCGTCCATCAGCTTCGCGGCGCCCAGGGTCAGTGAGCCCAGGCCCGAGACGATGGTGGCCAGATCGGCACTCGAACCCTTCGGCCCTGTGCGTCTGGTCTCCCGGCGAGCGGGTGGAGTCTGCTCGTCGCCGGCGCCGGCTTCGCTCTCCTGCCGGGACGGACCAGACGGGGCCTCATCGGCCGCCGGTTCGTCCCGCCCGGGGTCGGAGGACAGCAACAGCAGCCCGTCCGAGGAGACGACGGCGACGGACAGGATGCCCGGCACCTCGTCGACAAGGTTTTCCAACAGCCAGCGCAGATTGCGCGCTTGAGTGCTGCCGGTCGTACGCGTGGTGGGCGCGTTCACGTGCGAGCCTCCTCGGCGGTGCCACCATCTGACTGCGCCCCCCGCTGATCAGTCTCATCCTCTTCAGCGCCCGACTCGACCGCCGCGTCACGGCGTCCGTGCTGCGCACCGCGCTGGAAGCCTCCCAGACGACGGCGCAGCTCATCGGCGTTGGCGCTCTGCTTGCGGGGCTGCGTGGGAGCCGTCTGCGCCGCCACTTGCTGCGGCGTGCGCTTGGGCAGTCCCTTGTCGGTGATTCTCGGCTGCGGCTCCCCGGCGTCAGGGGCCGTCTCGACTCCGGTCTCCTCGGGGGCCGTTGAGGCCGGTGCCTCCCTCGCGGACGGCACGTCGGGGGCGGGCTCCGGAGCGTCAGCAGTGGTGCCCGGTCGTGCCGCCTCGGCGTCCGGCTCCTCACGCGCCGCCCGGCCGTGCTGTTCGGGCACGGAATCCGAGGGGAGGTCGGACGACGGCGAGGTGGGTGCCGACGGCGCCCCGGGAGGGCCTTCCACGGTCGGTATGGCCCCGGAGTCGCGGATCGCCTGCTCGGCGGCGGCGACCATCGGATCGTCACGCTCGTCCGTTGAGGTGGCGCTGTCGGCGTCGCCGCCGGCACGGACGCCCTTCGGCCGACGGACCGGCAGCGCATTG